>NZ_QPEX01000010.1:1200000-1504392 GCF_003335505.1 Bremerella cremea
TATCCGTTACCGGCTAAACCAATAAGTTCCCTCCCTCTTCCCCAGAGAGAGGAAACTGAAATTTCAAATCACAATAACACGTTACCCTTGATTGCGAGCAACGAATCGGCATGACGAACGTTCACAAAATCAAACAAGATATGTGCGATATCGGCCGGCGAATTTATGCCAAGGGCTTCGCCGCCGCTAACGATGGCAACATCACCGTTCGCGTCAGCGAGAACGAAGTTCTTTGCACGCCGACGATGCACTGCAAAGGCTTCCTCAAGCCGGACGATATTTCCACAATCGATATGACCGGCAAGCAAATCGCGGGACGCAAGCCCCGTTCTAGCGAAGCTTTGCTGCACTTGGAAATTTACAAGCAGCGTGAAGACGTCAAGAGCGTCGTTCACTGCCACCCGCCGCACGCCACCGCATTTGCGATCGCTCGCGAGCCGATCCCGCAATGTGTGCTCCCGGAAGTGGAAGTCTTCCTGGGCGACGTGCCAATTACCAAGTACGAAACCCCTGGCGGTCAGTCGTTCGCCGATACGATCATTCCGTTCGTCGATCGTACCAACCTAATTCTGCTGGCCAACCATGGTACGGTTAGCTACGGCGAAAACGTCGAGCGTGCCTACTGGTGGACCGAAATTCTGGATGCCTACTGTCGTATGCTGATCCTGGCTAAGCAGTTGGGTCACGTCGAATTCCTGAACGAGAAGAAATCGCGTGAACTGCTCGACCTGAAGGACAAGTGGGGCTGGAGCGATCCACGCAACACCGAACAGTACAAAGATTGCGATATCTGTGCGAACGATGTCTTCCGCGATAGCTGGCAAGATTCCAACGTGCAACGTCGTGCCTTTGGTGCCCCAGAACCAATGGGAGCCAAGGCCGCCGCGAAGCCCGCGGCAACTAGCGGTGGTAGCTCAGACCAGGAAGCGCTGATCCAGATGATCACCCAGCGCGTGATGGCCGAACTGTCGAAGCACTCGTAACCTCCTGCCCTTTCGCTCCTCAATCCAGAGAGCGTTCCAGCTAACCCGACAAACATCCCATAGCTAGAGAAAAGACAGATGAAAGTTAGCATCATTGGCGGCGGTGGCCTGGTCGGTTCGTGTGCGGCGTTCGCGTTGCAGTGCAGCGGCATCGTTCGTGAAATCGCCTTGCTCGACGTTAACGCCGACCTAGCTGGCGGCCAAGCACTCGACCTATTGCATGGTGCCCCCAGTACGGCCGACCAAATCATTTCCAGCGGTAGCTACGAGCACATCCCCGACTCCGACATCATTTGCATCACCGCCGGCCTACGCCGTAAGCCCGACGAAAGCCGCTTGGACCTGATCAACCGCAACGTTGACCTGTTCCTCACCATTCTCGATTCAATCAAGAAGGTCGGTTACAAGAAGGACGCGATTGTCTTTGTCGTCTCGAACCCGGTCGACATCCTCACGTACCTGGCCTCGACACGGCTCGACCTTCCCACCAACAAGGTGATTGGTCTGGGCACGCAGCTCGATACCATCCGTTTCCGGGCCTTGATCGCCCAGCACTGTCAGCTTCCACCAACTCAGGTCAAAGCTTTGATCCTCGGCGAACATGGCGATAGTATGGTGCCGATCTGGTCTTCCGCTTCGGTCAACGGGCTACCGCTTGAAAAGTTCCCCGGTTGGAATCCGAATGCCGCCAACGAACTGTTCACCCGCACCAAGGGCTCTGGCGCAGAAGTGATCAAGAAGAAAGGTGGCGCTGGTTTCGCCGTTGGTATCGCTATTCGCGATGTGATTGACGCGATTGCTTTAGACAGTCACCAGATTCTGCCGATCTCCAGCATTCAAAACGGCTGCTATGATATCCGCGATGTGGCCCTCAGTGTGCCAACGGTTGTCGGCAAAAATGGTGTCGAAGCAACCTATCAACTTGATCTATGGCCGAAAGAAATCCAGGCCCTGCGACGCAGCGGTGGCGTCCTTCGCGAGACACTAACCACGGTTCTCAACCGAGTTGGCCGCTCGTAGCTCGCTACTTGCAATCAAGAAACAGAAAACGGCGGATTACCTTTGATTGGCAATCCGCCGTTTTTTTATGTTCCACTGGTTGTTAGCCCGCTTTGACCGAAGTCTTCTTCAGATAATTAGGGCCTCGCAGTAGGGCTTGGGCTAAGTCGTCTGGCTCGGTGTTGCTAGGCTCGCGTTGTTTCCAAGCCTGCAACACTTCTCGTGCCGCATCTTGTTCCTCTAACGCAACGAGCGTCGTGGCGTACCAACGCAGGCAAAGCGTTTCGCGCGAGCCCTGCTGATAAGCAGCTTCCAAGTAGGGTCGAGCGGAAGTCCAGTTCTGCTGAGCTGCCAGCGCCGCCCCACGAACCGCACTTCGCATGGCTTCCAACTTGGGATAATCGGCCGGAAGACGCTCTAGTTCGGCAATGGCCTCTTGACGTCGCCCATGCTTCACATACATTTCGATCACTTGACGACGCAACCGGACGGAATGAGGACAATCCTTTAACGCTTGCACCAAAATTTCTTCTGCTTGTTCTTGCTTCCCACTGGCATGGGTCGTGATCGCCAGACAAGATGCCGCAATTTCGTCGATATCGTCAATGTGCCACGATTCGAGATTGATCTGACCGTATTTGTAGGCGGTCTCGAACGAACGACGCGCTAGTTCTAAGTGCCCCTTGGTCTGCAAATAGCCTCCTACGGCACAAAGCAGTTGGGCATCGAGCGGAAATATCTCTAACGCGGTCATGCAAGTTTGAATCTGCAGATCAAGCGAATCCGCCTGAGAATCGAGCGCCGTTAAAATGCCGTAGAACGCCTCGAGCATTTCTGCCGAACCATGCTCTGCCAAGCGACATGCTTGCTCGAAAAACATGAGTGCGTTTTGTTGATCGTTCAATGCTTGTACGGCATCCGCCATGCAAATCATCAGACGGGCATTCGGACCGGTTTCTTTGATCTCTAATTCAACCAGCTTCGCGTCACGTTGGGCTCGCTGCTTTTTCCAATTCGTATCGTTCTCGATAGCGTTTCGTTGAATCAGAAAAGGAACCGCTTCGATTCCCATGCCACATTCCGCCAGTGCTGGCACCAACGATTCGCGGACGCGACCTTCGTAGCGAATACCAGGATGATTCGGATGGAGACGGACTTGGCCAATCTGTTCGCTGCCGATCGTGCCGGGGGCTTGCGGAGCCCGCACCAGCAAGACGTAAGCGGTCATGATGTCGACTTGTGTATTCACAAACTCACGCAAGCGGGCGGCATCTTCTTCGCCGATCGTTTCCCCCACATCAAGCCACAAAATCCATTCGCCCGTCACATGGGCTAAGGCTGCATTGCGTGCTTCGCCGAAAGAATCTTGCCACTGGTGAGGCACAACGCTTACGGAGAACTCGTCGATAACCGACGCGATCGCGGCAGGTTCTCCCAGGTTCAGCAGCACGATTTCATCAACAATCGGCTGAACGCTGGTAAGTGTTTCGCGAATCAGGTCCGTTTCCTCGTTGACGACAAGGACGGCGGTCAGTTTGCGGTTCCGGGCTTCCTTGGTCATTGCAGACGAATACCTCAGGGACATAACAGTGGCGTAGATTTGGCGTGCATGATGGGGTTCTATAGGCTCGGTGGGGTAAACCAAGCCCATCATCAACGGCTCTCTATTTCATGCCGTCGCGAGAGTGTATCGATAGTAGCCAACTACGCAAAGACGAATTTGTGCTAGCAGCGGATAGCCGTTGCTTTCAGCATGGCACGGACAAACTAGATACCAGCACGCACCAACCGCTATTTTTAAAGTAGAGGCACAACCAACAAGGCGATGAAGTGGTTACTATTCGGCATCACAAAAAACAGGGGCGAGTTATTAACTCGCCCCTGTTCAAAGTCATTTTACCCTACCATCAGCAAACGCCTGTCCGCTTCCTGTCATGCTCAGCATGATCTGCGGGAAGTAGTTTGCTTGAAGTGATTACGTGCGGTATTCCGAGTTAAACCGGACGTATTCCACGGTTAAATCGCTCGACCAATAGCGGACCTTGGTGTCCCCTTCGGTGAACTTGAGGGTCACGTTGGTCTCGAAGTTATCTTTGATCGACTGGCTGACCGTCTTTTCGTCGAACTTGACCGGGGTACCTTCTCGGTACAGAAGATGCCCGTTGACAACAAGCTCCATTCCCATCGGATCGAACTTAACCCCTGAGTAACCAGCCGCCGAGACGATTCGTCCCCAATTGGGGTCGCCGCCGGTAATCGCCGTTTTGACCAGGGCACTATCGGCCACCGTTTTGGCGATTCGAAGAGCGTCGTCCCGGTTTTTGCAACCTTCGATGTTGATCTCAATCAGGTGCGTCGAGCCTTCCCCGTCTGCCGGAATTTGCTTGGCGAGATCTTCGCACAACTGATGCAGTTCGGCTCGGAATGTATCGAGCGATTCGCCGGCAAGTTCCCCCGTTTCGGCCTTACCGCTTGCCAACAGCAGCAAGGTGTCGTTCGTGCTGCGGTGGCCGTCCACGGTGATACAGTTGAACGTGTCGTTAGTGACATCGGTCAACAGTTGTTTCGCCTGGGCTGGGCTTAGCTCGGCATCGGTTAGCACCACGGACAGCATCGTGGCCATGTTCGGGGCGATCATCCCCGCACCTTTGCACATGCCGACTAACTTGACCGGCTTGCCGTTGATCTCGCACTGGCGTGCCGCGACTTTTTTGCCTTTGTCGGTGGTCATGATTCCCCGAGCAGCGGCATCAAAGTGGCTTTCGTCTGTGCCAAGTCGCTGGAAGACTTCGTCCAGGCCGGTGCGAATTTTTTCCATCGGCAGATGATGCCCGATGATACCGGTCGACATCGTCAAGACTTGATCGGCAGAGACGCCGACCTTGCCAGCGACGATTCCGGCTAACTCAGCGTTGTCCTTATCGCCTTGCTCGCCTGTGCAAGCGTTGGCATTGCCCGAGTTGGTGATGACGGCGCGGATCTTATCGGAAGGGGTGCGTGCCCGATCCCAAACCACCGGCGCGGCCACAACCAGGTTCGTCGTGTAGACGCCAGCGGCAACCGTATCCTCGTCGCAGACAATCAACGAGAGGTCTTCTTTGTTCGGGTTTCGCTTCACACCACAGTGAAAGCCACCCATTTGAAATCCAGCGGGAATTGACGAACTCATCCTCTATTCTTCCTTCATCTTCCGATCAAAGCAAAGCAGTCGTTTCAGCGAACCCGTACATCAAATTGAAGTTCTGAACCGCTGCGCCTGAGGCACCTTTAATGAGATTATCGATACACGAAATAGTAACGACTCGGTCTTTCACACGGCGGACCGTGATGTCGCAGAAGTTAGTACCGGCAACATGCTTGGTCGCAGGCAAATCACTACGAACGCGAACAAACGGTTCATTTTGATAAGTCTCTTCCAGCAGGGCGAGCAGTTCCTTTTCCGACACATCCTTCTCAGGCAGCGCGTAACAAGTACATAAAATCCCGCGATCCATCGGCACCAAATGCGGGGTGAAGATCACCGTGGCGTCTTTGCCAGAGTAGACGGTCAAATTCTGTTCGATCTCTGGCATGTGCCGATGGGTGCCCACGCCGTATGCCGCAAAGCTTTCGTTGCATTCCGGATACAACGTTCCCAGCTTTGGGGTCCGTCCTGCTCCGCTGACACCACTCTTGCAGTCCGCGATAATGCCGTCAGGACGGATCAAACCGTTCTTCAGCAGTGGTGCTAACGCCAGGGAAACACCGGTCGGATAGCAGCCTGGGTTGGCCACCAATTGCGCCTCGGCGATTCCTTCTCGAAACAGTTCCGGTAGGCCGTAAACGGTGGTCTTCATCCGTTCCGCATCGGGATGTTCGGCACCGTACCACTGGCTGTAGACGGCGGGGTCGTTCAGGCGGTAGTCGGCACTCAAATCGACAACCTTCATGCCGGCATCCAAAAGCTCGGGGATGACCGAAGCCGAAGCGGCATGAGGCAAGCAGCCGAACACACAATCGCAACGTTGGGCCAATTCAGCTGTGCCCCAATTTTCGAGGTGCAAATCAAGCACCTTGTGAAACTGCGGATGGATCGAACTTAGGTGCGGACGATCTTCGCTCCGGGTCGTAAGTGCCGTAACTTCGACTTCCGGATGGCGAACCAAGATTTTTAGCAGTTCGAGCGCGGTGTAACCCGTCGCTCCCATAATTCCGACACGTACCGTCATGCCTAGCTAACCTAATTATTGTCGCCCACGTATTGCGTACCGACTGCTTAGTATAAGGGACCACGCGTCGGCGACCATAGGTAGGGAACGCGGACACGCTGATGCAAGCAGGTATCGATACGAATCGAAAGCGATTTGGACGCAAGAAGTAGGGTGTCTACCTTGACTGGTAGGCACCAACACCCAGGGCGGTTATTTGGCCGAAGTGAGAGCTTGCCCCAATTCGACCAACATACGCAAAGTCGCACCCCACACGCGTTGTCCGTCGACACTCAAATGAGGGGCGGAAAATTGAACGCGGCGGCGAGTGACCTGGTGCATGCCGAAGTTCCTGGGGTCCATTAGCTGGGTAACGGGTAAATAAAGAAGGGCCGCGACCTCTCTTGGGTCTGGCTTCCACACCGGCATAGAGGTTTCTAAGGCGACAAAGGTTCGCACTTTGTGATTACTGGCCCAAACATTTGTAGGAGGCAACTCCCCTACGACTGCCTTGGCCGCGACTAAATGCCCCGTTTCCTCATTAAATTCTCGCAGTGCAGTCGTAAGAGCGGTCTCGCCTGGCTCGCGGCGGCCCCCTGGCAGGGCGATCTCACCGGCATGAATTCCTTCGGTTTCGGCCCGCACCATCAGGGGAATCATCCAGCGACCTGACGTATCGGGATAAATCAAAATCAGGTTTGCGGCTTGCCGAGTTCTCGGATACGCAGGCCCAATGTGTCGGCCGTACGAAAGGTTAGGCGATGTATGCCGAAGGTGTGGGAAGTGCGTCTGAGATAATCCCAACGTCTGCCGCAACTTAGCCGCCCAACGGCCAGACGAATTGTCGCTAAGGGGTGACTTCATAAACTTCGTAGCTCGCATTCTCAGCAGGATCGACCGGATATATCCGCTGAAAGCTCCACTCGATCGGAACATGATCGCGACGGGCGATTACTTGATCGACCACCACATACTTCAGGCCATATTTTTCAACCAAGTCGCGGACGTTCTCTTCCGTTAGCCCTGCCAGACTCAAGGTGTTTCGATTATTGATCGAACGCCACTGCACGGCTCCTCGCCGCCACCGCCACTCCAGCAAGTTCATGTCATCCTGTGGGACATCTTTCGTCGTCACGACTTCAGCCCGCTGAGCGTACCACTTGAAAGTCGATTGCATCCGGGGCGTCAGAAAGATTGCCTCTGGCGGCGTGTTCTCACGAATCCATGCCCCCACTTCTTGCCAAGCAGTCGGATCACTCACCAACGTACTTTGATCAGCGGGGCCGGCCGTGGCCGTCCAGCGGTCGGCGATGCGAACCAATAACCCTACGGCAACGAGCAAGCAAACCGCCACCAAGACACCGCGTGCCACCGTGGGCAATTTAGCTCGGTGCAGTTGATATAAAGCCAAAAGGTTAATGCTGAGCCCGATCGGCACCATCACGTCGGCAATGCGGTACCAATACAGCCGCAGCAGCTTGGCCGCCGAGAGGTAATCGTTGAGCACAAAGACAAAGTACTGATCGATAAACACGCCAATCAACACCAGTACGACGCTGCCCGCGACAACCCCATTGACCAGGCGGGCCTTGTCGTGATTACGCAGCAACCACGCCGTCCCAGCCCAGGCGAATGTGGCTAAGGTAAATCGCAGCTTAAAACTGAGGGAAAACGAATGCACCACCAAGTGGTGATTCAAGCGTTCGTAAACATAGTAGTAACTCGCCAAAGCACTATCTTCCGGAGCCACCCCACGGTCCAACAGCAGCAGCGGAACAACGCCCACCAACGCGATTGCCCCACCGGCAAACAGGCCTGGCCAAAAAGACCGGATCGTCGCTCGTTGCCGGGGGCAGACTAGCCAGCAGAACATCAAGCAAACGACCATCCAGCCCCCTACCAGCACATGAAACGCACTCGCGATGCCCAGCAGAATCCAAGCTCGGTTCCAGCGACCTGATAACGCATCGCCGATCCCCCAGAAGGCGAACGCATAAGCAAAACACTTTGCCTCGACGCCCCCAATCAACCACTCGCCGGCCATGTGCAAGTAATAGACACCGGCCAGCCCCATGGCCATGCCGTACAAGCCAGCCCAGGGCAAATCGGTTACCTGTGCAATCATCCGCCGCCAAGCCACCGCAATTGCAATCCAGCAGAGCCAACGACCGATCCAAGCCGCTACCGGAAACGAAACCAAAGTCGTGATCCAACCGAAACTCCAATAAAACACGCCATGGGCGTCGCCAGAGTTCAAGAAGTGATCATCCGGGCACCAAGCGGGATTCCAATAGTGCCGCGCTTTGGCCAAGTAGTGAGCCTCGTTTACCTCTGGGGTCAACGGGCCGACAAACAGAAAGAACAGCAGCACAATCGCTCCGATTTCGATCCACTTCCGCCAGAAGTCTGCACGGAGCTCGGCCGCAGTGGGCGGAGGGAAAGTGGTCGTATCGTTCATGGACGGCTTAAAACGGCTGGCAAGGAGCGAAGGAAACGTTACTGATCGTCTACTTTACCATACCGCAGCCCGGTCGCTTGGGTCAGTCGGCGATAAATTCCCCCACCACTTGTCACGTACAACGTATCGAGCTTCGGCCCAGCAAAGACAACATTGGCCACGAAGTCACCACTGGGCTTGCTGAACACGCCACTAATCCGTGCCGTGGAATCAAACATTTGCAGTCCTAAATCAGTGGCAACATACAAGCGTCCTGCCGAGTCGACCGTCATGCCGTCGCCCTTGCTAGGGGCGTCCTTGTGTCGCACACGACAAGCGTAAACAGGGGCACCGTAGCTAAGCGTTCCGTCTTCTTCCACGCGGTAGGCAATCAAATTCTTCCCTGCCGAGTCCGAGACCACCAGCGTTCCTTCTTTGGGCCATAAGATGATTCCGTTCGGAGCTGCGATATCTTGGGCAACCACCTGTTTCTCCCCATTGGGGCGTACGAGCCAAACCTGATGCCCTGGTGTGTCGGTGCAATAGATATTGCCGTTGCTGGCAACAACCAGATCATTCGCCCCGAGATCATCGGCAATGACTTCCACGTTTCCCTTAGCATCGAAGGCCACGATTCGGCGATTGAAGTATTGACTGCCATACAAACGACCATCGGGGCCAAACATCAACCCGCTGGTTCCTCCCTGCCCTTCCGAAAAGGTAGAAAGCTGCTTGGTGGCATGGTCAATCTTCAGCACGAGTTGCCCGGGGACATCGGTGAAATAGATGTTACCCTCGGCATCGACAGCAGGTCCGTCCGTAAACTTGTACCCATCGGCAACCAATTCCCAACCTTGCCCGTCGATCAGAACATCGCTAAGCGGCATATCTTGGGCAAACGCAACGCAGGGCAAACAACACAACACAGCAGCGATAAGCAAACGCATACAACCACATCCGATAAAAAGCGAAAAAGAGGAAAGCAGTCCAGCTAAAGCGAGGCTAGTTCTGGCTCACTACGTCGCTCCACAGCCAACGCATCGTATCGGGGAAGATTGCTCCTCCGTGGCGTCCGCTATGCTTTCCTTCGCCGTAAACGAACTTGTAATCATAGTCCGAGAATTTAAGCGCGGCGGCCATCTGCTGATTGGCCAGGGGCCAGTTGCCGTGCAGATTGTCGAGGTCGTTCTTGCCGTCTTGCAAAAACACTTTGATCGGCTTGCGTTCGGTTTTGCGAATCAACGCCGGGTAGACATTCCCGCCGCGAATGTTCGTAAAGCTGCCGATGTGGCTCACCACTTTGCCAAAAGAATCGGGACGTTCCCAAGCTGCCGTGAAAGCACAGATGCCGCCTGAGCTATTACCGCAAATGGCACGATGCTGCGGATCGCTGCTGATATCGTACTGCTTGCCGACGTCAGCCAAGATTTCATCCAGCAGAAAACGAACGTACTGATCACTCAGGGTATCGTATTCGTAGCTGCGATTCTTGCGCGGGTTTTGTCCTGGTTTCGTTGCGGGAACTTCGCCTGGCTGAATGAACACCCCAATGGTCACGGGCATTTCGCCGGCGTGAATCAAGTTGTCGAAGACGATCGGAACACGGGTGTGCCCCTTTTCGTTCACAAACCCGGCACCATCTTGAAACACCATCAAGCAAGCAGGCTCACCTTTCTTGTACTGCTGCGGTACGTAAACCCAATAATCTCGCACCGTGCCAGGGTAGATTTCGCTTTGATCCCACACATGCTTGGTAACGGTACCTTGCGGAACGCCATCTTTCCGTGCCGCATCCGGGCCAGGCGCGTATTGCTCGTCTTGGGCCACGGCAACAGAAGAAAGCAGACAACAGCAGAGCGTCAGGGCAGCAAAAACTCGGAGCATAAAATGGCTCACTTTCGCAGGCTGGGGGGAAGGCTATTGGCAGAAAAGCAAAAGTAGGTGTGATTCGCTCAGCCTAATCGGTTCCGGGGTCTCGCTCAAGCATGGAATTATTGGGCGAACTCGACATCCAATTCCAGTTCTTTCTCGTCTCGCAAGATCCGCACCGGGATTTTCTCGCCAGGCTGGGCAGCGTCGACCGCTTGACGGAGATCTTGCAGCGATTGAATCGGCTTTCCTTTCCAACTCAGCAAGAGATCGCCTGGCTGCAGGCCCGCTTTCTGGGCGACGGTTTCCTGGCCAACCGCTTGAATGGGGATGCCGCTCTCGTTGAAATCCCCCAGAGCAACGCCCAACAGACGCCGCTTCGGTAAATCTTCTTCATCCGCCGAGCCATCGCCAAAATAAAGATCGAGCAGCGACCCTCCCGCTTCCGGCACCGGGGTTATCTTTTCGGTCGCCAAGTGCTTGAGGATGGCCATATTCATATCCACGACTTTACGAATTCCAGGCACATTGATGTACTCGATATCATCACTCGGACGATGATACTGCGAATGGAACCCAGTGAAGTCATGCATCACCGGAACACCGCGACCATAGAACGAAGCGTGGTCGCTTGGTCCGTAGCCCCCGCTGATTTTATTAAGCTCTAGTCCTTGCTCCTTGGCAGCTTCGTCCAACCAAGCCTCGAACTCCTTCGCGGTGTTGTACCCGTACACCGTCAGGCGTTCTTTTCGTAGGCGGCCGACCATGTCGTAATTGAGCATGGCCACGGTCTTCTCCATATCGTACAGCGGATGTCGAACGTAGTACTCGCTGCCGATAAGCCCCTGCTCTTCCCCGCCGAACGCAATAAACAGGAAGGTACGGCGATTGGCGATATTCCAAGCAGCACAGCGTCGGGCCGTTTCTAACAAGGCAACCGTTCCCGAAGCGTTATCGTCCGCGCCGTTATGAATATCTCGCGTCCATGGCGCCAGCGAACCCGAACCACCACGTCCGATATGATCGTAGTGAGCCCCAACGACGACGACTTCTGAGGCGAGTTCTCCCTTACCTGGCAGCAGGCCCAACACGTTCTTTTGGACGCGTTCCGAAGCCACGATCTCGACTTCCCCTTGTGCGCGAACCCCTTCCAGGTCAAACGAGTTCGGTTTCCAAGTTTCATCGACGTTCGCCTCCCATTCCGCCAGCGAGCTTTGGCCGGCTTGTTTCAGCAACGCGTCGATCACGGCACGTTTAACGTGAATGACCGGGACCTTCGGCTTGAAATTCTTCGGCATGCGAATTTGAAAATCAAACAATTCATCTCGGCCACGCTCTTTGCTCAACGTCACGTCATCGGTCACGATAAAAACGGCCGCGGCACCATGCTGAACAGCGTTTTCGATTTTGGTGGCCAGGGCGGCGTGGTTAGAGTTCTTATCGCCGGCAAACTTCCCCGTCTTACCAGACTGATCAGGCTCGTGCCTTAAAACAATGACAGCCTTGCCGGTAGCATCGAAGTTGGCGTAGTCGTCGTAGTCGTCCCGCGAGGAAGTGATTCCGTAGCCAGCCATCGCCAGCGGCAAATCGAACTTGCCCCCAGTGCTAGGCGAAAGCGGCTGATAGTCGCTGGCCGGAACTTCGTTGACATTGTTATCTGTCTCAGCGAAGGTAAGCTGATTTTGCTCTCCTAGTTCTAAGAACTCGCGTTTGGCGAACACCTGAAAAGGGCCTCTCTCGATCAGCTTCGTCTTGAGTCCTGCCTCAGCAAATTGTTGCGCAATGAAATCGGCCGCTTCCTTCTGCCCTTGCGTGTAAGGGCCACGTCCTTCCCGTTCATCTGCGGCTAAATAATTGAGATCCTCTGCCAGGCGAGATTCGATTTGCGTGTTACTCGCGGCATCTTCTTCCTCTTGGGCGGCGTCCATTGGCTCGTCAGCCAGTAGCGGAAGAGGCCAAGTTGCATGGCTGGACAAAAAGAGAAAGACGAAGAACGACAGAAACGAGGAGAACGACTTCAAGGATTCTCTCCTTTAAGAAAGAGGCCGCAACAAGACGGCAGCGAGGCACAGAGGATAAGATCAATCGCCGTTCTTCCATAATACGCGGTTGATCCCCCCCAGACACCCAGGGCCTGCGTGGAATTCCATAAATGGCCTGAATCAGCCCTGCTCAACCAGAGAAAGCTCGATCGCGCGACTGGAATCGGTTAGAATCGTGGTACCCCTTTTCTGTCTCACGATATTTTCCCACCGTCAAAGATAGCCCTCATGCAACGCTCTTTCCTTGTGATCTTCGGATTGCTCCTAGGTTTGCCAACTTGGATCCAAGCCGAAGAAGCTCAAAAACCGAACATCTTGTTCATATCCATCGACGATCAAAACGATTGGATCGGCTGCCTGGGGGGGCATCCTCAGGCCATCACCCCCAATATCGATCAGATTGCGGCCCGCGGCACGGTCTTCTTGAATGCCCACTGCCAATCGCCGCTGTGCAATCCTTCCCGCACGAGCTTGATGACCGGACGACGACCTTCCTCGACCGGCATTTACGGCCTGTCTCCGTGGTTTCGCGATGTGCCGGAACTGTCCGATATCGTTACCTTGCCGCAACATTTGCATGCGCACGGCTACACGAACTATTCGACCGGCAAGATTTATCATGGCCCTTACGGCCGCAAAAAGACCGATCAGGAATTCCAAGTCCTGGGGCCACCTGCCGGGGTTGGCGTGCGTCCTAAACAGAAGCTAGTCAACACGCCTTCTGCCCATCCGCTGGTCGACTGGGGAACCTTTCCGCATAAAGATGAAGACAAAGGAGACTACCAAGTTGCCTCTTGGGCAGTGAATACGTTGAACAACAAACCGCAGGAACCCTTCTGCTTGTCGGTCGGTTTCTTCCTGCCCCATGTACCTTGCTACGCCACGCAAAAATGGTTTGATCTTTACCCGGAAGATGAACTCCAAGTCCCAGAGATCATCCCCAACGATCGCGCCGATACACCTCGCTTTAGTTGGTATCTGCACTGGAAACTGCCCGAACCTCGCTTGAAGTTTCTGCAAGATGCCAAGCAATGGAAGAACCTAACACGTAGTTATTTGGCATGTACCAGCTTTGTCGATGCCCAGATCGGGCGCATTATGGCCGCCCTGAAAGAGAACGGCTATGCCGACAACACGGTGATCGTCATTTGGTCGGATCACGGCTGGCATATTGGCGAAAAGGAAATCACCGGCAAGAACACTCTATGGGACGACGGGACACGTGTGCCACTAATCTTCGCTGGACCTGGGATCACGGCCGGTCAGCGTTGTACCCAGCCGGCAGAACTGCTTGACATTTACCCAACTCTCAGCGAGTTGGCCGGTATTACTCCTCCGCAAGACCTGGAAGGGCACTCGCTAGTGCCGCAACTTATCGATGCCCAAACCGAGCGCAAGTGGCCCGCGATTACCACCCACAATCATGACAACCACGGCATCCGCACCGAGCGTTGGCGATTCATTCAATACGCCGACGGATCGCAAGAGTTGTACGATATGCAAGCTGATCCTCACGAATGGAAAAACCTGGCAGGAGATCCCAACTACGCCGAAACGATCCAAGAGCTCGCACAATTCCTTCCCCCAAAAAGCAAGATGCCAGCCCCGAACAGCCAACATCGGATTCTAACCTACACCGATGGAATCGCGATTTGGGAAGGAGAGGAAATCAAAGAAGGGGATCCAATCCCCGAAATCGACTAGCCATTTGTTGCCTTAAATCATCCAACGAACGGTTATTCCCACTCTTTCTTCCACTCTGGTTCTTCGTAAATCTCCGGGGCTGAGCCAAAATCGGGCCAGCCTTGGGTGGAAGACCAAATGATCCAGCGTCCCTCAAATTGGCGAAGACCATACGTGATGACCGTCTCACGATTCTCAGGCGGCTCATCTTCGTCAGGCATGGAGTGTTCCATCCCCCGAACCACCACGCAGGCCCGGCGTCCTTCCTGCCACCAAGAGTCGACCCGGCGAATGTAGCTCCAACTGCCTCGCCCATCATCAAGATAGCTTTCCGCAAGTTCTTCCTCGGAAAGCTCATCTTCGTCATCGAGCCGCGGGCAAGCATCGCGAACTAGCCGCCAATCGCGCACGACCATGCCGGTATGGTAGTCTTCAATCGGCTTGAGCAGTTCCGCCGGAGCATCCGTCTCAGCTAACTGAAACGCCGGCTTATCAGGCGGAACGTAGTCGAGCGGATCCAAAACACTCGGTTCCTCTTCGCTGGAATCTTCGTAGCTGAACTGGTTGTCATCTTCGTCCTCGTCGTCTTCGCTTTCGTCATCAAAGTCACCTTCCGACTTTTCTTCCCAATGCTCAGACCAACCTTCCCACCAAGCCTCGAACTGGGCGTTCCACTTTTCCAAAGAAAGAGGTTTCCCGCCAGATAACGGCTCGATGGCATCGCACGTGACAAAGATGCTCTCTTTGATCGCATCGTCGCCGTAGTTCACCGGAGCCAAAGAAATGGCCACTTGCAGCAGCGACGAGGCTTCTTCCTCCGCTCGATAAATCCACAAACGATGTGCGGCCGTTTCCCACTCGATTTCTGCGAACTGCGAATTCAGAGACAAGTAAGCTTCGGACGAACGGCCATCCCAGGGAGCCAAATCAGGACTCGCAAAACGTGCCTCAAAATCAATCTCCGAAGGACGTACGGAATCGCTAGCTGGCGAATAATAAAACGCGAACTGGGTAACGTTGACCAGCCTAAGTTCAACCGGAGTATCAGCGGCATCCGAATCATCTACCGCACTGCGCATGCAATCAAAAAAGACGCGCAGCGTACGATCTTGCGATTGCCATTGCAGGCCTTGCAAGGAAGCGTCATGCAGGAGATCGGGAATACTTTGGAGTTCGTCCACAAAGACTTTCTTTTTTCGACTAATCAGAACCGTGCGTGAATTACGGTAGCTATAGTCTACTTTTATCGCAAAAGCAGGGAGGAGCCTAGCAGCCTGAGGAATTTCTCCGCTCGGCTACACGCTCGATTCCTTCGTGCCCAGCGAAAAATTGAAGCGACATTTCACCTACGAATCCCCAGGGCATTCCCTGCCGTAGATTCGCTTCGCTGCATAGAGGGCAAGAAGAAAGACAGAGGAGATGACCGCGTTGCCCCCTCCTCTATCTCGACTACGTCGCTTTTTGATCAGAAAAATTGGTAGCCTGCTAGTCCTCTGCTCGGCTTCCGTCTCCACACATTTTGACGATCTTTGGGTCGAACTGTCCGATAATTTCCACCAAATCGCTTTGCGCACGCATCACCTGGTGGATGTCCTTATATACGCCTGGCACTTCATCCGAACCGGCCGACAAGATATGGACTCCTTTTTCCTTCAACTCTTGGCGGGTGTTTTGGATGCGGAATGTATCGTTCGCCTTTTTCCGCGACATACAACGGCCAGCACCGTGGGAAGCGGAATCGAAGCTGGCCGCTTCTCCCTTGCCCCGCACCACGAAACCAGGCGTCCCCATCGAGCCAGGAATCACTCCCAACACCCCCTTCCCAGCGGGCGTTGCTCCCTTGCGATGTACGATCATCTCGCGTCCACCATGCGTCTCTTTCCAGGCAAAGTTATGGTGGTTTTCAACCCCAGCCACAATCTCGGCTCCCATCAGTTCGCTCACCAGGCGATGGATGACCTCGTGGTTGGCTGCGGCAAAACGCCCCATCAAGTTCATTGCTTCCCAATACTCTTGCCCTTCTTCGCTATCGAGCGTTAACCAAGCCAAGTTTTTGAGGGCTTCGTACTTCTTGGGCAGTTTGGTCCGCGCGATGTTGCTGTACATATTGCACACCGCCGCCCCTGGTCCACGGCTTCCGCTATGGCTTAAAAGGGCCACGTACTCGCCGGGGGCCAGGTCGAAATCTTCAGCGGCTGCTTGCTCGGCGGATATGGTCAGCACACCGAATTCCACAAAGTGATTTCCTGAACCGGAAGTTCCCAACTGCCGCCAAGCCTTGTCCTTCGACTGCCGGGTAACTTTGGTGACGTTCCAATTCTCGTCCATCACCTCGTGTGCTTGCGGCTTCTGATGCTCGGAACCAACACCGAAACGGGTTCCTTTTTCCAATGCGCGGCAGTAATCGTCGAAGCGTGACACGAACGAATCGAGTTTCAAATCCAACACGCTCAACTTCATCCGACAAGCAATGTCCACACCCACCGCGTACGGTACAACAGCACCTTCCAAGCCCAGCACTCCGCCAATCGGCAGCCCATATCCGACGTGTGCGTCCGGCATCATTGCTGCGCCGGCAGCGTGCGGCAACTTACAAGCTTCGCGCATCTGCGCATGGGCCATCGCGTCGATATCCTCGCCCCAAGTACGATACTCGACGTTCTCGTGCAGCGGTTCGACCGTGGGATCTTCCACTAATAAAGTCGCGAATTCGCCGTAGCACGAATCCTTTACATACTGTTCTGGAGCCGCCAGGACCTGCTTGACTTGTCGCTTCAAGTCGGCACCGCGCAGCTTATTCGTAGTGGCCGAAGTCGATACGGCCTTAACCGCTTCGTTCAAAGCGTATGCGGGAACACCCAACTGCGTTAACTGACGACGATTCATTCTTTCTTCCTACCACTTACGTTCATTCATTCTATGAACGACATAGTCCCGGCAGCGGGTGCAAAGGTTCGCGTCAACTTCCCAAAACATCGTTAAGCTGATTCGCGATTGTGCCTCCGATATTCAGCGATGACGTCGCTGCAGGACTAGGAGCATTCAGGACATGAATGAACCGCCCTTCGCGTTGAATCACAAAATCATCAGCTAAAGTACCATCAGGCCGCAATGCTTGGGCACGAACTCCAGCCGGTGCCGGAACGAGATCTTGAGAACGCACTGCGGGCACCAGCTGTTGCAGCGATTTGAGAAATACAGACTGAAAAAACGATCGTCGCACTTCCTCTAGTCCTGCACTCCAGTGCTTGGCAAGCAAACGATGGACGCCCCGATAACGTAGCGTTTCCCACACGTCGGACCAATTGATCTGCCACTTGTCATAACCTTCGCGAGCCAACGCCAAGACCGCATTGGGGCCACATTCAACGGTGCCATGGATCGTCCGCGTGATGTGTACGCCGAGAAAAGGGAAGCCAGGATCAGGCACCGGGTAAATCAAATTGCGGCACAAATGCTGGGCATCTTCCCCAAGCTCGAAATATTCTCCGCGAAACGGGACGATCTTCACCTCGGGTTGCTGACCACACAGCCGTGCCACACGATCGCTTTGCAAGCCGGCGCAGTTGATCAACAACTGCGTCCGCCAAGAACCGGTAGTCGCCTCGACCACAATTTCGGCTTCCCTGGCGACAACCTGGATGACCTGCGAAGCAGTTTGCACAACCCCGCCCCGTTCTTGCAGCAATTCGCAGAGGCGAAAGCACACGCGTCGATAGTCAACGATTCCGGCGTCTTGCACATGCAAAGCGGCGAGACCGTGGCAGTTTGGCTCGAAGTCGCGGAGCCGATCAGCGTCCAGTTTCTCGCATGCAACGCCGTTGCGAACTCCTCGCTCGAACAATTCGTTCAAGCGAGATAACTCTTTTTCTTCCGTAGCGACGATCACTTTGCCACAGACTTCGTGGGGGATGTCATGCGTTCGACAGAAGTCGAGCATCTCTTGGCGCCCCTCGCGGCAATTGATTGACTTAAGGGAGCCAGGCCGATAGTAAATTCCAGAGTGCAAAACGCCAGAGTTACGTCCCGATTGATGCTGAGCGAGCACTTTTTCTTTTTCGAGAACGACAATATCTCGCTCTGGGTATCGGCGAGAAATCTGATAAGCAGTCGCCAAGCCGACGATTCCACCTCCTACAACGACCACGTCGCACTCCGGCGAATCCATATAAGGTCTGCCTTCCTATTGATCTTCGCTGGAAGTGGGGCCACCTTCGACGAGCGTTTTCAAAGGTATATCTACCTTCTCAAGCACGCTCTTCACTTTGGAATCGAGACGCCCTTGGTAACCCTTGCGGTAGTCCAGCTTGGCCGTACAGGTGATGCGGTCGCAATCCGCAGCCATCGCTTCCAGGCATTTCTGTAGCACGGCTAGCACTTCACTGATTTCACCTTCGACAATCGTGCCCATAGCGTGCAAGCGATAATCGAGTCCGCTAGCGGCAATGATTTTCAAACTGCGAGCAACGTACTGACTGACGGAATCTCCTTTGTTTAAAGGAGATATGCTGAATTCTAACAGAACCATGAAGACCTCTGCCCAGCGCTGAAAGGGCGTTCGAGGAGAACTTACTTTACTAATACACTATTTCGATGGAAACTGACCTTGGGTGCAGAGTACCACATCGCTACACTTCGCCATCATCATCAGTGATGAAATTGCCGATAACCAAAAGCATCGCGATTACAACACGTGTAGCGACTATGCGAAAGACAACAAATTTTGCGATGAAACATACTCTCCGGAATATTCTGAACGCCCTTTTACTGTCTCTGGCATTGCCCATGATGGCACAAGCGCAGGTACAGACGGGCTGGCCCGATCCGGAGAACATGTTTCCAACCCATCGCTCGCAACAATTACAACCGATTCTTGATTTTCCCACGGAGGGGCAAGCACCACAACTCGCCACCGTCGCCTATCAAAGTCCTTTAGAGCGACCAATGGCAATGAGTGACGAGCTTTCGTTGATCGATGCCAACGGTGATGCCGCTTGGATTGAACCGCAATACTCGCATCGAGTCTTCCCCGGTCGTGCGAATGATCTTCCCATCGCAGATCCTCTTGATACAACGCCTTACGAATGGACGCTCTTGCCAGCCGGGCCTGTTTACAAATCATATATGGCCGGCGTAAAAGAGTCGCGACTTTCAGCTCACCTTATGAAGATCACCGACGACAACTGGATGCTTGACGGAACGTTAGGCGGTCGCTTTGGGGTGATGCGTTGGGGACGTGAGTCAGCAACCGGCTTTCTCGCAGAAGGTGTGCAGTGGGATATCGAAGGTTCTGCCCAAGTGCGACTCGATATTCCTGAAGAAGTCGACGTCCGCTGTGTCGATTTCCGCGCTGGTACGCAGCTTACATGGAGCTATGCCGACAACCCAGCCCACCGTTCACGTTTTGGGTATTACCATTTAAGTTCGCATTTAGGGGACGAGTTCCTCCTGAAGAACCCGACCTATCCTCGTTTGAACTATGCACACGACTTGTTGATCTTCGGTCACTCGTACTATTTCACACCGAAGCTGCGTGTTTATGGCGAAGTTGGCTGGGCGTTCTATCACTTGGAGTCAGATCCCTGGGAATTTCAATTCGGCGTTGAGTGGTCACCGACGCGGAAAACTAGCTTCTGGGGCGAACCCTTCCTGGCCGTTGGCTGCCACTTGCGAGAAGAAGTCAACTTTGGAGGCAGCTTCGTCGTTCAAACCGGCTGGGCCTGGGTGGGTGAAATCCCGGGACGTACTTTCCGCATGGGCATGCACTACCATAACGGCGACAGCACGCAAAACTCCTTCTTCGACAACTTCGAACAACAAATCGGTTTTGGTATTTGGTACGATTTCTAAGCTTTGGTAGGAAACGCCAGATCCAGGCGGGAATCAAAAACCTTTTAATTGCCGCACCTTCTGGGGAAATCTATAATTTCCTCATTCCTTCTTCTCTCGCTATCAATTTTTTAGCGCGAGCTTCGTAGACCCGCATTGGTGAGGATCGATCTCCATGCTGTGGAAACTCTCTGGCCTGATCGCTCTGTCCCTGCTCTTGATCACCCCTCCTCTTACCGCTGCCGAGGTCGCCAAAAGCGAAGACCCCACCGATCCAGATAACGTTTACGCCAATGTCGACGAAGAGTATGTCGAACTGATCCAACTCTTTGCCGATACGCTCGATCAGGTCGATCGGAATTATGTGAAAGATGTCGACCGTCGCGAACTAATGGAGGCGGCCATTCGCGGTGTAATCTCGAAGCTCGACCCATACTCTAACTACATTGCGCCAAAAGACTTAGAAGGCTTCCGCACCGGTGTTGAAAATGAATTTGGCGGAATCGGCATTCAAGTCTCTACCCGCGACGGGCACTTGGTCGTGACGAGTCCGCTGATCGGCACACCAGCCTACGAGGCAGGAATCATCGCTGGCGACCGGATTACCCATATCGAGGGGGAAAAGACAGCCGGTATTTCGATAGACGATGCCGTCAAAAAGCTAAAAGGCCCGGTGGGATCGAGTGTCACGATGACGATTTACCACCCAAGTACCTTCGAAAGCAACGACGTCACAGTCCGTCGCGAAATGGTTCAAATCGAAACCGTCTTGGGAGATCAGCGGAACGAGAACGGCGACTGGGATTTCATGCTCGATCACGAAAACAAGATCGGCTACATCCGTATTTCCTCTTTCAGCCGCCACACGGCGGAAGATCTTCGACGAGCCGTTGCCCACTTGCTGGATGAGGGCATGAAGGGACTGATCCTTGATTTACGCTCGAATCCTGGCGGTATGCTGACTTCAGCCGTTGAGATTTGCGATATGTTTGTCGAAGAAGGGAAGATTGTCAGCACCGAGGGGCGTAATTCTCCGAAAAGGGTTTGGACAGCGGAAGAAGAAGGAACGCTGCCGGACTTTCCGCTAATCGTTCTGATTGACCACTATAGCGCCAGTGCCAGCGAGATTGTTTCCGCCTGTTTGCAAGATCACAAACGAGCCACCATCATGGGCGAACGCAGCTGGGGCAAAGGCAGCGTCCAAAACATCATTGAACTGGAAGAAGGCAAAAGTGCCTTGAAACTGACCACGGCAGGCTATCAGCGTCCTAGCGGCGAAAAAATCCATCGCTTCGAGGGGGACACCGAAGATGACAAGTGGGGCGTCTCGCCAGACGAAGGTTATGCCTTGAAAATGGATCGAGACCAAAAGGCAACCTACCATACCTACCGTCGTTTGCGAGATATGGATACGATCATTCCACACCCCCCTGCTCCAGAACCAGAACTGCCCGAAATCGATCCGGTTCTCAGCAAGGCTCTGGAAACCCTGAAGTCTGAGACTTCATCGTCCTAAACTCGCTTTCTGGCCATTCATGAAAATCCTGACGCTCGAAACCACGTGCGACGAAACCGCCGCAGCCGTGATTACGGACGAACTCAACGTTCTCTCGTCGGTGGTTGCATCGCAAGATGAACTTCATCAGAAGTTTGCCGGGGTGGTTCCAGAGATTGCTGCCCGGGCTCATCTCGAACGCTGTCTGCCGGTCATTCACGAAGCTGTCCACAAAGCCAATCTTGAATTATCGGATATCGATGCCGTAGCCGTCGCTCACATGCCTGGCCTGGCGGGCTCGCTTCTGGTTGGCGTGACAGCAGCAAAGACTTTGGCTTGGCTGTTGGATCGTCCCTTGATTGGCATTAACCACTTACAAGGGCACATCTATGCCTGCCAAGTAGCGTTCAAAAAGCCAATCTTTCCCTGCATTGGGTTGATCATAAGTGGTGGCCATTCAACGATTTACCATTGCCGTAGCCCGTTCGACTTTGAGCCCCTCGGCGGAACCATCGACGACGCCGCCGGTGAGTCCTTCGACAAAGTGGCCTCGATGCTAGGCTTGCCCTATCCTGGCGGGCCTTCGTTGTCGAAGTGCGCCCTCAACGGCGATCCGAAGGCATACGCTTTCCCGCGTCCGTTTCTGAACGACTCGTCGCGGCTCGACTTTAGTTTCAGTGGTCTAAAAACAGCCGTTCGATACGAAATCGCCGGCCCTGGCGCGGTTGATTTTAAGTCGCTCGTGATTGACGACCAACGCAAGGCGGATATCGCCGCCAGTTTTGAACAGGCGGTTGTTGACTGCTTGGTTGGTAAAACCATGCTGGCGATGCAGAAGACGGGCATTTCCCGTGTTTGTGTGGGTGGGGGTGTGGCTGCGAATCGACGCTTCCGAGAAGCCCTGGAGCAACGCGTTGCGGCAGAAGGGGGAGAACTGATGATTGCTCCCATGCACCTATGCACCGACAATGCCGTGCTAGGCGCGATCGCCATAGAAAAAATAAAAGCCGGGCAGGTCGACGATCTTTCGCTCGACGCCGTGCCCGGCTTGATTCGCTCTTAATTTTCTCACTTTGCCAGGCAGCCGCTGAAATACAACAACGCTGCCTTTCTTTTGCTGAGT
The DNA here is from genome assembly GCF_003335505.1 of Bremerella cremea. Lineage (NCBI taxonomy): Bacteria > Pseudomonadati > Planctomycetota > Planctomycetia > Pirellulales > Pirellulaceae > Bremerella > Bremerella cremea. The sequence goes on from NZ_QPEX01000010.1 coordinate 1,222,648, forward strand.
TCGTAATAGTCGAACTCAGCAAACAGTCGCAGAGCAGTTTCTAAAATAAACCGCCGGTGTTGCCACCACCGCCCAAACCACCGAGCCCGCCGGTGTTATTATTGGTGGTACCGTTGTTTCCGGTGTTGGCCCCGCTAAAGGTATACGAAGTCACATCACCAATCCCAGAGAACAAGGGCGTACCATTGAAGCGAACGTATCGTCGATCGGCGGAAACAACCGCAAATGCCGAGAAGTTCGCACCTTCAGGTAACGATGTAATCTGCGGACGATACCCCACCGCACTACGCATACGACGCACAAAATCATTCGTGTTGTTGTTGACGGCGGTAATATACTCTTCAGCAGCGTAGGAATTCTGAGCCGCATCGGCCAGTTTCCGAGCAACGATCTGCCGGGTTACAGCCACTTGAGTTTCAACGGCAACTTTAACTTGCTGTTCAGATAGGCTTTCGGTCCGACGTCCTTCAGGCACATTAAACGTGATGAAGGCGCCATCTTTGCCCAAATCAAGTTGTTGACGCTCGTGATGCTGGTTCGACGTACCGTAGTTTGTGAAAACGTCTACTGTGATCTTTCCAGCGGTAACGTCGCCCCAAACTTTCCGGACGAGCATCTTGTAGTCACCCTTGAATCCCTTAGGCACGACATAAAGCTCGTAAGCGCCCTCGGTACCAGCATCTCCTAAAGTGGAAGCCGCATCCCCCAGGAATACGCCCCCAGAAATCGTACGAGGATTATGCTGCGAACAAACACTGCCACTTGGTTCTTCAACAATCAAATCGAGATCCGATTCCCCAGACCAAGTCACCTTGACGATAGCATCACGGACCATGGCTTCACGAATCTTCGCATCGAAAGCCTTGGCTTCGTTGACCTTCTTTTCATCTGCCATTTTCCGCAACTGAGCAACCGCTGTACGATAAGCCTCGTCACGGATGCCTGAGCTATCTTTCGGCCATTCCTGCGAGAGAATACCAACACAAGCCCAACGGATCGCGTCTTCATCGTCCAATCGCTGAGCAACCTTCAAGCCCATCGCATAAGGCTCCGGTCGCAGTGGTTCCATCTGAGCAACGTCCTGATAAATTTTCAGGGCCCGAGCATCAAGGCTCATGCGCGACATCAACTCAGCGATCATCAACATGTGATTCGGGCCGCTGGTAAAGTCGATCGCGCTCATTAAAGCTCGCTCAATCTCTGGTTTCGGAGCATGTTGCAACTCCAAAGCCAAACCCATCGCTTCGTACATCCAAGGCTGAATCTGGCCATGGCGAAGCGCGACCTGAATTAGGTTCACTGCATCGCTGTAGCGTTTGGTTGCCATGCAACGTCGCACTTCTGAACGGACAGCTGCGGGAGGAATCATTTCTTCGGTTTCGAAGGCTCGCTCCCAAGCTTCAGGGCGAGTTTCCCCCTCTTTGACCTTCAGAACAAACGACGACTTCTTCTCTGCTTCATCAGCAGCAGAGGCTTCCTCTGCGGCCGGTTGCTGGGCAGCTTCGACTTCGTCGATCTTGGCGACAGACTTTTCGTCGGCCACGGCGAACATACCGCCGCCCATACCGCCGCCGCCCATGCCGCCGCCCATACCACCCATGCCGCCGCCCATGCCGCCGCCACCCATGCCGCCCATGCCGCCACCCATACCGCCACCACCCATGGTGCCGACGCGAGCGGAAACAGGAAGCACAAGGTCAGCCACTGGGTACACCTTGGTGATCAATTCAGAGTCAGCTTCTTCTTGCGTGGTAATCATCAGCACTTCGTTAGCAACGATGTACGTCAGATCTAATTCTTTGAGCATCAGACGCAACGCCGAGCGAAGCGAAATACCTTCGATGTTACGGGTCACCGGCATATCAGAGGTTAGCGACAGATCTTCCAAGGCACGATTGTCGATCTGAATTTCAATGCCATGCAAAGTCTTCAGATAATTAACCACGTCTTCCAGTGGAGTATCGATGAACTGAATCTTGGTTTCCGCATCCAACTGCTGGAAGATCTTCTGTTCGGCCGTTCCGGTTGAAGCCAAGTCCACCGAACCGTACTTCTCTTTTCGATAGTAAATTTCTTCCCAGAAATCGGCATCCGGATAAACGATTGGGGGTTCATCTGGGAATGGAACGCTGGAGATTTCGGCTTGCATCATGGTCGCGATATAGCGGTTATAACGCTGTTCGCGAAGGGCCATCGTTTCGCGATACGTCCCCACGATTTCCGAGTTGTCATATCCAGCCACGGCGGCCTGATTCGTAGGATCCATCGAGCGAACGTCAAGCGCCGCTTCGCGAGCTTCGACGTACTTTCCTTCGTCCATCAACGCGTCGAACATCTCCATGATCACACGGGCACGGTCTTCGTCGCGAACCAGCTTCTCGGTAAGTGCCTGGCGTTCGCGGGCGATTGCTTCGCGTTCGGCGGCCTCGTTTCGACGGCTTTCCACAAAGCGGGTCAAACCTTGCGATTCACGCAAAGCAGCCACGATTTGGTTTCGTAAACGTCCACGGACGTCGCCACTCATATCCGGAACACGTTCCAGTTGCTTTAAAAGCAACTTCAAGGCGTTACTGACCCCTGCCGGATCGGTCGCCATATCGTCGCGAGCTTGTCGCAGACGATCCGTGATTTCGGCCACGATCACCTGTTCGTTACGCACTTTGTTGATGTCGGTTTCTCGGAGAAAAGCACCGTCATCGCTACCCAGATTCAACGGGGCACTAGCGTCGTCCGAATTCTCTTCCGCCTGATAAGCAACAAAGTGGACAGGAATCTGACGAACTGCCGCTCCGCGTCTAACCGGTGGCTTCTCTTCTTTCTTGGGTTCCTCGGCTTCTGGCTTCTTCGATGCTTCCAAGATAGCTTGAGCACGAGGATGGTTCGGATCGAACTCTAAAGCAGCTTTGGCCAAACGAGCAGCTCCTTCCTTGTCACCAATCGCTAACGCCTGAGCCCCAAGACGGGTGTACTCTTCGGCGGAAGCCATCAAAACGCTGGCCGTTTCACGCAATCCAGCCGAGCCAACGGTCGGCAAATTCAAGCCGTCGTTCTTCCGGGCAATTTCTAATAGCTGCGGCAGATAGGCGTGGTCGTCCGAAGTTTCATCTGGTTTAGCAACCCAGCTCTTAGCGAAGTCTCCACTTCCCTTAACTTCGACGCTAACGGGAGTTCCGGTTGGGGCATTTGCTTCTAGCACACCAATCACAATCGAATCGCGATCGGCACGAAGTGGCGGGAAATGCTTCGGGTATGCTTCGACGACGTTAGCCGAATACTTGGCCGAAACGGGCCAAACAACCGGCGTGGTCGCTAAGGCAGCCAAGCGAACGCCAGCTTCTTCCGGTGTTACTTCGTTGTTGTCGATCTGAACCATGCCGCCGGTGTGGTTGGCAAGCGTGGCCAGGACTTCAATATCGCGATCTGGCCCAATCGCCAGCGAATTGAAGACGACTTTATCTTGGCAAAGTTCGTCGACCAACGCCGAGAATTCCTCGGTCGATAGATAGTTAGCTCGGCTGCAACCGTCGCCAATGTAAATGATTGAACGATTCAGCTTGCTGTTCTTCGAGAACGTGCCAACCGTTTCGTCAACCAAAGCGATCAAGTCCGTCGCTCCTAGCGGTGTTCGCTTGGCCAATTCGGTAATCGCAGCTTCCGCTTCTTCACTTTGCGGAGCAACAAACGATTTGGTCAGGTGAACAGCATAAAGGTCGCCAGCAAGAACCTGAACACGGCTATCGCTGGGCAAGGCCTTTAAGATTGCTTTCGCCGTGGCGATCGAATCTTGACGGTACGCAGCTGCTTGGCTCGCGGAGGTATCAATCAACACCACGACTTCCGAAGGCGTTGGTACTGGCTTTTCATCCAGTGATACGCTCATCGCGAAGTAACGGGGACCTGCTGCTTGTTGATAGGTGGCAACTTTAGTGGCATCCGCCGCCATTGCCGGTGCCATCAACGCAAAGGTCAGCCCGATTGCCAAGAATGCCGAGAGACACTGCTCGAAGTGCTCACGCTTAGGCATAGTCGAAACTCCAAAATTAGAAATCGTGAGAAGTGTTGTTTGTTGCGACTCTGTTCCAAAACGGCCGCAAAAGACTGATTCTGTCTGCCTGGATCGCTTTAAAAAACGATCCCATAGCCAAAATACTCGCAACCGCGCAGGGATTGCGGCCCAGTCTGAACCCTAATTCTATTTCCCGGCTGCAAATGCTGCCACCAAAAAACCATGAATCCCGCTAAGTTTAGCTGGATTAACATTTTGTGAAAATAGATGAAACAGGTGCTTCCTGCGGATACACCCACTTTAGGGTAGACGCTACAGGCCATAAACAGGTCGAGGGAGCTAGTTGCTCCCTCGAATACAGAATCATAAGTCATTATCAGAGAGTGACTTGCTAGAATCGAAAGATTTCTTTCAGTTGGGCAACTTGCTCGATTCGCAGCAGGTGATTTTCCTTCACGTACCGATTCCAAATCGGTAAAGTGACGGAACGGCTCGTCTCTTGGGCTTGTTTGGCCAAACCGAAGACGTCAATTTCTCCAGAAAAAACCGACCGAACCGACTCGCGAATCGCCCGTTTGACTGATTCTGGCACTTCTTGTTCGTCTCTTGTTTCCGAAGCAACGACCTGGGGAGCGACTTCCAAAGGCATAATATCGCTGTTTTCGTGAACGTAAACCACAGTCAAATCGTCGGTTACAAACACAAACCAGTCGTAAACTTCAGGCTCGAAGTATCCGTTGTATTCTTCATAGCCATAAGGATCGAGAGGAAACTGGGCCTGTTCCGCCTTCAATTCCATCGCAATCTCTTCCCCTGTATGCACTTGTGGCAAATCATCGAAAGAAATTTCGTCTGCCGGATGCGCCTGTGCGGCAAAGTAGGCCGCACTCTGAAACCAGGCCGCGACAAATTCATCGGAAACGACTTGTAACTGCCTGCCGGCCTTCCGCAGAGCTTGGATTTGAGAACCTAGAATCTCCCTCTTTTCTGGGGTATGCGTAGGGTTATTCGCAAAGAGGATGTCCCAACGGGCGACCATTTCGTCGGCTATATCGACGTTTTCAACTGGCTGAGCGATCTCGGCGAAACGATGATCCTGGGCAATGCTCCACTCAAGCGGCGGACGCTGCAATGCTTCGGCAATTCGGAACTCCAACTCCGGACGGAAGTCGGCATTCATTCGCACGCTAACCAAGGAATCGCGTGAGGGAATCTCGCCAGCTTTGGAAGCAGAACTAAAGAAGGCAGGGCCAATCGTACAGGCCAGTAGCAACAATAGAGTCTTGCGAACGGTCATCCTCTGTATCCTCCCAGAGTTTTTTCAATAGAACGCGGCCAGGAAAGCTAGAAAGTCCAGGTACCGCGTATTTGGTGGGCAATTTAGATAGAATAGGTTATCGGTGACTTCAAATTGAACCCATTAGTAGCATTGAATAAGACAGGCAAATTGTGCCAAAGAGATGCCGTCACATTCCGCACCTTTTTTCACAATGTGTGTCTCAACTATCAGCCGAAATCACCCTTAGCAGGCGACTGCCCTACTTCCAGAAAACTGGCCTAGATAGAGAATGGGTAAGCTTTTCTCGCAGGATCGCGACGAAGCGATTCCCTTTTGCATTGCGTTAATCTATGGACTTACTTCAAGCCGCCCATCCTTGGATCGCCATTGGAACGACCATTGGCGTTTTCCTGGCCATTCAATTTGTTCGCCGTGTCCCGGTTGATCTGCTCTTTCTGTTGGCCCTTTGTTTCGTCACGCTCACAGGCATTATTGACCCACGCACGGCAGTCGCCGGCTTTTCTAGCCGGGCGGTCATTGCGATCAGTGCCCTTTTGGTTGTCTCTGCTGGCTTACGTAAAACAGGCGTACTCGATTGGGTCGGCTCGAAGATCTTAGGTCGATCGACCAACGAACGTTCCGCTTTGTTACGTCTGACTGGGCCAATCGTTCTGTCTGCGGCCTTCGTTCTTAATACGGCCCTCGTGGCGATGATGATGCCGGTAATCATCGACTGGTGCCGCCAACGCAACCTATCGCCTTCCAAGCTTTTGCTCCCCTTGAGCTACCTCACGATTTTAGGTGGTGTATGCACCTTGATTGGGACGAGCACAACTTTGGTGGTTAACGAAAAGCTACGCGATAGCGTGGCAGAAATCGAACAAGAGATTCAACAACTTGAAGGCCAAATTTCTCGTGCCGTGGCAGACGAGAAACCTGCGTTAGAAAGCCAACTGGCCGAGCGGCAAACGCTGCTCACCAAAGTGCAACCGATGGGCTTTTTCGAGATCAGCTATATCGGCGTTCCGTGTGCTTTGGTGGGAAGTATTTACATGCTGCTCTTAGGACAGCGTTTTCTGCCTGGTCGACGTGACATTATTGTGCAACTCGGCGATCAACAGCGCGAATACCTCGTCGAAATGCAAGTTTTGCCTGAGTGCCCCATGATTGATCGAACCGTCGAAGACGCTGGCCTGCGTAACTTGCATGGCTTGTTCTTGATCGAAATTGATCGTGATGGCGATATTATCACCCCAGTGACCCCACGTGACTTTATCCGCTCAGGCGATCGCCTGGTGTTTACCGGTTTGGTGAGTACCATTGTCGACCTAGAAAAGACGCCAGGGTTGATTCCAGCGGCCGATCGCACCTACGAATTCCATCCTCAATCGCGTGTCCAGCGTCACTTAACTGAAGTGGTTCTCTCCCCCTCGTCACCGCTGGTGGGCACAACAGTGCGTAAAGCAAACTTCCGCCAGCTTTACAACGCAGCGGTCGTGGCTGTCCATCGCAATGGCGAACGCTTACCAAACAAGATTGGCAATATCATTCTCGAAGTTGGCGACACACTGTTGCTGCAAACTCGAAGTGATTTCATCGCTCAGCATCGTAACAATCGCGACTTCTACTTGGTCAGCAGTGTCGATAACTCTGAGCCACGACGCCACGATCGAGCCCTCCTCTCCGGTGGATTGATGATCGGCCTGATCATCTGGCTTTGCCTGACTTCGCTGCTCTCATCCTTTGGGATTACCAACGGCTGGGCGAGTCCGGCGATTGCCGCCACGACGGTAGCCAGTCTGATGATTTTGCTGCAGTGCTTGTCTGCCGCCGAAGCCCGTGCTTCGCTTGATATTCAAGTGATTGTTACCATCGCGGCAGCCCTGGGACTGGGGAATGCCCTGTGGGAAAGTGGTGCCGCGCAGATGATTGCCGAGGCTCTTGTGTCGGCGGTTGGCACCAATCCATATCTGCTTCTCGTGGTGATTTACATCATGACGGTATTGTTTACTGAGACCATCACCAACACGGCAGTCGCCGCCATCTTGCTACCGGTGGCGGTCGCCGTTGCCCAACAAAGTGCGACCAATCCACGTCCTTTTATCATGGCCATCGCCATCGGGGCTTCCATGGCGTTTCTCACGCCGATTGGCTATCAAACAAACTTGATGGTCATGGGCCCAGGCGGCTACACACCCCGCGACTATCTCCGCTCAGGCATTCCTCTGGCAGTTCTCATCGCTGTCACCGCGCTCACGCTCATTCCACGCATCTGGGCGTTTTAGCGCTTTTTTATAGCTAAACGGATAGATGTTTTCGAGGGTCAAGTAATCTTCAGGCTACCATCTTCGTTGAAGTCAAACGCGCCGTAGGCGACTTCCCAGAGGTAGCCATCGAGATCTGAAAAATAGCCGGAGTAGCCACCCCAAAAGGTGTCTTGCCCCGGCTTTTCTATTGCGCCACCGGCGGCTTGGGCGCGGTTTAATACCTGATCGACTTCCTCTTTTTCACGCACGTTGTGGGCAAGCGTGATTCCAGGAAATTTTGATTTTTGCTGTCCAATCCAAGCTTCCCCCACATCTTCGGCAAGTTTATCGAAGGGGTATAACGCCAAGCATGTACCGCTGGTTTGAAAGAAAACAACACCACGGTCCCCGGTCCATGTTGTCGGCAAACCAAGTCCATCGCGATAAAATTCGAGCGCGCGGGGCAAGTCTTCTACGCCCAAAGTGACAAGGCTAATTCGAGGCTCCATTACGTAAGACTCCTATTCTCAGTGCGAAAAATGCAGCAAGCCCGTTAACGATAGCTTAGCGAGTTGGGTCAGCGAACCCCTGTTGGCTAATCTTTCGGTACACAAAGCATTCTCTTTTTCCCCTAAAACTGCCTACAATACGAAGGTCCACCTTCTCCAGCGATCGACAGAAAGGCGCGCATGTTCGACTACGAGTTTTCCATGGAACGTCCCTGGTTCCTAGTCTTACTGCTTTTCGTGCCGATCTTATGGACCGTGTCGTGGAAAAGCTTAACCGTTAACGGACGTTGGCGGTGGCTACTCGCCAATGGTCTCCGCACGCTGCTTTGCCTGCTGGTTATTCTGGCCCTGGCCGAGGTCCAACTCGTGCGGAAGAACGATCGCTTGACGGTGATCTATCTGATCGATCGCTCTTTGAGTATTCCGCCAGACCGTCTTGATGAAGTCGTCGATTACGTTCGCTCCACGGCCAACACGTTTCGTAGACCGTCGCCAGATGATCGCGTGGGCGTGGTCACGTTTGGTGGTGATGCGGCCATCGAGATTCCCCCTTGGCCTGGCGACCTCTTCCTGCACTCCCGGTTTGAAACCAACATTGACCGGCAACAAACCAACTTGGAAGCTGCCCTGAATCTAGCCCAAGCAGCCTTTCCCATGGATGCCGCCAAACGCATTGTGATCGTAACCGACGGCCAGGAAACGCTCGGCAACGCAATGCAAACCGCCACGGCGATCACCCAGTCAGGGATTGGCATCGACGTGGTTCCCGTAACCTCGTATTCCCAAGGAGAAATCTCGATCGAGAAGATCTCCACCCCATCTAAGGCCCGTGAGAAGACACCGTTTCATGTCCAAGTTGTCTTAAAGAATAAGCCTGGTGAACATTGGGACCAAGAAGCTGCCCAGAAGCCGGTGCCAGGCAATATCCGTGTGATCCGCAGCGGTGGTGGTCACGAAACGGTTGTCGTCGATCAGCAGATTGAACTGGAACCAGGCACAAGGGTCTTCACCTTTCAAGACGAACTGCCCGATGGTGGCTTCTACACCTATGATGCGGCCTTCACGCCAGACAAGCGCGGACTCGATGGCTTTACACAAAACAACCAGGCGAGCAGCTTTACCCATGTCGAGTCTAGCGGTCAGGTTCTCTTAATCGTGGACGCGAACCGTCCGAACGAGTTCGCCGAGTTAGTGGCGATGCTGGAGAGGAATCACCTGAAAGTTACCGTTCAGCCGAGCAATCAGTTGTTCACCCGTTTATCGGATCTGCAGCCGTACGATTTGGTGATTCTGGGCAATGTGGCTCGCAGCACCGGCGACACCAACGGCATCACCGCGTTTAGCGATGCCCAAATGCAGATGTTGGCCGATAACACGCGCAATCTCGGGGCTGGGCTGATGATGCTAGGCGGGCCCGATAGCTTTGGCGCTGGCGGTTGGGCAAATACCCCGATCGAAGAAGCCATGCCGCTCGATTTCCAGATCAAAGATGCGAAAGTTGTCCCGGTTGGTGCGTTGATGCTGGTTATCGACAAGTCAGGATCGATGTCGGGCGAGAAGATCCATTGGAGCAAAGCCGCAGCACGTGAAGCCTTACGAGCACTCGGGCCGCGTGACTACATCGGAGTTACCACTTTCGATTCGGCAATGCAACGAGCCGTTCCGTTACAACGAGCCGAGAACCGCCAATTTGTACTGCAAATGATCTCTCGCTTAGGAGCCGATGGGGGAACCAATATGTTTCCCGCTATGGAAGATGGTTTCCGCCAGTTGGAAGCCAACGAGGCAGCGGTGAAACATATGATTGTGCTTACCGATGGGCAAACCTCGCCGGCTGATTTCGCTCGTTTGACCCAACAAATTTCCGCTCGCGGGATTACCGTCAGCACGGTCGCCGTGGGACAAGACGCCGACGTCCGGCTGCTGAACCAAATTGCCGCGATGGGGCGAGGCAAGTACTACCAAGTGACCTCTCCGAAAGCGATTCCGCGTATCTTTATGCAAGAGGCCCGGCGTGTCGCCCGCCCATTGATATTTGAAAAGGAAACCGGCATCCAACCTTATTTAGCAGGCGATCACGAGATCTTAAAGGGACTACCGTCTGCTTTTCTTCCGGTTAAGGGGTACGTCATGACGACCCCCAAAGACAGCCCCTTGGTCGACATTCCCTTGATGCTACCAGAACCAGTTGGCCAGTCGAACGCTTTGCTGGCGACATGGCAATATGGCATCGGACGAAGTGTCTGCTGGACGAGCGACGCAGGTCAACGCTGGACCCATGATTGGACTGGCTGGGATGGTTTCGAAAAGCAGTTTCTGCAGATGGTTCGTTGGAGCATGCGAAGTACCGACAACAACACGAACTATCTGGTCGCCACCGAGGTTCAAGGGCAAAAAGTTAAAGTGACGTTGAATGCCCTGGACGACGAAGGCAATTTCGTGAACTTTTCGTCCCCTCAACTTCACGGCGTGGGACCGCAATCGGCCATCATCAGCGAATCACTAAAGCAAGTCGCTCCTGGTAGGTATGAAGGAGAATTCGAAGCGGCAAAGACAGGCCCTCACTTTATCGCGATCGCGCCGAACCCCGGCCAGTCACCACTACGCATTGGAATTAACGTGCAGAACTCGCAAGAGTTTCGAGAGCATCGCGACCATCTACCGATGCTCCAACGGATGGCCGCGTTGGTTCCCCCTGGCGGTCAGCCTGGTCAGGTCTTCAACCTTGACATGACGCCAGAACAACTCGCTTCAATCGACACAACACCGTTCCGCCACGACCTGGCCAAGGCCAGCACCCAGCGGCCGATTTGGTACTTGATTCTCGTTGGATCGGCCTGTTTATTTTTGGTGGATATCGCCAATCGTCGCGTCTTGTGGAGCTTTGTTTGGGCACACACCTTGTGGGATCGCTTACGAAGAAGACCTTCCCAACAGCCAGCCCAAGATCAAGCTCTGGAACGCCTCAAGGCTCAGAAACAGTCATTGAATCGACAATGGCACGATGAGTTCGCCAATAGCTCGGTCGATACTTCGACCGAGCCGGTGCATGAAGCAATCATTATGACCACGGAAACCCCAACCAACCCTCCACGCGAGCAACCAGGACTCGACACGCCGGAAGACAAAGGCTACCTCAATCGCCTCTTACATGCGAAGCGTCAAGCCAGAAACGACGAGAAGTCGGATAAGAACGATCACAGCAATTAACCGGCTATGACTTGTCGCATTGCCTGACACACCTGTTAGGCAATGCGACATGATAGGCCCAGCCCCTTTGAGATCGGGTAGAAACTCGCCTGTTTTCTGACCATCGACGCTGTAAGCCCATGGTATGTTTTTTGCGTACCCAAAAGCTACTCCGTCTCCGATCATGTGTTCGTTAGTGAGAAAAGAGGTCGTTGTGATTATTTCCCGCCGCCTATTTGTTGGTCTTACTCCTTGTTTGTTGCTAACGTTCGGCTCGCTGGGCATTGCTGCGGAGTCGCCGATTTCTAACGAGTCTCAGAAGAAGCTCGACCAGATCGTCAGCAAAGGCCTGAAGTATCTGGAAACGAAAGGCCAAGCAGAAGATGGTTCGTTCACGGCCCAAGCCGGTCCAGGCTTAACCGCGTTGGCACTAACAAGCGCCTTACGCAACGGCAAAACGGTAGACGATCCGGTGGTGGCCAAAGGGCTCAAAGCTTTAGAAGGTTTCGTTAAGCCAGACGGCGGAATCTATGGCAACGGCCGCCTCCGCAACTACGAAACATGCGTGGCGATGCTGTGCTTTGAAGAGGCCAACAACGATGGCCGCTACAACGATTTACTGAAAAAAGCCCGAGCTTTTGTCACAGGGCTGCAATACGGCGACGGCAATATGAAGCAAGGCGACGTCTGGTTTGGCGGGGTTGGTTACAGCGGAGCTGGCCGCCCAGACCTTTCCAATACGGCCTACCTAGTCGAGGCGTTGTTTGACACAGGAAGCGAAGCCGATAACGAAGCAATTCAAAACGCGTTGGTCTTTATTTCTCGATGTCAGAACCTTTCCAGCAAATACAACACCACACAGTTCGCCGACAAAGTAAACGACGGTGGCTTCTTCTACGAGATCCCACGAGAAAAAATCGATCCTTCGACTTCGCCTGATCGTTATACAGAGAACGGCGGAATCCGCAGCTACGGTTCGATGACTTATGCCGGTCTGAAAAGCATGATTTATGCCGGTTTGACCAAAGACGATCCGCGTGTGAAAGCAGCCACCCAGTGGGTGACCGAAAACTACAGCGTGGATACCAACCCAGGCATGGGCAACGCCGGGCTGTACTACTACTATCACACCTTCGCGGCAGGCTTGGGAACCGCTGGCATTGACGAACTGACGGATGCCGCTGGCAACAAACACAACTGGCGTGAAGACCTAATCAACGAACTCGCCAAACGCCAGCACGAGGACGGCTCGTGGGCCAACGAGAATGGCCGTTGGTTCGAGAACGATAAAAACCTAGCCACTGCGTTCGCGTTGATGGCACTTTCCTATTGTGACGCTGACACGAAACCAACCCAAACGCAGCCTGCGAAGTAAGTTGTGTGCAGCTAGTTCAGCATTATTGCTCACACGTGCATGAACCGTGTGAGCTTGAATCCCACGATGCAAGGCTCAGCAGACGACCTCACCCCTGAAACGAATCTCTCCCCTCCGAAAACTCGCCGGGGAAGATTCTTAGCTGGTATTCTCTGGTTCCGCGATCTGCTGCTCGGGCGGCATCCAGTGGTGCTGTGGGTCGTGAATGCGAGCGTGTTATTGCTACTTGCCAGCTGGGTAATCTGGGATGCTCGCTTCACGTCTACTTGGGACCAGTTGGAATACGAACTCGGCCTTTCGCCCGATACTTCCAAACTCGACGAATTCGCCACGACGTTTTTTTTGCAGTGGAAGATTTATCTTCTTGGAGGCGTTCTCACTGTTGCTGCAATTAGCCTGGGGCTGATGACCGTTGGCCTAACGATGGGTGCCCGTGGCCATCGCGCCCTTTCTTCCTGGATGGTCGCTCTCTCGCTGGCTTGCTGTTGGCTTGGCTTAGCAAGCGGTTGGGACGAAATGATCTGGGTGGGCAAACGCTTGCGAATCGATTCCCAGATTGCCGCTTTTCAACCAATCGCCCAGTCGCTCGGTACCGACTGGCCAACTGCCGATGGCGATCGCCCTGAGCTTGGCCCTTTCATGGCCTACCCAGCTGGCAAGCCGAAAACACTTATCTTGTTAACTACGCCTGAGATCGCCCAGCACGGGCTGACGTTCAGCAGTGTTGAAAAATCGGACCAAGGGGGAATTCGGTTCCAACTATCGGGTCAAGAGCGGGGCGTATGGCTCGAATGGCATCCTACAGGGCAAACGCCTGCTTCATTTGTTGGTGGTCTTCTAGAGCCTCACTTTCTTAAAAAATCGATTCCCTTGGGGGATGGGTGGTTTCTGGTGCGATACGATCAATCGGGAATGGCCTCGTAGTTTAAAGATTTGGCTGACGGAAAAACTGCCAAACCTTTCCCCCCACGGGATTTAGTCTTGGATGATTATGGCAAATAACCTTTGCTTAATCTATTAATAATTGATATCATCTACCCTCCAGGCCAGGACCAGAAAAAAACAATACTTATCTTTCTTTTTAACCTGCCCATTTATGACGCGTTCGCGTCAGATTTCATTTTCCAAACTCATCGGGTATCTAAGGAATCCTAAGCATGTCGCGCGCTTCTCGGAACCAAGGTTTTACCTTGGTAGAATTACTTGTCGTGATTGCCATTATTGGCGTCTTAATTGCTCTTTTGCTGCCGGCGGTGCAACAAGCCCGTGAAGCAGCTCGTCGTATGCAATGCACCAACCACATGAAACAGTGGGGGCTGTCATTTCATAACTACCACGACGTTCTCAAATCGCTTCCTTTCGGAGCGACCAATAACAAACGCCATACCTGGGTTGTCAGCTTGTGGCCCTACATGGAACAGACCAACATTGCCGACGCCTACGACTACAACAAGCACTTCTATGAAGCACCCAATATCGTTCAAAACACCTTTAATGGTGTCACAGCCCAGATGATCGAGTTCTATCATTGTCCGAGCCAAGGTGGTGGCCGCTACAACACTTCGGATGCCTACTGGCGAGCCCGAGTTCATTACGCGGTGAACTATGGGAACGTAACAATTCCTAACGGCAGCCCCACCAACGAAGGCCCTACCAGCGCTCCATTCGGTTTCGACGGTTCAACCGGTGCCCTGAATGAAAAACCACGTAGTTCTGATTTCTCAGCCTTCCGAGATGGCTTGAGCAACACGATGCTCATGTCCGAAATGCGTACTCATTCCAACGACGCGGCCAAAGATCACCGTGGGGATGCCTTTAACGACGATGCTGCTGGCGGCGGTTTCATGACCGTTCTAACACCAAACTCGTCCGCTCCAGATACAACTTCTTCTGCATGGTGCGACAATAAGCCAGAAATCGGTATGCCATGTACTGGTGGTACCAACGAACATCATGCGGCTCGCAGTAATCACCCTGGTGGCGTGCAGGTTCTGCTCGGTGACGGGTCGTGTCGTTTCGTTACTGAAACGATTGCGCTTAACGTTTGGCGAGCAGCCGGTAGCACCGAAGGCTCGGAGACATTCAGCTGGTAAACCGCTGATTACCGTTGACTGAATCTTTTCCTCACGTGGGACACGTTTTACAGGTGTCCCACGTTTCAACCATGATGCTAGGAACTACGATGCTGGCTAGAAAATATGGTGTTTTCGTCTTGGCGTTAGGCACCTTAACACTACTGACGGTCGGTTGTGGCGGTCCAAAATCGGACAAGCTGGAAATGACCGGCAAAGTGACCCTTGATGGTCAACCTCTGCAAGAGGGTGCGATTACCATCGAAGCAACCGACGATAAAGGTGGCGTTGATGGCGGTATGATTACTGACGGCGAATACAAAGTGCTGACCACGCCCGGCGATAAGTTGATAAAGATCAACGCCACAAAAGTAGTAGGCCAAAAGAAAACCTACAACACGCCTGATAGCCCTACTGAAGACGTCGTTAAAGAGATCATTCCGCCTAAGTACAATACTCGCTCCGATATCAAAGTAACCGTCACCGCAGACGCAGCTTCGCACGATTTTACTTTGGAGTCGAAGAAGTAATCTTTCGCGAAACGACTAACCGGTCTCTGGAAACATTCCCCGGACCGTATCAACGAACAATGACTCGATCGACCTATCGTTGGCGATCGAGTCTTGTAGACGCGGATGCACAAAAACCCGCACCTTCTTGACGTAGTCGTCGAACTGCCGTTTAGCCAAGGTCTCGACCATGGGCGAAACATCTCCCAACGCGCGATACTTGCCCGCCTTGAGGTCAAGCACATCGATATTAAATTGCACTTCCAACTTTACCGGGGGAGCATCAATCAATATCTCGTGCGGAGCGACACGCCGCGACAAGTGTCGGGAAAGGGTTGTGGCGAACTGATCACTCAGTTCCACTAACCAATCATACGGCCGCCGCGCAATCAAATGAAATAACTCGGCGTGCTCGAAAAACGAATACTCGAATAGCTGCTTGTAAAGCCGACGCGTAGGCCCAAACAGCCCGTCCAACAGGTCGCAAGCTGGCCCATTGCCAGCAGCATCGCGCATGGATTCCACCATCGGCCGTTCCGTCAGGCGAAAGAGCGTGTCGAGCTCTAACTGGGGACGCAGCATAAAGAAGGCTCGCTGTAACATCGCCGTCGCACTACGCACAGCATGATGCCAGTAGACTTCGCTAAACATGACATAGCGTGCAAACACCATCATCTCGGCAGCGGTTCGCCCTTTGTTGGTCAGAGCCAGCTTGTCCCCTGCTTCGCTGACGCACAAACTAGCAATCAGACGCTGCTGATCGAAGTTCCGGCCATACGGTACCCCGGCGTGCAAACTATCGCGTTGCAAATAATCGAGCTTATCGACATCGATTGGCCCTGAAATCACACTTTGCATCAGCTTAACCTTGCTGCTTCTCCCCTTTTCGGAAAGAAAGCTGACAACATCCCGAGGCGTAATTCCCCAGTCGTCGCGCAAGCAGTCGGCAACTTCCCCTTCTAGCAGGAAGCTATTGGCAAACAATTCGTGCTGCGGCACGCCGCTTAAACGCATGTCTTCAATCGGATGACAAAACGGCCAATGCCCCAAGTCGTGCAGCAGCGACGCCACGATCATCAGTTCGGCGTCTTTGGTTTCAATCACCTCCGCAAATGCCGGAACATGCGCTAACCGCTGCAGATAAAGCAGCATCGTCCGGTAAACGCCCAAGCTATGCTCGAACCGCGTGTGATGGGCGGCCGGGAAGACGAGCGAGACCAGCCCCAACTGGCTGATTTGGACCAAACGACGAAACTCGGCCGTATCAACTAAATGGCGAACCCGCCGAGTCATGGGAACGTCCAACTCGGGAGGGATACGAATAACGTCGGCCCGCGATTGCAGCCCGACCACTTCCGGAATATCAAGCAGATTACTCATGAGCGCCGGTATACCCGAACCGAGGGCAATAGAAAAGCGGTCGTCACAATCGTTAGGAATGAACGGAGGCGTTTTTTTTACAGCGGGACACACATAACAAGAGGAGCGTAACCACCGATTTCAGCGATTTCGCGGCTAGAAATTTTATTCGACTTGGGCGAGTCCAACGCTCGCAGCAATCCCGCCTAGCCTTCTTCCCCCAAAAAGCGGGCCCCAAAAGCCCAATCTAGGCACTTGGGCCTGATCGGTCTAAAATACTCGATTTCCCCCTTGAACTTTGGCGTTTACTGACCCATCCGCGAGGAACAGAACCTTGTATCGCACACACACTTGCGGCGAATTACGAAAATCCGAAGTTGGCCAAACCGTCACCCTGGCGGGCTGGGTCGACACCTACCGCGACCATGGGGGAGGATTGTTCGTCGATCTTCGCGATCGGTACGGCAAGACGCAATTGGTATTCAGCAGTGATAGCGGTAGCGAAGTCCAACAGCTTTCCCGCGGTCTGCGCAACGAAGACGTGATCCAAGTCGTCGGCAAGGTCGAACCGCGCCCCGATGGCACGGTTAACCCGAAGCTGGTTACCGGCGAGGTCGAAATCAAGGTCGAAAAGCTTGTCATCCTCAACAAGTGCAAGACGCCTCCGTTCTTCCCTAGCCAAATGGACATGCCAGGCGAAGACCTCCGTCTGAAGCACCGCTATCTCGATTTGCGTCGTCAGCAGATGCAACAAACGCTGCTACTGCGAAGCCGGATCATCAAGTTAATGCGGGATTACTTCGACCAGCATGACTTTATCGACGTTGAAACGCCGATCCTCGGCCGCAGCACGCCGGAAGGGGCACGCGACTATCTCGTGCCTAGCCGCGTCCACCATGGCGAATTTTACGCCTTGCCGCAGTCGCCCCAGCTTTACAAGCAAATCTTGATGATGGCTGGCTACGACCGCTACGTTCAGGTTGCCCGTTGTTTCCGCGACGAAGACCTCCGAGCCGACCGCCAGCCAGAGTTCACCCAGTTGGACCTCGAAATGGCCTTCTGCGAGATGGACGATGTCATCGACATCATCGACGGCCTGGTTGCCAAAGTCGCCCAAGAAGTCCTGGGCGTCGAGTTAAGCGGTCCCCTGCCCCGCATGACCTATGACGAAGCGATGGAACGTTTCGGCCACGACGCACCTGACCTGCGTTTTGGCTTAGAGATCGTCGACGCCACCGATCTGGCGGCTGAAGCGGAGTTCCGCGTTTTCAAAGCCGTCGCCGACGCTGGTAACCGGGTACGTGGTATCTGCGCGAAGGGTGCTGCCGATAAGTACTCGCGCCGCTTGATCGACGACATGACCTCGATGGTCCAAGACGACTTCGGCGCTAAGGGTTTGGCTTGGTTCAAGGTCGAAGCCGATGGCACACTCAACTCGCCAATCGCGAAAAACTTCACGCCCGAACTGCTGGCGAAGTTCAAGGAACGCTTCGCCGCCGAACCAGGCGACTTGATTTTGATTGTCGCCGACAAGTTCGAGGTCACCTGCAAAGCCCTTTACGGTTTGCGGAAGAAGCTGGGTGTGGAACTCAAACTGTACGATCCTGAAGCGATGCACTTCAGCTGGATCGTCGAGTTCCCGATGTTCGACTACGACGAAGAAGAAGGCCGCTGGGTTGCGATGCATCACCCATTCACGGCCCCACGTCCGCAAGACATCGAACTGCTGGACAGCGATCCCGGAAAATGCCGCGCGTTGGCCTACGACCTGGTAATTAACGGCAGTGAAGCTGGCGGCGGTACGATTCGTATCCACGATAACGCGACCCAGCAAAAAGTCTTCGGCTTATTGGGGATGTCTGTAGAAGACGCCAAGAATCGCTTCGGATTCCTGCTCGACGCTTTACAATACGGTGCCCCGCCGCACGGTGGGATTGCTCTGGGGATCGATCGCTGGGTGATGCTGTTTGGTCACTTGGACAATATCCGCGACTGCATCGCGTTCCCCAAAACCCAACGCGCCGCCGACCTAATGACCGACGCCCCCAGCACGGTCGATCGCAAACAGTTAGAAGAACTGGCGATCAAGGTTTTGCGGCTGGACGAAGTTAAGAAGTAACGCCAAGGCGCAAACTTCTACTTATTCAACTTACTTCGGCGAATGGTATGATTTTACTCGCCGGAGTCAATGATTGAGAGGAGAATGCTTCTCCCATGCCGCAGGGATTCGCGGTCTGTTTTTTACCAGTTCGGACCAGGAGAATTTTCATGCGCAGCTTTGCCGTTTCCC
The DNA here is from genome assembly GCF_003335505.1 of Bremerella cremea. Lineage (NCBI taxonomy): Bacteria > Pseudomonadati > Planctomycetota > Planctomycetia > Pirellulales > Pirellulaceae > Bremerella > Bremerella cremea. Next base: position 1,241,482 of record NZ_QPEX01000010.1, read on the forward strand.
TTGCCTTGCTTTTCGTGGCAGTCTCTTCCGCCCAAGCCGAAGTTAAGACGAAAGTCATTCAGTACCAGGTCGGCGATAAGACGTTCGATGGGTTCCTTGCCTACGACGACGCGATTAAAGGCCCGCGTCCTGGCGTGGTGGTTTTCCACGAGTGGTGGGGCCTGAATGACTACGCCAAAAAACGAACCGAGATGCTGGCCGAACTCGGCTACGTTGCCTTCGCCGCCGATATGTATGGCGACGGTAAGTTCGTCGATCATCCGAAAGACGCCGCTGGAATGGCGGGCCAAGTCAAAGCGAACGTCGCCGAGTGGCAAAAGCGAGCCACCGCCGCACTCGATATTCTCAAGAAACAGCCGCAGTGCGATCCCGATAAGCTCGCTGCGATTGGCTACTGCTTTGGTGGCTCAACCGCTTTGGAACTAGCCTACACCGGCGCCGATCTGGCTGCCGTCGCGACCTTCCATGCCGCGTTGCCAACGCCTACCGAAGAACAAGCCGAAGCCATCAAAGCGAAAGTGCTCGTGTGCAATGGTGCGGACGACAGCTTCATTCCCCAGACGGCCATCAATGCTTTCAAAGAAAAGCTGGCCGACGCCAAGGTTGATTTGAACTTTGTTTCTTTCCCAGGTGCTGTGCATAGCTTTACCGTGGAAGATGCTGGCAAGCACAACAACCCTGGCATGCAGTACAACAAATCTGCCGACGAAAAATCGTGGGCGTTGCTGCTTGAACTGCTGAAAAAGAATTTGGGCAGCTAACGAGTTGGTTTCGCCGGAGCGTGCTGCTGGAAGTAATCGAGCCAATCGGCCAAGATCGCTCCCTGAATGCTCTTCTGCTGGCGATACTCCTTTGGCGTTGTGCCCCAATAAAAACTGGTCAGGCCAGCGGTGATTGGCCTGACCTCAATTAAAAACGTATCCGCTTCTTCCAGCGAACACTTGAGCGGGAAAAACTCTTCGATCACCAGCGGCTTGCCAATGTCGTAGATCTTTAAAGCCTCAACCGCTTTATCGAGTTTGCCGCTCTCTGGGTAGAAATGAACGCTGACAAAGCTCAGCGGGGCCGAAGCTTCTGGACTATAAAACACAGGCTTTGCATTAGGCCAAACATGGGCCCAAGGAATGACGCCAACGGTGATCAGCGTGTGCGAATCGACTTCCCGGATCGCGTCAGTTAGTTTCTTCACCCACGCTGCGGCGACTTCCTTGTTATCGCGTCCGGCCATGTCGGTCGTAAGCCGCTGTACAAAGTACTTGTCTCCCAGCGGCGGCCCGACCAGCCACTGCTTTGGCTCTTTGCCGCCCCCCAGCACCGGTTCGTTCATCAAGTCGTAGCAAAAAATGGCCGGGCTATCTTTGCACGTCGCGGCGACTGCCTGCCAGAAATTGGCCTGGACCTGCCAGCGATCTGCTTCCGACAACTCGTCGTACCACGCTGGCACATCCTGTTTGTGATAACATCCCAGGCCAGTCACGTTGAGATAAAGCTTCGTTCGTTCGGCCAGATTCACCAAGTCGGCGAGCTTCTGCAGATTTTGCTGGTTCGGCTCGCTGGCCGACGTCATGAACTTGGCGAGTTGCAGATGAATGCGAACCACATTCAGGCCCAGCGACTTCATCTCGGCAAAGTCTTCTTCGACCGTCGGCCACTCGTCTTGCCAATAGTCCTCGATCAATCGCCCGTCTCGATCGTGGTCGTAGTTCACTCCCCACACATAGAACGGCTGCTCTGTGTCCTCCAACTGAAAGCCTTTGCCATCTTCGGAAAGCACCACGCGAGGTAAAGCGTTACGTACGGTATCCTGAGCGAACAGAGCCGCAGGAACACTCCCCAGCACCAAAGCTAGAATTGAAACGGCTTTCACGAAACGTCTCCTTGGTGAGTAAGGAAGAGAAGTTCCTTCAGCTTACTCGTTTTGCATCGTGGTTGCTTCCATATTGTCCTGATACCGGCGAAAGCCAACCGCGAACTTTCCTCCGAGATAACCTAATAACAAGAACCAAAACGTCTCGCCGGTACGCTGAAATGTGGTCGTCGTGGGCGCGTAATCAAAATAGATCCTAGGCAAATTCAAACTTTGGTCTGGACCACTGAAATAGTCCTTGTTGGGGCCGAAACCTACCAGGCCGCCGACTGGCTGCCCTTCTTTATCGCGAACCAATCCGTCGGGTGTAACAGAAAGTGTTTGGGAATCTACCATGGTGTCGCCATCAAGCACAAAGACTCTTCGCGACACAGGGTCCCTCAGTTGATCCCAGATCCATTGGGTTGGTATCTCGGTAGGATTTATCTTTGAGACAACGCCATAGAAAGCTGCGGCCAGGGCAAACCCGATCGCAAAAGTTCGCCACTCTTTACGTCCTGTGAACGCAAGCACCAACATCGCGATAAGGATCAGCATGGCCAACAACATCGCCAACTGCCAAACCAGCTTGGTTGCCCACATCGAACCAAGTACCACAATTCCCACGGTCATCACAAAGAGGAATTCGCGGATGGTCCATTGCAACAGCGGCTTTTGTTTCCCCAACTCTTAATTCCTTCTACAACAAAAAAAGGCGGCCCGTTTCCGAGCCGCCATATTAAGTTGTTTTCTTAGGCGAAGCGAGCTTACCGCGAAGCGACGTAGATTCGCACGCTACGTTCCGGCATGACAAACTTGCCGGCTGCAGGCGGGCGAGGACCGTTAAGGTCTGGGTAGACATCGCTGGGCGAAGTCGCTGCCGTGTCGACAAACATTCGCCAGCTTGTTCCCTTGGCCACCGGGGGCAGGATGAACTGCTGTGGTGAGGCACTGCCGTTCATCAGCAATAGCACGTCGCGGCCAATTTGTTCAGGGTCGGTTTCCTTGCTCGGAGCCGCGAAAAGGCACGTCAGCATCGAATCACCACTGTCCCAATCGACGGCGGTACCGAGGTTGTTGTACCAGTTCACGTCGTACAAGCCGCGGCGACCGGTTGGGTAGCCACCCAGGAAGTGCTTCTGACGGACGGTCGGCTGATCGCGACGGAAGGCGATCAATGCTCGCACGAAACGCCGCATCTCGTCGTTCTTCTTGACCAGCTTCCAATCGAGCCACGAGATTTCGTTGTCTTGGCAGTAGGCATTGTTGTTACCGTGCTGCGTACGACGAATTTCGTCACCCATCAGAATCATCGGCACACCCTGCGACAACAGCAGCGTACAGAACATATTCTTGATCTGTTGGTTACGGATCTTCTCGATACTGGCTCGCTTGGTCGGCCCTTCCACACCATAGTTGTAACTCAGGTTGTGGTTGTCGCCGTCGCGGTTCCCTTCCCCGTTCGCCTCGTTGTGCTTGTGGTTGTACGACACCAGGTCGTTCATCGGGAAGCCATCGTGCGAGGTGATGAAGTTAATGCTGTGATACGGCTGACGACCGCCGGCCTGGTAAAGGTCGCTGGAACCAGCCAAGCGAGTGGCCAAGGCACCAAGCTTGTGTGGCTCGCCTTTCCAGAAGCTGCGGATGTCGTCTCGGTACCGACCATTCCATTCCGCCCAACGTAAATTGGCGAACGAACCGACCTGGTACGCTCCAGCGGCATCCCATGCTTCGGCAATGATCTTGGTATCGGCCAGCATCGGGTCTTCGGCAATCGCTTCGACCAGCGGCGGATTGGCCACCAGGTTACCGCTGCGATCACGGCTGAGAATCGAGGCCAGGTCGAAACGGAAGCCGTCGACGTGGTAGTTGTGCACCCAGTGCCGCAAGCTGTTAAAGATCATCTCGCGAACGATTGGATGGTTACCGTTGACCGTATTACCGCAACCAGAGTAATTCTTGTACTCGCGGCCGCCGTTGGCCAGCATGTAATAGACATGATTCTCGAGCCCCTTAAAGCTAAGGATCGGCCCTTTCTCATTCCCTTCACAGGTATGGTTGTAAACCACATCAAGGATCACCTCGATGCCGGCCTGGTGCAGGGCTTTGACCATTTCCTTAAATTCGCGAACCTGACCACCTGGCGTTTTGCTTGCCGCATAGCCACGGTGCGGGGCGAAGAAGGCCATCGAGTCGTAGCCCCAATAGTTACCGCGCGTCGGCGTTTTGCCGGTAACCATGTCCATAATGGGGAACTCGTGGATCGGCATCAGTTCGACTGCCGTCACTCCGAGCGACTTTAAGTATGGGATCTTCTCGATCACCCCCAAGTAGGTGCCGGGATGCTTTACCGTGCTTGAATCGTCTGCCGTGAAACCTTTAACGTGCATCTCGTAGATGATCGTTTCACTCAGGTCTCGTTTCAGGTGGCGATCCCCTTCCCAGTTAAAACTCTCGTCAACGACAACACACTTCGGCGGACGAATGATTCCGTCGGTCGAAGCCTGAAACGTGCCGGCCAGCGCTTTGGCATAAGGGTCGATCAAGCGAGCGCGGCCATCAAACAACATCCCCTGATCAGGGTTGTAAGGGCCTTCCGCTTGAAAATGATATAGCTGCCCGGCGGAAAGCCCGGGAATGAAAATACTCCAGATATCTCCCCAGCGGTCCGTCTCGCGGTCGAAATCAATGATTTCCGACGGCTCGCGATCGTCGACGTTGTTGTACAACAACAGACGCATCGCCGTGGCGGATCGGCTAAAGACAACAAACCGAACGCCGCGTTCGTGCAAGATGGCTCCATAGGGAAGCACATGGGAAAATTGCAGCTCCGGATGCGGATGAACCATAAGCATAGGTGACTGTTCCGATCTAACCTTCAACGAATCAATTCTCGTGGGACGTGATAAAACACTACCACCAAAATGCTGAAAGCACGGAGAAGACACCCCTCCTAAAACCAAATTTTTTACTTCAAAACACGTGATGCATCATCTAGCGAAATAATAGCTTAGGGCGAAAGAGTAAGCCTTGCGTTGAGTTTACCGATTCGAAGGAATGCGACCTACCGCTTGGCCTTCCTAAGCGCGTTAAAACCGCATCAGCTACTTCAGCCCTTCCCATGGCTTTCTTCCTTTGCAATCATCGGACCAAATAGAATAGCTTGCCCTATCCACCGTGGTGCAGATTTCCTATTTATCCAATTTTTCCGATACATTTTAACCACGTCCTCCTGCGAAATTGAGCCCCAACCCCTCTTAGGTAGCTAACAAGCAAGCTGTTTTTCCCCAATTCGTGGGACATTACCGCTTCTAAAACGACTTTTTTTTCGCCGGTTGCCATATTGGACCGTTTTTCCCTTTAAAAAGCAGACTCTAACGCCCACCTTGTCTAGGAAAACGAATTCACCACCGAAGTAGACCCACGATTGCTTGCGATGGTGCGTTGACAACTTCGCTCATCCCCTCGAAAATCTGGCATCGAAGCTAGCTGTTTTTCCTTCGCCCCATTCAGCAAGACCGTAATGGCAAAAGCCACCTATAAAGATGCCGGCGTCGATCTAGACGTTTACGCAGAATCGATGTCCCGTCTTCCTCGACTGGTCAAGCGGACCTTTTCCCCCCGCGTGATGCAGCTCGATGGCGGGTTTGCCGGGCTATTCAAGCTCGACTTCGACAACGCTCTCTTCGCTCGCAAGTACGAGGATCCTGTCCTTATCTCTTGCACCGACGGGGTTGGCACCAAAATTAAGCTGGCGATCGACAGCGGCAAGCACAACACCGTTGGCATCGACTTGGTCGCGATGTGCGTGAATGACGCAATTTGTTGCGGCGCCGAACCGCTCTTCTTTCTCGACTACATCGCCATGGGGAAAGACGATCCGGAATTGCTGGAACAATTGGTCACCGGTATCACCAACGGCTGCGTCGACAGCGATTGCGCCCTGATTGGTGGCGAAACGGCCATCATGCCCGATCTGTACAAGATTGGCGATTACGACATGGCCGGCTTCTGCGTTGGCGTGGCGGATCGCAAGCATCTGATCGACGGCAAGGCGATTGCCGAAGGAGATGTTGTGCTCGGCCTATCTTCTAGCGGGGTCCATTCCAATGGCTTCAGCCTAGTGCGGAAAGTTGTCTTCGAGATCGCTGGCCTTTCGCTGGATGATCATATCGAGGCCCTCGGAGGTACCGTCGGCGAAACGCTCCTAACCCCCACCAAGATTTACGTCCAACCAGTCCGTCATGTTCTTTCACACTACAAGATCAAGAACGTCGTCCATGGTATCGCTCACATCACTGGTGGTGGCCTGCAAGAAAACCTGGAACGCATCTTGCCGAAAGATGTTGATGTCGAGATCAAGAAAGGGAGTTGGCCCGACCTCCCCGTCTTCCCTTGGCTGCAGGAACTAGGCGAAATCGAAGACGAGGAAATGGGCCGCGTCTTCAACATGGGGATTGGCTTGGTCGTGATCGTCAGTAGCTACTATGCCGCCAGTGTACAAAAGATGCTGGCCGAAGGTGGCTGCGATGTCTTCGAGATTGGCAAGGTCACCTCAGGCAGTGGCCAAGTCCACCTCCGATAGCCCACCTGCTAAGTTCCAAAGCCGTGGCTGACCGGCAAGCATCTCGGTCAGCACGTCCGGACACCCTTTCGGAATCGGAAAAGCGGCAACCATCGCACTTCGCCCTGGCTCGATCGTCCCGAACGAATCCTCTACGCCCAGCGCAAACGCGGCATCCTTAGTCACCATACCCAGTAACTGCTCCTCGGGAATGTCTGGAAATTCTCGCTGCACGAATTGAACTTCCCGCCATAAATTCAAATCGGGATTGGAAGCCCGCGAATCAGTCCCCAGCACGACAGAAACGCCTTGGGCCAGCAGATCTTCAATGAGGTGTCGATCGTGATGAAAATAGGCATGTGTCCGTGGGCAATAACAAACCGACATCGTCTCAGCATGCTCGGCCAAAAACGCGATTTCGGTTTCGTGCAGGTAGTTCCCATGCACCACCATGGCTCGATAAGCTTGGGAAAGCTGCTTGAGGTAAGCCAATACCCGCTTTCCCCCCGGAAAATCTGTCTGGTTGAATAAGCCCATGTTCTCGAGCATGGTCCGAAACGGTCCGGCCCCCTCCTCTAATAATTGCAGTTCCTCTAAGGTTTCAGCCAAGTGCATCGCCAGCGGCAACTGCTGGGCAGCCGACAGAGAAACGCAATGCTCGACCATATCCATCCTTATAGAATATGGGGCATGTGGACTAATCCCTGGCGAAATATTCTTCAGCGACCAAGGATAAATGGCATGCTCTTCGGCCTGGGCCAAACGCTCGACAGAAATTTTCGGATCGAGCCCCAACACCTCCAGCAGAGAGACAACATAAACCTGCGGGTTCTCGTACGCAGTTTCGATGAGTGGTAACGTTGCGATCTCTCCGACCACGCCTACCCCATGTTGGGCCGATTGCCGTAAGCCGCTGCGAACTGCTTCCGCTTTTTCGACCGCGATGTTTTCACCAAAACCTTGCCGGTAGCGGATGACCTCGGTAATCCACTTCGGAAATGAAATTCCCTGGGTTCCTAGCGGTCCCTCGAGATTGCTGAACTCGAGGTGGGTGTGGGCATTAACCAACGCTGGCATGACCGCCCATTCGCGCAGGTCGATCGCCTCCGAAGACTGCCCTCCCTCTTCGATCGCCACAATTTGACCATCTTCCACGAACAGCGTGGCATCTTGCAGCGGCAGGCCTGAGATCGTGTACACCCAGCCCAGGCGATATTTCCAGATCATGATGCGACCTCGCGATTGAGTTGCGTCCGTAGTTGCTGCCAAACAGGGGAATCGTTCCAAGCATCGGTCAACGGAGCGGTGATATCCACCATTTCATCGACCATCGGATGCCGAAATTGCAACTGCCGGGCATGCAACGCAATGTGCTGATGACGCAGATCTTCCACCGCTGGTCCAAACGACTCGGTTGCCCCGTACAGCTGATCCCCCCAAACCGGGCAACCACGAGCCGCGCATTGCAAACGAATTTGGTGATATCGCCCGGTCAGCAGTTCCACCTCAAGCAGCGTGTACCGCTCGAATCGGGCAAGCACTCGGTAGGCCAGTTCGGCCCGCTTAGCACCTTGCGCCGATTCGTCCACCACTTCCCCTTGAGCGACATCGGGGATCTTGCGAACAAAATCGTGCCACTCACCCTGATCCTCGGCTGGGCTTCCTTCGACGATCGCCCAATATTTCTTGCGAACGGTTCGCTCGCGAAACTGTGCCGCCAGCCGCTGGGCGGCGCGGACATTGCGACAAAACACGATTGCTCCAGAAACAGGACGATCAAGCCGGTGAATGATCGCCAGATAGATGTTGCCGGTTTTCCCTTCCCGCTGCTTGTAGAACTCGCGCAGCTGAGTTTCCAGGTTATCGATCCCTGGGGGTGCCTGAGTCAACAAACCTGCCTTTTTCTGCACGCAGATGCAAGGGCCTTTTTCGTACAAGATGTCAAACGGGGGCGTGATTGAGCTTTCATTCATGCGGCCCATTATAGCGACCGCTAACCAAGTGCTGTGGGCAAGCAAGGCCGATCGCAAGAAAGAGAAAAGGCCGAGCAATTCTCACTCGGCCTTTTTCATGTTTAATCAAAAGCAGCCAATGGCCAATTAGACCTGGCCTTTGGCTGGAACCTCGAAGCCCTTACGATAATCGCGAGTCAGCAAAGCATTGGCCGCTTCGTTGTCGATGAACGTTTCGGTCTTCGGATTGAACGACAGCATTGGGCCGAGTTGGACGCCTTCCTTGTCTAGGTTGACGCCGTTGTCCATCAAGTGGTCCTGAACACGAGCCATCGTCGCGCTGACGTCCTCGGTTGTCTTGATGTCCTTCATCCGATCCAGGCACTCTTGCTTCGAGACCTTTTCGCCCAGTTGGTACGAAATAAGACCGGTGTGGCACAAGACGCTAGAAAGGTGACCTTCTTGAATGTGACCATTCAGGTCTTCCGGCTTGCGGCTACGGACAGCGGAAATGAAGTTGTCGTAGTGATACTGATCGTTGCCACCACTGAAATCACGGATCTTGTTTCCTTCCTTATCGAAGGCCGAACCCGAGTGATAGCTCGTCATCACAAGATAGCCATCGGTACCTTCAAAGATCACGCCGATGCGCGAACCTTTGTAGCTGACGCTGCTTTCCTTTAGCTTCTTGTCGTACACCAAACCACGCACTTCGAAGACAAGTGACTTGTCGCCGTAGTCGTGTACCACCACTTGTGTGTTGGGGGTCGTGCCGGCGTCTTCATAACCGAAACGTCCGCCGTAGCTGATCACGTTATTGCTCAGCTCGTTGACACCCAGCCCCCAGCGTGCCAGGTCCATTTGGTGGATGCCCTGGTTGCCAAGGTCACCGTTGCCGAACGGCATTTGCCAGTGCCAATCGTAATGGAACTGAGGACGGGTAACGTCCTGCATCTGGGCTGGGCCGAGCCACAAGCTGTAATCAACCGTCTTGGGCGGCTGGTAGACACCCTTCGGGCCGATGCTCTTACGAGGCTTATAGCACAGACCACGAGCGACTTTGATATCACCCAGCTTGCCACTATGGACGAATTCCATCGCTTCACGCATGCCTGGGTTCGAGCGGCTTTGCGTACCGGCCTGGCAAATACGATTGTACTTCTCAGCGGCTTCAACGACGCGGGCCCCTTCGCTTACGTTGTGGCTAACCGGTTTTTCGACGTAAACGTCCTTGCCAGCTTGCAGAGCCCAGATGGCCAACAACGAGTGCGTATGATTCGGGGTCGCGATACTGACAATATCGATACCCGGTTCTTCCAGCAATTTGCGGACGTCTTGAATGAACTTCGGCTTGTGGCCATCTTGTCGCTTAGCGACCCCTTCGGCCTTGCTCTCACCAAACTTCGAGTCGCAATCGCACAAGTGCGTGATCAGCACATCGTCTCGATGCGTGAAGCCACCGATATGAGCGTTACCACGGCCATTCAAACCGACCACGGCCACATGCAGCTTTTCGTTGGGGCTTTTGCTTTGCTTCTCTTCAGCAGCCAGCAAAGAAGTCGGTGCGACAAAGGCCGCAGCCGCTGCGGTGGCGAACATCGAGCTTTCCAAGAACTCGCGTCGAGACTTGCGATTCGTCATAGAAATGCCTTCTTGAATATTTGAGGTGTCAGGCGGAATAGCAGGCGGGACCGCTCATGTTCAACCAAAAGTAACGATGCGATCAAAAGATGACCGACATAAGAGCCCCTTTTAGGGTGTACTTGAGCTGAACTAAGGATAACTGTTCTTAGTCATCCTGACAACTATTTCGGTGAACTCCATCCCTATCTATTCACCTATCGCCACATGGGACACGAGAGCCTGCTTATGGCATCCCAATGGACTCATTGTCGAAAGGCCGAGACTTTGCGAATTGACCGAGAATTACAGGCCCAGAACGACTTTTTGGGCAACCAAAAACAGGCCATCTTTTTGACCGGTCAAAAATCACCCAAATTTCGCCACAGCCCAGTCCGCCCAAGAAGGACACAAGCGATCTAAGAGAACCATCATGTAACCCGGCTTGCTCGGGATGATCTCGTGCTTGCCAGAGCGAATTGCCCGCAGCGCCGCCAAGGCCACATCATGGGGCGTAAGCACGAACTTTCCTTCAGCAGGCAGCTTCCCCTTCTTATCGATTACCGATGCGCCAAACTCACTACTGGTGGTGCTGGGGCTAACCAAAATCACATCGATCCCTTTGCCAACCAATTCAGCCCGCAGGGCATCGCTAAATCCATGCAAAGCGAACTTGCTCGCACAGTACTCGCTCTTGCCCGGCACAGCTCGATGCCCCAAGATCGACGAGATGTTACAGATCGCTGGTGTATTCCCCTTTTCCAGCATCGGCAGAAAGAGCCGCGTCAATTCAACGGGGGCAAAAAAGTTCACTTCCATCAACTGCCGCAACCTCTCAGGCGTCGCCTCCTGGAAGTTGCCAATGGCCCCTATGCCGGCATTATTGACCAGCACATCGAGCCCCTTTAGGTCATGCTGAGCCCGCTGAAATAGCTTCTGACGATGATCGGGATCGGCAATGTCTCCGACCAAATAAGCGGCATCTCCCCCCTTGGCATGAACCACGCCCAGCAGTTCCTCCAACCGATCTTCCCGCCGTGCCGTCAGCAGCAGACGAGCCCCCTGCTCTGCGGCGAGAATAGCCATCGCGCGGCCGATCCCCGAGGACGCTCCGGTGATGAGCATCCTTAAACCATTCAATTTCCGACGCATTAGGCCACATCCCCCACGGCATCCGAAGTCGAACTGGACTCGCCGTAGGGACGAATAATAACGTCCGGATTCTGGTTCTGAATTCGCCCCAGATGGGCCGTCGGAATTCGGCAATGAACAAAGAGCCGCTCATCGCCATATCGCTTCGAAACAATCTCACCGTTGGTCGCCAAATAAGCCACCAATTTGCCGTTCCCTACCGAGGCTTCAATCTCGACATCCGAGAACGATTTGCTCAGTGCATCGCTTACCGCGATCGCCAACCGATCGCTTCCTTCGCCCGTAAAAGCACTTACCGGAACCGCCCCGGGATACCGACTCTGCAATTGCTCTAAACGCCGAGAATCCTGGATCCGATCGATCTTATTAAGCACCAACAGCGTATCTTTCTGCTCGATGCCAATTTCGGACAGCACATCGTACACGGCCGCAATTTGCTGCTCCGCTTCCGGGTTACTGGCGTCGGCCACGTGCAACAAAAGATCCGCTTGATTGGCCTCTTCCAGCGTGGCCTTAAAGCTGGCAATCAACCGGTGAGGCAGATCGCGAATAAAACCGACCGTATCACTCAAAAGGACCGGCCCCCAGTGTGGCAAACGCCACCGCCGAGTTCGCGTATCTAGCGTGGCAAATAGCATGTCCGCAGATAGCACCTGGGCATCGGTCAGCTGGTTCATCAGCGTGCTTTTGCCGGCATTCGTATAGCCAACCAAGCTGATCGTCATCGACTCGCGCCGAGCCGCAACTTGCCGCTCGCGCCGCTTCGACACTTTCTCCAGATCATCCTTCAGATCTTTAATCCGTTTCTCGACCAAACGACGGTCGACTTCCAACTGTTTTTCACCCGGGCCACGCATGCCGACGCCCATCTTGATACGGTCCAAGTGAGACCACATCCGTTTGAGCCGCGGTAGCGAGTACTCTAGCTGAGCAAGCTCGACCGCCAGGCGCGATTCCAGCGTCTGGGCATGCGTCGCAAAGATATCGAGAATCAGCTCGGTCCGGTCGATCACCTTGCGTTCGGTTTCTCGCTCCAGATTTCGCGTTTGCCCAGGGGACAGTTCGTTGTCGAAGATGATAACGTCTGCTTCCGAAGCATCCGCGCACAGCTTCAATTCCTCGATCTTCCCTTTACCCAGATAGGTTCCCGGATCCGGTTTTTCGCGTCGTTGCGTCAACTTTCCGACGACCGTTGTCCCGGCAGTGGTGGCCAGGCCTTCCAGTTCGTCCAATGGTTCGGCCGAGTATTCCACCTGGGGATCTAACAGCTTCACAAGAATGGCGTTTTCCTGCGCGACGCTTTGTTTACGATCTCGTTCTGTCACAAGCGGTGCCTGCTTTTCCTTTCTTTAGACCAATGCCCCGATAGGTTATTCGCTGGGACACGGGAACCATTATCGCCACCGAAAAGTAATTGGGCGGCATCTATTTCCATTCTAACTACCCTGGCCACGGCAGCGAAGGTGCATTCACACCCCCTGTCAGCAAGATTTTAGGGAGCAGATCGGCTATTTTCGCCCTGACCGACACTCGGGAATAGCGGCGAGATAATCCGTCTTCTAAACTAGACTAGAGGTAAATCACCGCTAAATGTTCACGAAACACCAATCATCCCATCCGAGGACAACATCCATGCCTATGCATCTCGGTCGACGTCTATTCCTGCAATCCATGGCTGCCACCGGTGCCGGACTAGCTCTTAGCTCACAACTAGTAGCCGCAGAAAAGGCTGCCCCATTCAAAATCTCGCTAGCTGAATGGTCGCTGCACCGGACCATACGCGAAGGAAAGCTCGACAACCTCGATTTCGCTAAGACCGCGAAAGAAACCTGCGGCGTTGAGGCCATTGAATACGTCAATCAGTTCTTCAAAGACAAAGCCAAAGACGAAAAGTACTTGGCCGAACTAAACAAGCGTGCCGCTGACAATGGCGTGACTCAAGTGCTGATCATGTGCGACGGCGAGGGTGCACTAGGCGCCCCCGACGAAGCGGCCCGCAAGCAAGCCGTTGAAAACCACCACAAGTGGGTGGAAGCCGCCAAAACACTGGGCTGTCATTCGATTCGCGTCAATGCTGCCAGCGATCACAAGCTGAGCTACGCCGAACAAATGAAGCTCGCCGCCGACGGTTTGGCTCAGCTTAGCGAATTCGCCAAGGGTTACGACATGAACGTGATCGTCGAAAACCACGGTGGCCTTTCCTCGGACGGGGCCTGGCTGGCTGGCGTCATGAAGACCGTCAACATGGAAAACTGCGGCACCCTGCCCGATTTCGGCAACTTCCGTGTTAGCAGCAACGAAATGTACGACCGCTACAAAGGGGTCGACGAACTAATGCCGTACGCCAAAGCTGTTAGCGCCAAGACGCACGCATTCGACGTAGAAGGTAACGAAACCAACACCGACTACTTCAAGATGATGGATATCGTCGTCAACAAACATAACTACCACGGCTTTGTTGGCATCGAGTGGGAAGGAGGCGGAATCGGTGAAATCGAAGGAATCATCGCAACCCGCAAACTCCTAGAACGCTGTGCCGAAAAGCTCTCGGCCTAATCGAGCCAACAAACATCAACCAACGAGCCCCCGGCGGAAAATTCCGCCGGGGGCTTTTTTTTCGCTAGCACACCTTACCCAAACCAACATCGGGGAAGTTTTTGGAACTATTTCGGGAAAAATCCGGCGTCGCCGAGAGGACAACTAGGCCCGTGCGACTTTCGGGGCTGCTCAACTTTTAAGCAGAGACCCCGGTGCCCAAAAAAGTCGCGTCACTGCATGCAAAACACGCAGGCATTGCTAGTAGCTCTAAGTGCTTGCACTGCAGTCACTTCTACGCTGCTCTTGACGCGACTCCCAAGATTCTGGCATACCGTTACACATCGCATGGCCAATCAAGCCGTGACGGTGACTTTGTCCTCAGTCGTTTCCAGGAAGGAGCCTCCCCCATGTCGCAGTTCAACCAAGGCACGAACCCGTATCCGCAGACGTCTCAGCCCGCGGCTCGGCCCGTTTTTCCAAGCACCACGTTTCCCCCACAGCAAACCAATCAGCAGCCATACCACACGCCGCAGCCGCAGCAACATACGACCGAAAGCAGCTATGCTTCGCCTCGGCCTACGTTCACCGGCTCGCCTCAGGCCCCGGTTCAACCGGCCGCCCCAGCTGGCCCCGCGATGAACGTCGCCCCAACCGCCACCTTTGACGAGAAGAAGGCCGAAGTCGTCCGCATCGCTCGCGAGTTTTTCCGTGGCGTGCCAGACTGGGTTACTTTCTTCCGCGAGATCCTCGGCGTCGAAGGCGTGATCCAACGTCTGTTCACCCAGCCGGAAGAATTCACCAAGTTCGAGCAATCGGACGAGTACGGTGAAATCCAGCTCATGATCGTTAAGCTGCGTGAACGCACCAACGTTCAAAACGAATCGAAAGAGCCAACCCGCGTGATCACCGTGCGTCTGCCCAAGAGCCTGCACGAATCGCTGCGTGTCGAAGCCCATTCGCGTCGTACCAGCATGAACAAGCTGTGCATCTCGAAATTGTTGCAAGTCATCGACGACTCGATGATCCCCAACGACTAAGGCTCCGGATGCCGCCCAAGGGTCGTGCCGGCCATTCACCGAACACGCCCCGGAAGCTTTACCAAGACAACCAGCCGGCGTTCACGGTTTCCCACAACCGCCACTCGCTTTCGGCACAACTTGCGCTTCCAACGCGTCTTTTCAACGTCGCCTTGTCGACGCAATGAAAGACTGCGGTATTGAATTCGATTGCGGCTGAGGACGAAAAGGGCCTGGTATATTCGCTAAGCGATCTTGCCGGCCCTTTTTTTCATTGCATTTCACGGAGACCCGCGAAAAAAATCCTTTGGCAGCGAATCAACTCCAAAGTAAAACAATTAATAGGGGGAGAAACTAATTAAACACTTTTTGGTCGCTATGAATCCATCACCATGAACAGCGAAGAGCTTAGCCTCCAATCGAGGCCCAAACGTCAACCTCCCTATGGCGTTATCTTGCACAATGACGATCTGAATTCCTTTGATTACGTCATCGATTCCATTCGGAATGTCTTTCATTACGAACTGGAAAAATGCTATCAGCTGACACTCGAAGCGCACGAGACTGGCCGGAGCTTACTTTGGTCCGGCCCCCTAGAAGGAGCAGAACTGAAACAGGAACTTCTCCTCTCGTGCGGCCCAGATCCGGTCATGCGAAGGAAGGGGGCGCTTCCCCTAAGCGTCACGTTAGAAGAATTACCTCAATAAGCGGATCCCCCCGTTTGCGAAAACGGAGTGACCTCCGATAATTTGTGGCATGAACACGACGACTGTCTTGCCCGACACTGGGCCTGTGCTGAATATCTCTTCCTACCTTTTCGCACCCTTGCGAGACCTCAAGCCGATGCGCGATTCGCTTCGTCGCATTTGCCGGCGACTCGACCTGCGCGGAACGATTTTGCTCAGCACGGAAGGGATCAACCTGTTTGTCGCCGGCCCAGATGAAAACGTCCACAAGCTACTCGACAAGCTCCGCCAAATCCCCGGCTTGGAAAAATTGGAAGCCAAAGAGAGCTTTACCAGCTACCAGCCGTTTCGGCGGATGCTCGTAAAGATCAAGAAAGAGATCATCGCATTCGGCATCGACGGGATCGAACCCGCCCAGCGCACCGCCCCTAAGCTTCCACCACAACAACTCAAGCAGTGGCTAGACGAGGGGAAGCCGCTGATGCTGTACGACGTGCGCAACGACTACGAAGTGAAAGTCGGCACCTTCGCCGGCGCGGTCCCTGCCGGCATTGACACCTTTCGCGATTTTCCCCAGGCCGTGTCGAACCTGCCCGAAGATGCGAAGTCGACCCCGGTCGTGATGTTTTGCACCGGCGGAATTCGTTGCGAGAAAGCTGGCCCCTTCATGCAGCAAGCTGGCTTCCAAGAGGTCTACCAGTTGGAAGGGGGCATCCTGAAATACTTTGAACTGGTTGGTGGCGATCACTACCAGGGGGATTGCTTCGTCTTCGACCAACGTGTGGCCGTCGACCCTAGCCTGCAAGAGTCGCCCATTGCCCAGTGCTTTGCCTGCCAAGCTCCCCTGACCACCGAGGAACAGAATTCGCCGCTCTACGTCCCCGGGCAGTCGTGTCCGCACTGCTTCAAGTCGACTCAGGAAGCGATGGCCGCTGTGCTTGCTCGGCGTCAAGAGAAACTCAAAAAGGTTACCTCTCCGCTGCCAGGCAGTATTCCCTATACCAATACGCGCCGGCTTTACATCTCGTCGGAACAAAAAGGGAAAACACTTTACGAAGTACTCGCCGATAAAGTACCGGCTGCTTCCCAAGGTTTCTGGGAACAAATGGTTGCTCAGCGATTGATGGTCGAAATTATCGAGCATCAAGACGAACGCCTGGTCGAGTACCGCGCGGTCGATCCCCATGTCCCGCTAAAGCCAGGACAACACTTCGAACAACGCTATCCCGGCACGACCGAACCCGACGTCAGTGCGGACCTACAAGTTTTGTACGAAGACAATGCTCTGATTGTCGTGAGCAAACCAGCTCCGCTCCCGATGCACCCGTGTGGGCGATTCAACAAGAATTCGTTGATCAGCTTTCTGGAGCAAGTTTACCATCCTCAAAAGCTGCGTATTGCCCACCGTTTAGATGCCAACACAACCGGGGTCGCCGTTCTTTCACGCACCAGCGCCGTCGCTCGTCAGGTTCAGCCCCAGTTCGAGCAAGGCCGCGTCGAGAAACGTTACTTGGCTCGTGTCTATGGTCACCCTAGCGAAGACACCTTTGTTTGCGAAGAACCGATCGGCACATCACGGGTAAAAGGTGGCGGTCGTCGCGTGGAAGAAGGAGGCCAGGCGGCGCGAACCGATTTTGTCGTTCGCAAGCGGCTTGCCGATGGCACGGCTCTCTTGGAAGTCTCTCCCAAAACCGGTCGTACCAACCAGATTCGTCTTCACCTCTGGCATCTCGGTTTCCCAATTGTGGGCGATCCGATGTATCAGCAAGGAGGCGTGATGCAAGAAAAGCAAACACTTGGCATCGACGAACCGCCCATGTGTCTGCATGCCTGGGAAGTCACTTTCCGACATCCACAAACCGCTGAGATGGTCACCTTCCAAGCCCCGCCGCCCGCTTGGGCTGAAAACTTGGGCGATTAAGGCCTGCTCGGCAGATCACCTTATTTACGATTCCTTGCCCAGGTTGTCACCTTCGCAGTAACGCAATTTTCCGCAGCAGGCAATTTGTCTGCTGCTTTTTCTTGCGCGTAGCTCAGATCGATTGTCCGTCCACCAGACAAACAAGCAAAGCCCAACCGAGCGTGAATCACGAAACCGTGGAACCTGCGTCTTTCGACTTCGAAGCAGAGTTCGGGAAACGTCCTTGATGGTCGAGGGCCGCTTGCCGCCGTTCTTCCACGGACAGTTCGGCTGGCATGCGAGCAAAGACACCAACAATCAAAAACGCGCCCAACGCACACAGACCGACCAAGATCGGATGATACTCAGCATCGCCGGGGGTGTCTGTCACGCTGGCCACGAGGAAACGCAGAGGCCAGAAGTCTTTCAGGGTGTCGTTAACGATCATCCCCTGAGCAAACACCAAACAATTATGCGTCGCATGGAATAAGATCGCCGGCAATAGGCTCCGCGTTTGCACCGCCACAAAACCGATCAGCAACCCAAAAATCGTGGCGGGAATCGATTGCTGCAAAATGCCGTGCAACAGGCCGAAGAAAATTGCCGAGATGCTGATTGCCGCCCATTTATGGCCAATGTGCCGCATGCCTGAAAGAATAAAACCACGGCAAGCGAACTCTTCGCAAATAGCCGGTAAGACTCCAAACATCACAAAGATGGCCCAGATCGGCAAGTTCTCGATACCGCCTAATGTGTCCTGCAATCGATCTTGCAGATCTTGCGACATAGGGATCGTACTTTGAATAATCCCCCGCAAGTAAAGGGCAAACGGGTGTAAACATATGGCCAGCAGAGGTGCCAATAGCACCCCCAGCATCATCTGGCGATCAGGCATCCGCAGCAAAAATGTTTTGGCCATACTTCGTGTGAAAATGGCCGCCGCGATCAGCACCGGCAACAAAATCAAACCAATTTGGATCGTCAGCATTTGTTGAATCAGCGCCGAAGTTCCCAGCTTCCCGTCGGGGCCAACCTCTGGGGCGATGTACTTGCCCAGCATGTGCGGCAGTGCGAGAAGCACGATGCCCATCACAAATGCCCCAGCCGCCGTCGGCGTGGCTTGACGATCGCGCCACACTTTCTTCAACCAAGCTTGCAGATTGAACCGTTCGCTCTCGCTGAACAGGACCGACTCGTTATTGAACTGATCGATCGCCCAGCGAATGGCAACCCAAATACAAAAAGCCGTCACACCAAGTACCGGCAAGGCATACAACGCGGCGGTGCGGTAGTCTCCTTCCATCAGCGACTTTAACAGGAAAGACATCCCGCTCACCGGTATCAACGACGTCCCGAAAGTCAGCTGCGTGTCCGGCAGCACCGGCAGAACGACCAGCGGCAAGTTCAACATCAACAAGGGAAGCAAATAATACTGCCCCTCTTTACTGCTGCGAGCCATCGTGGCGATTGCCAAGGCCAAGGCGCTAAACAAAGCAGCCATTGGAATCAAAGCGAGAAACAACCACCCTAGCGACCAGATCGGCGGTGGGCCAAAGTTCAACTGTCCGTTGCCGAACTGTCCCATTACAAAGCTGGCCGTGAAACCCATGCTCAATAAATTCAATACACTTGTGGCCATGCTGAAGGTCATAATGGCCAACAGCTTGCCGGCGACAATCTCGGAACGAAGGGCCGGGCTAGAAAGCAACGTTTCAAGCGTTCCCCGTTCCTTTTCACCCGCACACAAATCGATGGCCGGGTAGAACGCACCGGTCAACGCCCAGATGACAACAATGAACGGAAAGATCTTGGCCCACATGTACGTGGCCTGATCGCGTGGCTTCTCGGAAAGATCAAGCGGATCAATCCGAAATGGGTCGGTAATAACCGTCGGTACGTTGTTGGCTTCCAGATTCTTCTGAATAACCCTTTCTCGCCAGGCATGCAAAATCTGACGCAGCCGGTTATTGGCCAACGTCGATCGTTCCTCGGACGAATTAGTGATCAACTGTGGCGAAGGAAACTTGCTCTCGACATCCCCTGCCCCGTTGGCCATTTGATCTTGGAAGCTCTCCATCCTCTCTTTAAAACCAGGCGGAAAGTAGATGATCGCATCGAAGCCTTCCGAGTGCAGCGATTCTTTGGCTGTCTTCTCAACAACCTGAGAATCGATCGACGCTTCGGTTGCTTCAATGGTGAACTTGCCGTTAATACCGGCATCATCCAAGAGCTTTGACGAGAACTCGTAGCGAGTCCCCTGCGAGGTTTCGCCCTCCTTGGCCGGCTCGATGGGCACAATCAACTCCGGGGCATCAGGCAATTCCGCCAAGCCGATTACTTGAATTCTCGCAGGATTGGCCTGACGAAATTGCATGACTTGCAACACCATCAAGCCCATCAGCGGGTAGAGCAGTACCGGCAAACCGATCACCGAAAAAAGCGTCCGGCGATCGCGTGCCTGGTCACGCAATTCTCGCTTGAGGATCAGTTGGACGTTGTTCCAATTCATTCCATTATCTCGCCGTACGAGCCTGACTTAGTTCTCGATACCTTCTGGTTCGCCGATCAAATGGAAGAACAACTCCTCCAAGTCTGGCTGGTCGTACTGCGTGCGCAGCTCTTCGATTGTCCCCTCGGCCAAGATCTTGCCACGGTTCATAATCGCGACCTTGTCGCACAACTTCTCGACTTCGCGCATGATGTGCGACGAGAAGATGATGCACTTCCCCTGGTCTCGCAGCTCGGCGATCAGTTGCACCAAAGCCCGCGCAACGAAAACATCAAGCCCCAGCGTCGGTTCGTCGAAGATGAGCACCGGCGGATCATGAACTAACGCCCTGGCAATCGAAACCTTTTGCTTCATGCCGGTCGACATCTTCGCCCCTAGCACATCACGAATCTCGCGCATTCCGAGCCGATGAAACAAATCTTCCATCCGCTCGCGCAGCTGATCTTTGGGCATGCCGTAAAGCTGGCCGAAGTATTCCACCATCTCCCAGGCAGTCATCCGATCGTAAACGGCCGTGTTGGCCGACATGAACCCGATTTGATGCCGGACCATTGATGGTTCAGTGGTAACGTCGTAACCGGCAATTTTGACGGTCCCTGAGGTTGGCTCGAGAACCGTACTGAGAATCCGCAAAGCGGTTGTCTTGCCTGCCCCATTGGGGCCCAACAGCCCAAAGATCTCGCCCGGCATCGCATAGAAACTAATTTGATCCACGGCGGTGAATTTACCGAGTTGCAAATCGTCGTACGACTTGACGAGATCACGAACGTGAATCATGCGGCTGCCAGTGTCCAATGGCGAGGAAAAGGGAACGGTCCGTGACCATTCATCGTGCTCTGAATTCTATCTGACGACACCCTCACTAAAGGCCAGCGATCAGCGGAACGTGGCCCAGAAGATTGCCTTTCGATCGGCATAGCGCGGTTTTAGCGATTTTTCGCGGCCAACGGCTATTCGTCGAATTTCAGATCATCTTCGGTCAACACATGGAAATTACGCGAAAGTAAGGTATCCATCGCTATCTCAGCGTTGTCGACCATCAACGCAACCGCTGCCCGATTGCTAGGTGTATAAAGCAGCGGATAGGCCTGAACGATGTTCACTTCCGACTGCAAGAGGGCCGTGCAAACCCGCAACAAGGGCTGCTTTTCATTAGGCAGCTCGACTCCGATCAGGTCGGATTCAATCAGAGCAAGCCCGGCTCGCTCTAAGATCTCTCTTCCCCCTTCGGGATCGCTCAGCAAAAAGCGAACAAAACAACACTCGGTGGCGTCGTTAATAGAAAGCGCCACAATCCGAACGTTGCTTCCCTCGAACCTACGTACAATTTCCAACAACTGCCCGACACGGTTCTCGAGGAATACGGTGAACTGGCGGAGCGAGGGGTAATCGCGACCTCGCATCGTGCTGTAGTTGGTACCGGAGCCGGCTCCCGTACTCATGTCGCCCCAATCATGCTAAAACCAAATTGGTGGGTAATTACTCGCAACTATAAAAAAGGCTTAGATTTCGGTCAATCGTTGCCCCCACCGGTCGGGGCCGCCAATACCAGCGACCAGAACGGAGAATTAGAAGCGTCTGATGCTGACAGAACATACCATCGAAGTCCGTGTCCGTTATCAGGAAACGGACGCCCAAGGACGCGTCCATCACGCGAACTATATCACCTATTTCGAGCTCGCCCGGACAGAAATGTTGCGAGCTGGCGGATTCAACTACAAACGGATGGAAGAAGAAGGACTTCTGCTGGTTGTCCGCGATGTCCAGTGCCGCTATCACTTGCCCGCCGAATTCGACGATTTGCTGCTTGTTACGGTGAAAGCGGTAAAAGCAAAAGGAGCCCGGATCGAGCTCAACTACGAAATCCGCCGCGATGACGAAATGATCGTGGAAGGCAGTACCTTACTGGCTTGTATAACCCGCGAAGGCAAGCCAACACGGATTCCAGCAGTGCTACGCATGGATTAGCTGCTGGTCGATGATCCCCACAATTTGGGTGGCGACTTCCGGTTTACTGCCCGAGATACTCGCCACGACGGAGCCATCTTTGGCCAGAACCTCGACTTGGTTATCGTCGCTGTTCATGGCCTCAGGCCCGTTTAGCACCATCAAGTTGCAGCTTTTCTTTTCCAGCTTCACCAAAGCCCGGAATCGGCGGTCCTCGGTTTCCAAGGCGAAGCCAACCACCCAGCGGTCCCCCTTCTCGGCCCCGAGTGTCGCCACGATGTCGGGTGTTTCGATCAATTCCAAGACTAGTGGCTGCCCGGTCTTGCTGATTTTCTGGCCTTGGACAAACTCTGGTCGATAGTCACACGGGGCCGCAACGCCAATCAGCCCATCGCAACTCGCAAACTCTTCGCGCGCGGCTTCGAGCATCTCTTCCGTAGTGGTTACCCATTTCACGGCGGCTTTGGCCGGATAGGTTACCGTCACCGGGCCAGAAACTAGAACGACATCATGCCCGGCCGCCAACGCCGCTTCCGCCAAACTGCATCCCATTCGCCCACTCGATGCGTTAGTAAGGTAGCGAACAGGATCGATGTATTGCCGAGTCGGGCCCGAGGTAATAAGGATGCGTGCCATGATCTGCTGTGGAGGGGTATCGAAGGAAAATGATCGCTCCTTAATCGTACTGAGAACGCCTGCCAACGCTACCGGGCTACGGTCGCCCCCCTTCCCCACTAGCGTTCCACCGAAGACATCTTGACCCAGGTTTCGCATCGCCGTACCGTTGCCGCGCTTGTAAATCCGTACAAGATGGCTGCGTGTACGCGCCCGAAGCACAAGGAAACCCACCAATGGCAAGGAAGCTATTAACCAGCTTGATCGCAACGATTGTGTGCGTCACGGCTTGTGAAGAACCTGCCATGTCCGGCTGGCTCCTTTCTTCTGCCGCCAAAGAAAGCCGCACGACCGATCCCCCTTCGACTTACACGCCCAGTAGCTCGAAGAAAGAATCCTACCACGACAACGGCAGCGACAGCCTAGGATCGCTTGGCATAGAAGCGGTTAGCGGCGCTATGCTTCTTAGTCTGTATGCGACGGCAAACTCGGTGATTCCCCAGCGACGAACGATCATTTACACCCACAACAATGGGGAAGAAGAGACGATTAGTCTGCTTGGCCATTCTGAGTATTTTTCGGATTACCCCTACCAACACGACTTTGGTTACATGCTGGTGGGGGACGAATGGTACGGGATCGGCAAATTCAATTCGGTTCGTGCCTCGGTCGAATATGGGAGCGACTTCTCCGGTCTATCACGGATTGGCACGAAGGTGCTCGTTGAAGGCAATCGTCGCTGGGGGCTCGATACCCAGTGGGACGAATACTTCGAGAACGTTCCTGGCGGAGGCACTGACCAACTAACGCTGGGCGATATCAACGTGACGCTGCGTTACTTCCAGGCCTATCACGGCCAGCTACGCTTCGGCTTGGGTGCCAACATCCTGGCCGACGAGCAAGGCACCGAAGCAGGGATCAACTTCACCGGTGGCTACGACGCGTATCTCGGCAAGCCCTGGATCTGGTCGTCGGAATTCGACGTAGGAAAAGTGGGCTCTGCCGGCTTGTTTCGCTTTCGTACCACCGTTGGTGTGAACTGGAAACACATCGAAGCCTACACGGGGTTCCAGTACACCAATATCGAGGGGGCCGAGCTCAACGGCTTTGTTTCAGGCCTCCGAGTTTGGTTTTAACCAATTTATGTTGCCCAACACCCTGGTAAAGCAGTTGCTAGCACGCCATGATGGTGGTGAATTTTATATCGACTTTGACGATTACATCAATTAAGTGGAATTCCATGCGACGCTTCGCTCTTGTCTTATTGCTGGTCTTCTCTGCTTCGTCAGCGCGTGGCGGTGATATCTTCGTAAACAATGTGAGTGGCGATGACCGCAATACTGGCCTGAGTGACTCCGCTGCCAAGGGATCGGACGGGCCCACCTCCACCATTGCCAAAGCTTTGCGAATCGCGCGGAAGGGGGATCGAATTATTCTGGCCAACACAGGCGTCCCCTACAAAGAATCGATCTCGCTTCAAGGTGGCGACAACAGCGGCTGGGACTTTGCTCCCTTCGTGCTGCAAGGCAACGGTGCTGTGTTAGACGGAACTGCAGTCATTCCCATTGAAGCCTGGAAGTTTGTGCGAAATGATATTTATTGTTTTGCGCCAACCTATAAACAGTATCAACAGCTATACCTGAATGGCAAACCAGCTAAACGGGTCGTGTTAGAAAGTCGCGACGAGCTCGACAAGCTGGAGCCAATGACCTGGGACTTGGTCGATGGCATCATCTTCTTTCGCTCGGAACAGGACGTCGATCCAGGCAACTATCGCCTGAGCTATACGGCCCAGCGTACCGGCATCACGCTGTACGAAGTGCGGCATGTCCAGATTCTCGATCTGACCGTGCAAGGCTTTCAACTAGACGGCATCAACGCCCATAGCAACTGCTACAACACGCAACTTGTTTCGATCACCTCACGCGGCAACGGGCGCAGTGGCGTCTCAGTGGGAGGGGCCTCGAAAGTAACGATCGCTCGCTCGCTGCTGGGCGACAACGCCACGGTTCAACTGCGAGGGGAAGGTTTTTCCAAGACTACCGTGCTCGATTGTACGCTGCTAGAGAACACGGCACCGGCAACTTTCCACCAAGATGCCCGTATCGAAATTGATCGCCAAGAAGTTACCGATGCTCAAGCCGCGCAGACTGCTCAAACTCTTCGTCGGATTCCTCGGCCAGATGCTCCAGCGTCTGCTCTTCAGCGCTAACCTCGGCCATTGTCTCGTCGACTGTGGCTCGGTTCATCCAATAGAAGATCGCCCCGATAAACGCCAACCCAATGGTCAATACACGGAAGCCTAGGGCCACTGTGATTGCGCTAGCCCGAGTCATCTGCTCTGCCGGCACGCTGGTATAAAGTTCCGTGATCGCCAACTCGAGCGTTCCCATCCCACCAGGCGAAATCGGAATCGCAGCAAACACCATCGCCAAAGGTGTGATGATCAACATTTCCAACAAGCTGGGATGCACCTCAAATAACCCCGCCGCCAGGAAATAGGCTGCCAGCGAAAAGAAGGAATGAACTCCTAAACTTAAAACCGCAATAATCGCTAGATACTTGGGGTGCTGGCGATACATGCCAATCGCCGAAAAAAGCCGTTTGAATAAGCGGCCGAGCCTAGGAATCGATTCCAGGAACGTGCGCAAAGGGCCGCGCCAAAACCCCGGCATCAGCGCGACAGTAATCCCGATCAGCCCGGCAAACGATGCTCCGTGGACAAAGTAAACCACCGTTCGCACCGCCGGCTTGGCTGTTTCCAAGTCCAAACTAAGCGCTGCCAACGAAGTCACGACGAACAACGCATAAAGCCCAATCAAGCGATCCATGAAGATGGTCGAAACCGCCTCCGGGCGTTTCTCTGGGTTGGCCTTGGCCAGCATAAACCCTTTAAACAAGTCGCCACCCACTCCGCCGAGACCGACGAAATTCAACATGTACCCCAGAAAACCAAGCCGGAACGCGTCTTTCAATTGAAAGGGAATGCCGACCGAAATCACCAGCAAGTACCAACGAATAAACGTCAGAGAAAGTGCTGTTAAGGCACTACCAAACGCGAACCCAATGCTGGCCCAGTCGGTCTTACTACTGAAGATCTGACGAACCGCATCAAGGTTCTCTGGGTTGCTGGCGATCGTCCACAACAAATATGCGAGAATGCCGCCAGGGACCAGAAAACGAAGTATTGTGAGAAGGTATTTTTTCACGCAGAGAAGTTCCATTCCAACGATTACGATCCCCCAACGAAGGGCACTTACCCGCTAAGAAATTGATGGAAATCGTATCGTTAGTGTAACTTACCACCAATCTGACGTTACCGGTTATTGACACCTCTCGCCTGGATTGGTAATTTTAACCCTTCACTTGACGGCACTTATTGCCGATAAGGTAGAATGCATTGATCGTAGGGCCTTTGTGCTAAACGATTAGTGACCCAAATACGGGGGATTAGCTCAGCTGGGAGAGCGCTTGCATGGCATGCAAGAGGTCATCGGTTCGATCCCGTTATCCTCCACTTACGAAAAAAGCCTGAGGTGATTGCCTCAGGCTTTTTTAATGCGCGGATTGATTTGCTCTGGGGCTATCCAAAGAACAGCACGGCCAAGATTTGGACGGCCATGATTCGCAGGACCATGGTCAATGGATAGACGGCCGCATAAGTCACTGCCGGGGATTCTGCCTGGCAAATATTGGTCGCGAAGGTCAAAGCTGGCGGGTCCGTCATGCTTCCGGCAAACAAACCAGAGATCGCGACGAAGTTCATTCTCAGCACACAACGAGCAAACAAGCCAACCGCAAACAACGGAATCAGCGTCACCAAGGCCCCTGCCAACAACCATTGAAGGCCGATTGAACTGAAGACGACGCCAAAGAACTTCGGCCCTGCCATAAGCCCAACGCTGGCGAAAAATAAAGCAATACCGAACTCACGGATCGCCAAATTTGCGTTGCGTGGCATGTGCCAAACCAGGGGCCCAATTTGCCCTAGGCGACCGACCAGGATGGCCACCAGAAGTGGGCCGCCAGCCAAGCCTAGCCGAAGTGGTTCAGGCAACCCGGGAACGCTGATCGGCATCGTTCCCAACGCGATCCCGGCGGCGATCCCCGCAAAAAACGGCACGAAGTGAGTCGCATTCAGGGCATTCACCGAGTTGCCCAACAACGCACTGGCCCGCTTGATGTCTTCCTTGCGTCCCACCAGACGTACAACATCACCAAACTTCAAACGCAAGTCATGCACCGGGATTAGCTCAAGATCACCACGCACGATTCGCGTAACGACAACACCATGCTTTTGCTCGAGCCCCAGTTGTTCGATCGTTCTACCGAGTACTTCGGAATTGGTAACGATAACCTTACGATATTCAACCTTCCCGGGCAGTCTGGTTAGGTCTTCGTTAATCGCATGGCCGACCACTCGTTGGTATTGATCTAGGTGTTCTTGCGTTCCCACCGCCAAGATCGTATCTCCTTGGCTAAGCGTGGTACTGCTGGTGGCGATCTCGACTTCCGATTGCTGAGAGCGACGGATGCGCGAGACCGTTACCGGGCTTTCGATTCGCCCCGGTACCGATCCGATTGCTACGCCTTCCAAGTTTGGGTTATCGATGATAAACGTCCGCCGCGAGAGTGGCTCCACTTTATTCGCGTTGGCGGTCTCAAACTCTTTCGCCTCTGCCTGAGGATCGATTCGGAACATGCTTTTTAGCACTAGCAACGTACCAATGATTCCGACGACCGCGAATGGATAAGCCACGGCATACGCCATCGCAGGAAGCACCATCTGTTCTGGCGGGACATTCTCCATGCCTGACAAGGTCTGCTGTGCGGCACCGAGGGATGGGGTATTGGTCGTTGCTCCTGAGAACAAACCCAGCACGGCAGCTTCATCCAAGCCCATGATCCACCCCATGCCCACCGCCACGAGAGCCCCGAGGCTGACAATGGTTGCTGCCAGCAGATTCAACTGCAGACCCATTTTCCGTAGCGAAGCAAAGAACCCTGGTCCCAATTGCAAACCAATGCAAAACACAAACAAGACCAGGCCAAGCTCCTTGAGAAAGTCGAGCGTATGATGATCGATTGGCTTGCTGAAATTACCGACCAAAATACCTGCAAACAGTACGCCAGAAGTCCCCAGGCCAATTCCCTTAAACCGGAAGCTCCCCAACACCATGCCGAGCATACACACCAACGATATGACAGCGAATGCCTGCGCGGTTGGGTTGGTTTCGGCGAGTTGTAATAGCCAATTCATTTGACCTGTTCCCATCCAAGAAACGACTTCATCGACGTAAGGCTTCGAACATGAGCAACGATGAATCGGCCGCTAACGTCGATTCCATTGCGAGCAGTTCAATTTGCATGACCGGGGAATAGGTTCTTTATCGTCTGTCAGGCTGCTTGATGTTTTACCCGACATTACTTTTCTATCCAACGTATTCCCATGCAAGAATAGGTTGTATTCCTGGGCAATTTTTGCTTTACGCCTTGCGACTAGCTAATGGCCGATTGGGTCGCGCAATGCATGAGATTAAGGGCAAGGAGTTTCCACGCTGGAAACATGCCGATCTCTCTTTCCCCAGAAACAAGGGAGAAATTTTTTCTAACTTTTTTCACGCAGCCGTTTTTTAAACAGACCGCATTCCCCAGAAAACACCTTCTGCTGAGGAAATGAGAAAAACCTATTCACCGGATGCCCAACACGCGGAACCGTAGCGTTATGATCGGCATCGTTGATACCAATAATAAAAAAGTTGCGACCACGTATTGGCTTGCCATAACGTGGCGAACAATGTGGAAGACGACGCCACCAAACGCTAAGGAGCGACCAACGGAAGCCCCGGATTCGCAGAAACAAACGCAGAGGCTTAGCTTTTCTCTAGCAGGCCGCCACGAAAAGCCTATTCGCCCTTCAGCACCGACTTAGCCAGCTTCTTCACTTTCGGCCGACGCTGCTTGATGGTCTTTTCTGGAATCAGACCACGCATGGCATCAAGTTTGCCGAAGCACAACAAGCGGTCGCCAGGTTCCAAGGTGCGTTTTAGACGCGGATTAGGAATCACCGAAGTTCCGCGATAGAGCGTCAGTACGTTGATATCGTGATCAGGCAAGCCCGACTCGTCGATCGTTTTTCCACAATACTCAGACCCCTCGGGAATTCGTAGTTCGGTCACCCCATAACCACGGCTGACGGTCAAGCGTTGACGGATATCGATCTCGGGGAAATCAACCTGAGCCGCAATGTAGTCGACAATTGCGCCGGCAATGTCGAGCTTCGTACAGCGTTCGATTCCTTCCAAGCCGGGCGAGGAATTCACTTCCATAACTTGGGGACCACTTGCACTTTCCAGCATATCGACACCAGCTACTCGCAATCCCATGATCTGGGCGGCTCGCACGGCCGTTTCTCGATAGTTCTCATCAAGCTCTACCGGCTCTGTCGAACCGCCTCGATGAACGTTGCTGCGGAATTCGGCCCCCTGAGCTACGCGACGCATGGAGGCAACGACCTGGTCGCCAACCACGAAAGCCCGCACATCTCGGCCGCGACTCTCCGCGACGAACTTCTGCACCAACACGTTTTGGCGCGTGCTATGCAAGGTTTCGATGATCGCTTCGGCAATTTTCACCGAATCGGCCAGGATAACACCGACCCCTTGGGTTCCTTCGATTAATTTGATCACCACCGGTGCGCCGCCAACTCGCTCGATCGCAGGCAAAATATCGGCTCGATCGCGCACGAAGGTCGTTTGGGGAATGCCAATATGGTGCCGACTCAGGATCTGCAGGCTACGCAGCTTGTCGCGCGAGTTGGTAATGCCCGACGAGCTATTGGCCGGGAAGACATCCATCTGCTCGAACTGCCGCACCACCGCTGTACCAAAGTACGTAATCGAGGCACCGATCCGGGGAAGTATCGCATCGTAAGAAGTTAGCTGCTTCGAACGGAAATAGAGATCAGGCTCTCCCTGCTCTAAATCGATCGCAAACTTTAGCGTATTGAGTACTTTAACCTGATGCCCACGATCGATGGCTGCCTCGCGCAACCGTCGAGTGCTGTAGCAGTTGCGGTTGCACGATAGAATCCCTAACTTCATAACGTCGCATATCCATCTGGACAGAATTTGAAATATGCCACCCCCAAGGTGGCTGGACAGGTGGAAAGTGCGCTTCCCACTTGCGTCATGGTAGAGACATTTTGACGCGAGGCAACCGGAATGCTAGGTGGCATCCCGCTGAGACTTCTCAGAAGCACGCGATGCAGGAGCCCCATTGGTTGTTTTTTTGGGTTTCAGCCGCTTAGGAACTCCGGAAAGATACGAAGCTCCTGAATCGACAAGAAGTCGCCCCCGGATTGCCTCTCGCCCAATCAGCATCCGGAAGCCCATTGCATCGCGGTTGGCTAGTGTCAGTTCGATTTCCCAGTGCTCGCCTAGTACATCGACCGTTGTCAGAATTACTGGCCGCTTCGTGACATGCCCATTGGAACTTCGCACCTTGCGAAATTCCAGAATCTTGGCCATGGCGACAATCGGAGCATCCGAGCTACGTTGACGGGGATGCACTTTGAAACGGACCCACTGATGGCCGTCTCGTTCTTCATAC
Organism: Bremerella cremea; assembly: GCF_003335505.1. Lineage (NCBI taxonomy): Bacteria > Pseudomonadati > Planctomycetota > Planctomycetia > Pirellulales > Pirellulaceae > Bremerella > Bremerella cremea. Next base: position 1,271,438 of record NZ_QPEX01000010.1, read on the forward strand.
TTCAAGTCGTAAGCATGCAACGAAGAAGAACGAGCACCGGTATCAATCTTGGCTTTCACTTTCGCGATGCCTAAATCGGGAAGCTGGACCCATTCTCGCCAGCCAATGATCGGAAGCTTGACCGGTTGTGCTTTAGACGGCATGCCTTACCCGTAAACCGTGGCTTAGTCGACAAAACAAGAGAGCCACCTCAAACGAGCGACTCAAGCTATTAAGATTGTAGGCGACCTGCGTTACGAGTAGTAGTCCGGCCCGTTCCAAGGCCGGACGGTTCCTACCCCAATGCGATAGCGCATCAGGACGGTTTGCGTATCTTGTAACGATTGACGCTTCACGGTGCGCCGTAGGAATTGACAATACATATCCCACGTCACGTTCTTGGCCATCGTTTCAAAATCGGCGAACAGGTTCTTGGCGTCATCCTCTACCGTGAAAATCCCAGGGGCGTTCTCGCGTTTAGCGTTTTGCGAACGAGACGCTTCGCTAGGATGCGAATCAAACAGGCCGCTTTTGCCCGATTTGCTCTCGCGCTGGACTTGCTCCATGATTGCGTCCGACATGCTGGCGATATGATGACGAACCAGCAAAGCGACATCGTCGATCATGACGTCACGCTCGGATAGTTGCGATATTTGCGATTGGGCATGCAGCCAAGCATATCCGGCCAACTGGATTCGCCAACTGGTCCGAGCGAACTCGTCACTGCCGGCTACTCTGGCCTCGTAACGGTCGGCGTCGTATTCCATCTCACGGAGCAGAAAACCACCCACCAACAGCCCCATATTCATTAGCAGTCGCAACAGTTGTCGCGAAAGCCAAACACAAGATCGGGCTGGCCAGGTCACGACCGCTAAGGGCAGAAATTCAGGACCGCAGACCATTTCCAAAGCCTTGTCCCACTCGTCTCGCTCGAAGACGACTCGGGCGAACCAATCGCTGATCGAACGAATAATAAAGGTCAGCCGCATGCCAGTACCTTGGCCAAAATGCCCAAACTCGTGGGCCAGCACCCCGGCGAACTGCCGCATTGTGAGCGAGGCAACCAAGGGAACCCCAATCGTTAAAACGAGGTCATTCCCCTTCCAAATGCTACGCAAGCCAGACCGAAAACTGGCCGACGCGTTCACGTCGTAGGTTACATCAATGCGGGTAGGAAAAGGGGCCCCAACTACATCACACACCCGCGATACAAACGCAAACATCATCGGGTCGCTTTGCGGAGTAATCGAACGCGTCCGGACGATATTAACAGGGCGAGCCAAGATTGGCTTGAGCAGGAAGAACACCACTACGCTGCCAATAACACCAATAGCCCCACCGACGAAAAATCGCCCAACCGCCATGCTTGCGCCCGGCAACAACCAATACTGTCCCTGCGAGAAGTACCAATAAATCGCATAAGAGATGCTGCCGACAAAGGTGAAGTAGACCAACGGCAGAGCAATCATCACCATGGCAACAACCAGAACGCCAAGCTTGTACGCCCAGGTTGTCTCGGTTTTGCTTATCGGCGGGCCGAACGCTTTCAGAATCCGTAACCCATCGGCAGGAAACTCCGGTGCCGAAATGGGCAGGCGTCGCTCGAAATGCTCCGACTTCTGCGATGGAGCGGGAAATGGTCGTTGAGGTGGGGCTTTCCACTGTTCGGTGGAACCACTTTCGGCCAGCCAATCGTTCGAATGTGCTGCCGCCCCCGTCTTATCGGTAGCTGCCCCCCCCGACGAAGACGGAACGACTAATTCCGCCTGGCATCGTGGACACCTGCGCCGTAAACCAGCTGCCTTGGCTGAAATTTTCAGCTTCTGATGGCAACCGTGGCAACGAAATTCAATTTTCATTCGACGGCTAACCTTGAACCGCTTAGGCCAGGCGCGACTGGGTAAAGCGGGAAAGGATATTGCGAATAACGATAAGATTAAGGGATTCCAGAGTTATCGGCTGGACTATTCGATCCGAAGCAACGTTACCTTACAAATTACTTCAGAGGAGAATAATCGACCGGACGCAAAATTTGGCGATCGACTTTGATCACGATTTTGCCGTCTTTTGTCGAACTCTCCCACAATTGTTGCCATTCCTGGTCATTGCGGAAACCTTCCCACGATTTTTTCATAGCGTCGGCGTCCTTATGGGCCACCACATAAATCAGCGTGTTGGGTTTATCCTGGGGGGTAAAGTAGGCGATGTTGGTCATGCCTTGCTTCTCGAAGAGCTTGAGTTCGCCCTCGCGAAATCGCTTAAGCAAAGCCGGCAATCGCCCTTCTGCAGTGGTATAGGTACGCAATTCGAATAGGCGAGGTTCCTCTGCCGATTCAAAATTCTGTGGGGAAAAGTCCGTTGCCTCCATATAAACGGCATCTGGCCGCTTGGACAGGATCTTGCCATCTTTTTCCGACTCAGCAGCAACTTTCTGCCATTCCGCATCTTCCCGAAAGCCGTTCCAACTGGCCTTTGCGGCATCGTTGTCGGCATGCGAAATGATGTAGACCAGGGTGTTTTCTTCTCCCTCGCCAACCGGTACCCAATAGGCATGGTTTTCTATGCCGTGCTTTTTGAAAAGCCGCGTCGTGTGATCGCGAAAACGGGCGTTTAGATTGTCGAGCTTGCCTTCATTGGTGGTATACGTTCGCAGCTCGTAAACACGTTCTTCAGCAACCGCTGGTGTCATCAAGCAATTGGCCACAAGAAGGCAAGCAGCAGCCCAGACAGGGAGCAAGGTAGAGTGCATCGTGCAAAAATCCCGAGAAGTGGAGGATGGACGAGGTGGGTTTTAGAAAGTTCCATTCTAATGACTTCAGAGCTTTTTTTCGCCAATATTTTATCTCAGTGTATGAACTTTTTTGTATCCCTATGGTATATCGCCCCCACCAGAGGGCTTGCGTAAGTGGTCAACAACGTCGTTCTGTCTTATGCTTACGCTTGCTCAAGTGGATCAGATAGCCGCCGGTTGCCTTCTTTTTGGAGGGCAACGGGAGGAAAGTCCGGGCTCCTCAGGACAGGGTGGTCGATAACGTCGACCGGTCGTGAGATTAGGGAAAGTGCCGCAGAAAACAAACCGCCTAAGTCCCCCTTGGGGGAACGGTAAGGGTGAAAAGGTGCGGTAAGAGCGCACCAGCAAGCGAGGTGACTCGCTTGGCTTGGTAAACCCCACCCGGAGCAAGGCAAACAGGCGGAAGGGTTGTTTGGCAACAGACAACACACGGGCTCGTCCGGCCCGTCAACCACTGCCGGGTACGCTGCTTGAGGCGTCGAGCAATCGCCGCCCTAGAGGAATGGCTATCCCCGCAACTTGTTGCGGGACAGAACCCGGCTTACCGATCCACTTGAGCTTTTTGCTGCGCCGCTCTCAAAAGGCTTCTGCTACAGCAACTTGCCCTGCCAAGTATCGCGGCGGACCAATTCGTCGTCGATCGCCCGCAGCACGGCCGACTTATCGAGGCACCAGCTGGGGCCAACAAAAAACTGCGGCGGGGCGTCACCAATGGTTCGCTCGACTAAAACATCTGAGGGAATACGTTCGAGAAAATCGACCAGTGTCTTGATGTACTCTTGGCGTTCCATCAGCGTTACTTCACCGGACTGAACCTGATCGGCCAGCTTGGTGTTCTTCACGCAGTACAGATTATGGATCTTGACTGAGTCGATATTCAGCCGCGCCACTTCAGCGGCGGTGGCCATCATGTCTTCATGCGTTTCGCCAGGCAGACCCAAAATCACGTGTAAACAGATTTCAAAGCCTCTTCCCCGGCTCCGCTCGATCGCGTCGATCGTAGCATCGTGATGATGCCCGCGGTTCATCCAATCGAGAGATTTGTTATGAATCGTTTGCATGCCGTACTCTACCGACATGAAGGTCCGCCCAGCGAACTCTTGTAAGAGATCCATCACATCTTCCGCCACACAATCGGGACGGGTACCAATGCTTAGCCCGACCACTTTTTCGTGATCGATTGCCTGTTCGTACAGCGGCCTGAGGCGGTCGACCGGAGCGTAGGTATTGGTCGCTGGCTGGAAGTAGGCAATAAAACGGTCAACTTTATAGCGACGTTTAAGCCGGGTTATCCCATTGGCCAACTGGTCGGTAATATCACGAATCGGCTCGCGGCGGCTGGGGCTAAAGCTCCGATTGTCACAAAACGTGCATCCCCCTTTCGCGACGGTGCCGTCAACGTTGGGGCAAGTGAATTTCGCATCGAGGCTGATCTTCTGGATTCGTTCGCCAAATCGCTTCCGAAGATACCAGCTGTACGCATAATAACGGAGTCCGGCATCTCGCCAGGTCGTTTTCGCCGTTGAAGACAAATCAATCTCTTCTGATGAAATGTTGACTCGTGTTAAGGAATTGATAGAGTGGACAATGCCGTATTCTTATCGATTTACGACTTATCTTCCAGGCACTAGCGGAACGAGGCACTTTTTATGAGCCAGAAATTTGGGGAATTGATCCCAGTTGGTGGGGGAGATCCAATCCCACTGCTAAAGAAAACCCTTCTCGTCGGTCGACGCGAAACGTGCGATGTCGTCCTTCGGTTTGCCAATGTTTCCAGCAATCACTGTCAGCTATACGTAAAGCAGGGTTACTGGTTCGTTGAAGACCAAAGCAGCCGCAACGGCACCAAGGTCAACGGCAAACGCGTACGAGAAACAGATAAACGCATCGATCCCGGCACAGTGATTGCCATCGCCAAACATGAATACGAGCTGCATTACGACCCGCTCGATCTAGGTGCCACCGGCCCTCCCCCTTCGGAAAACAATCAAGCCGAAGAGATCCTCAGCAAGTCGCTTTTAGAGCGAGCTGGCATCGGAACGACGCGTCGCAAGTCTTAATTGACGATCGAGTCGTCTTAAACCAAGATACGCTTGCCATGCCGTGGTCAACACAGCATGGCATTTTTCATGCGCCTGCGTTGTTCACCAGACCTTGTCCCGCTACATTGCACTGCTTCACCACATTCTCCCTTTATTCACATAGAAGACATACTGCCTGCTATGGAAAACCTGACACAAATCGCTCACAACGTTTTCTTCACCTTGAAGGATAAGTCGCCCGAAGCCCAACAGAAGTTGGTCGAAGCTTGCCAAAAGTATCTCTCGGGCCATCCTGGCTGCATCTTTTTTGCCGCTGGCGTACTGACCGAAGAATTGGATCGTCCGGTGAACGATCGCAATTTTCAAGTTGCCCTCCATGTCGTTTTTGATTCACTGGAATCGCAAAACGCCTACCAAGTTGCCGAGCGGCACTTGCAATTCATCGAAGAAAACAAAGAGGGCTGGGAATCGGTTCGCGTCTTCGATTCCACCGTCGGCAGCTAACCGTGAGTCAAAGCGTGACGGATCTCGAAAAACTGCGAGCCCGTAAAGGTGCCGTTCGGCGAAGCGAAGTTCCGGCGAACGTTGTCGCAGGGCTTAATCGAGGTGAATTGGAATCGGTCAACCTTGTCGAATTCCTGGTTATCGACCACGTCAAGTTGTTCAAAGCCGTTCGCCCTGGCTTGTCCCTGGATGACGCTGTCGCCAAAAAGCTTAGCCGTATCATCAAAGACCTAGCCACTGCAGGAGTGATGCAACGGCTGACGGCAACCGGGGCAGCGTTTCATGAAGCCCTTGTCGGTAGCGACGCGCGGGAAGTCGTTTATCAGCAATTAACCGAACACCCCAGCGACGTCCTACGAAGCTGGGCCGCGTATATGGATGCAGCGGACGAGACGCTGACGTTTGCCAAACGCTTAAAACAAGCTCGTAAATTCGCACTCGATTCGAACATGGGCGTGCGGGAAATTGCCTGGATGTCGGTTCGCCTGCCAGCGGCGGAATCGATCGTCTCCGATATCGAACGTCTCTACCCGCTGGCCAATCATAAGAACCATTTAGCTCGGCGATTTGCGATTGAAGTTTCGCGTCCGTGTGGGGTCTGGTGCAAACACATTACCGAGTTGAAACAACGGCCTGAGATTGCCGAAGATCTACTCACACTGTGCCGGGAAGACGATACCAAGTACGTGCAAGATTCCGTCGCCAACTGGCTGAACGACGCCAGTAAAACGAGGCCTGACTTTGTCCAGGAATTGTGTGAACGCTGGCTGGCGGAAAGCGAGTCACCACATACCCGGCGCATCACGCATCGGGCCCTGAGGACGCTTCGCAAGAAGGCTTAACGCATAAAAAAGCCTCCGTACGTTTTCGCACGGAGGCTTTCTCGATGATTCGTTCTTGACCGCAAGACCTTAGAAGGTCACATCGATGCCGGGGATGCCCTTCTTCAGCTTCTCGACACCGTCGTCGTAGATCTGGGTGAAGTTCAGTGTTAGCTTCTTCAAGTTAGTCAGTGTCAGTAGAACCGGAATCGATTCGTCTGAAATCGAGCTATTCTCTTTCAATGACAAACTGGTCAACGATGTCATTCCTTTCAGGTGCTTCACGCCTTCGTCGCTCAAGTTGCAATTCTGCAGGTCAAGCTTCTTCAGGTTCTTAAGCTTGCTGATCGGCTCTAGGCCAGCGTCGGTGATAAATGTGTTCCACAAGTTCAACGACTCCAGCGTATTGAAGTCACTGACAATTGCCACCCCTTCATCACTGAAGCCCGTTTCGCTGACATCAAGATCTTTCAACTTCTTCATGCCGCTCAGCTGGTCCATGGTCATACCGCGAACCGGAGATTGACGCAGCTTCAGATCGACCATTTCGGTCATGTCCTTCAGGTACTGCATCCCGGCGTCGGTCACCTTGGTCCGGAACAGGTGGAGCTTCTTCATCTTGGTACAACCAGCCAAGTAGGAAAGCCCCTTATCGGAACAAGCGACTTCGTTCAGTTCCAACGTTTCCAGGTTCTTCAGGTCCTTGAGATGCTCGATCCCAGCGTCGGTGATTCGCTTGTCTCGCAAGTTCAGGAATTTCAACTTGGTCAGACCAGATAGATTCTCTAAACCTTCGTCTCCAATAAAGGAACCTTCGGTACGCAGCACTTCGAGGTTCTTCATGTCCTTGACGAACTTCATCCCTTCGTCATTCACGTTGCAATAACGGAAGTCGAGGTAACGCACCTTGGGGAACTTCGAGATAATCTCGATTCCCTTATCGGAAATGTTGGTGCGGCGCAGTCCGAACACAGAGAGATCCTTCGAGTTCGTCAGATTGGCAAGTCCTTCGTCCGTGATCACGCAATTTTCGAACGTGACATCACGCAATTGAGTCAGGTCTTTCATATAGGTGGTTACCGTATCGGTAATGTCCGCCCCATAGAACTTTACCATTTGCAAATGGGCGAGCTTTGAGATGGGCTCGAAGACGGTGTCGTCTTGCCCTTCTTCAAAACGCACACTTGCGAAATCGGCTCGTATGACGTTCCCGTCACTATCTTTGGTAAGGTTGCCCCCCAGCTTTTCCAGCGCCGCGACCGCTTCTGGATCGTCGGCTGGCAAGCTTGGAGCGGCAGGTTTGGCTTTCCCACTATCGTCTTTTCCCGTGGGTGTATTGCTCGGGCAACCGACACAAAGAGGCATAGCGAACAGTATCAGACCGAGAATCCAGACGCGGTTCATGGATGGAGCTTCCTTTAAAGGGGATAATGCTGACGCTAATCAATAGCAGGCAAACCCCTTAGGCTACCGGACGAGCCTCAAATTGGCAACCAACACCAAAAAAGGCCCCCAGGTGATAAACCCAGGGGCCCTTTCGATTCTCAATTTATCTTTAATCTTTTGCTTACTTGTGCTCGTCGTGGCACGCTTTGCAGTTGGCAGCCTTCTTCAGCTTTTCGGCAGCGCCTTCCTTCTTTTCGACGGTTTCTTTGGCGGCGACCAGCAAGGCGGAAGTCTTTTTCTTCCAGCTTTCTTCGCTACCCTTGTGCGGCTCGTTCTTGCCGAGCGCTTCGACCATTTCTAAGAAGAGCTTCGATTGTTCTTCGTCGGCTTCTCCCTTGACTACTTTACCGAGAAGGGCATCTTTGCCCTTGAAAGCTTTTTTCATGATCTCTTCGGTGCTGTACTTCGCGTCCTTTTCTTTGTCGGCCATGACGACACCGCATAGCATGACAACAGAAAGGAGCCCGGTCGCAACGAGCAAAGACTTCTTCATAACCAATTTCTCTCCAACAAATAGAAGCAGGAAAACAGGCATTCAGCGGAACCGTCAGATTCCGCGCATTGGCTCTTATCGTAGTCGTCTGCGTACCAGATTTCTCTCCCCCATCCATGAAATTCTGCCAGCAAACAACTGAGACAAACTCTCAACAGAAACCTCGATCGGTTTCCCTGATAAACATGGCATAAGCTTTAAGCAAAAGCTGGAATAAAATGCCTGAGAGAACCCCATGAGCCTTTACGAATATTGGTGCGAACAATACGACCCGCAGCCGGTAGGCAGTGTGGATGTCAACACCGAGCACATCGCACAAACCAATCCCACGGTTGTTCTGTTCAAGCTGTTGGCGGCCCTGCTCATCACCGCAGGCATGTTTATGCTGTCCTACTATTTCTTACCCTTGCAGGGCTGGCAATCCGTTGCCGTATCATCTGGGATTGTCCTGCTGTATATCGGTCTTGCCTTCTTTTTTGTTCCCAGTCCCAACGTCGACAACCTCGGCTGGATGGGCGGCATGCTAGACGATCCGTTCCATTACTCCGACGATTGGAATCGCTCGCTCTTATTCTGGCGCGGAACTTTAGGGCCTGGCCGTTTTGTGGCGGGCACCATTTTGGATGTCGCCGTGTTGCTTGGAATTGCTAAGAGCGATCCCACGCCCTGTTCTTACGAGTACTTCGAGCAGCAATACCAAGAAGCAGGCCAGGCGTCGATCGACAACGCAACGGTTTCCGAACTGTCATCTCGTGAAGCTGCTGGAAGTGAAGCGCATCATTCCTGTGAAGAAGAATATCAAGACAAGTACGGCCTCTCATCGACTCGTTTTCTGATCAACGACGACGAGTGAGCTTCTTCGCCTTGCTCTCTCAACTTCACCCGTAGCGGACATTACAGCTTTGGGATGCGCACCGGCGGTGGCTGCGGCATATTCGGAACAGGGGCCACTGGGGCTGGTCGCGGGCGATTGATTCGGCGGGTGTCGACGAACATTGGCTCAAGCTTCACGCCAAAGCCTCGGCGAAGCTCCCAACTGGCGCGGGTTGCCCAAGGAGTTCCCGCATGTTCATCAATCACCCCCTTCAAGACTTCCTGAGATAGCGCGATATCCGCCTCGGTTTGCTCAGGGGCGGCCAGTTCGCGAGTCGTCGCCAGTCGCCAGCCGCAGAATTCCATATAGGCCGGTTGCGGTGGTAGCGAAGGTGGGTTCTCCATGAACTTCGTCAGATAGGCCCCATATTCAAACGCCCTGGCCCGATAGGCAAGAAGCTGCCCGTACAGCAAATCGTAGTTGGCCATCCATCGCACGGAAGTCGAGTCGTCTCGCAATTTGCGATTCTGTTCCGCCACTTCAATCGCCCGATCCAAATAGCTGATATAGGTGATCATCTTCGCTTGTTGCTTGCGAACATCCCGGATAAAACGCTGAGGGTCGGCGCTGAATGTTTGCTGAATCTCGATGACATCCGCAACGTTTTGCTGATAAGGATTCAAATCGTAGATAATCTTCGTTACCAACGTCTTGAGCGGGTCCTTCTTCAGATCGTTGACCTGCTCGACCCGTGCCCTTAAATCTGGGCGGTAACGATTCATCAGTTGGGGTTCGTATCGGCGATCGATCGACTGATTGATGTTCGATTCTTCGCCAGGCAGCATGAAAAAGATACCACCGGTTTCTTTGACCAAACGGACTTGTTCGTACGGCCCAAAGCCACTGGCCATTGCATCGGTTCGCTTGCCGAAACCATCGGTTTGCAACTGTTCGATCAACGCCGCTTCCGGTCCGCGATCGACCGGCAGTAAGTGCGTGCTACCGGTTTCTGGATGAACCCAGCGTACATGGGCATACGGATAACCAAAAACGGCTTCTCGTCCTAAAACATAAACGCGAGCCTGACTCGCCTGGGCGACCGAGATTGCTTTTTCTAAACGGCCTTCGTTGTCTTGCGTGTTACCACTTTCATCGGTCACCACAATCAATGCAATCTTGCGATCGGCGGTCTTGGCGTATCGACGATGGAGTTTAAGAGCCTCGGCCACGGCAGAGCAGAACATCTCTTCTCCGGATGGGTCGACGGGGACATCGGCAATGGCCTGATCGATCGCTTCGGCGTTGCTGGTGGGCGCACGGGTATGAAGTTCAAACCCTTGCCCAAAACTGGCCACCGCTGTCGTTAACGCGTCGCCTTGCGAATGTTCGCTTAGTCCCACTTCGCCATAGATGCGATGAATCCGACGACGGATTTGGTCCTGATCGTCCTTCATGCTTTCCGACTGATCGAATAGCCAGATGACAAGGACTTTGTTTTTCGAGAGCATCCAAATCAGTTCTTGCGAAATCTGATCCATAGCCTCTTGGTAGTCTCCTACCACTGCTTGCACCGATCCCACGGTTCCGACCGGTATCTCTTCTAATAGCGAATCGGTGTTCTTGGTGAGTAGTGAATTAACTTCCAGCGTCACTTCAGGACCGTCTAAATATTCCGACGGAGGCATTTCCAACGATGGGGCACTCACCGAGGAGTCGACCAATCCTTCCATCCCTTGTTCCGAGATACTGAGGTTGGCGATCGTCATTTCTGTGGCGATCTTTTCTGACTCATCTAGCTCGAATTCTAAGGGGCGTTCCAACTCTTCATTTTCTGGCTCAACCACCACCAATTCGACTTGGTCGCTCGGCAACTCCAAAATGGTAAACAACGCCAACGCTAGCATTAGCGCGAAGTGAAACGCGAACGAAACCAGAAACGACGCCGAACGGGTGATATTTTCCCAGGAGAAAAATCGCCGCCGCCCCTTTTGCTCTGCGCGTACCGCCAGCAGGGCTTCAGCTTGGTTGGCCTGCTGGGAGCGAGCCCCTTCTTCTGGCAAAACAGATCGCTGCATGCGTACCGGTCATGTTTGTAAGAGTTTCGAGCGTAAGAACAAGGACGACCTTTGGGATTGGCGCATCATCGCACGTTCTTCCAATCGTCTGTTGAACCTCATTCCTTAATCGTAGAAGACGTCTGTAATTATCGCCACGGAAAAGCAGCTTCACCGGAATTTACGTTGAAATTCCCCACGATTGGTCTGGAGCCAAGTGGGCGGATTTGATACAGCACTGCTAACTTGCGCAATTATTCCGTGAAATCTCGCTCCAGCCGAGGCTTGCCGTGTCTGTTTTTCGTAATCTTTTGATCGTGGGACTCCTGGTCTGCGTGGCTTATAACGGCTACGTCATTTACCGCAATCAAATGGTCACCGCGCCACCGAGCGACGCTCCTGAAGTTTCGGAGGCCCCCCTGTTCAACGCGGCGGCGTTTACGGAATTGGCGGAAAATCGGAGCCAAGCCAAGGTCGCGTTACCACCCACCGTAGTAACCCCGGAAACCACCCCCGAGAGAACGGTTACGGTCTCCAATCCAGTTCTGGAAACACCTGCTCCTGTAGAGGCGGCAGTTCCCCCTGCTCCAGTTGAAGCACCCCCGCTCGAAACAGCTCCGGCCAGCACCGCCCTTGCTGAAATGCCACTGGAACCGAAGAAAACTAGCCGCTTCTCGGAAGCAGCTACCACGGACAAGCCCACCTCCCTGCCAACCACGATCGATGCGGCAACACCTGCCCCCGACATCACGCCCAAGGTTCCTGCGTTTGATGACTTCATCGCCAAAGTCGCCGAACTTGAAGCTGCCTTTCAGTGGAAAGAAGCTCTGCAGGAAATCGATAAGGTGAGCAGCAGTTGGAACTACACCGAGGAGCAATTACAACAGATCCACGAGAAGGGCGACTTCCTCGCCAAAGCGGTGATCTACGCTCCGAACAAACATCTGGCCGAACCGCCGGTAACCTTTCTTCCCGGCATGACCTTAGAACAAGTTGCCGAAACGCATCGTCTTCCGGTTCGTTTCCTTCGTTTGATTAACGGTTGGACGGCTACAGAAGGCCCAACGCCTGGCGATTCCATCAAAGTGCTGCAAGGCCCCGTTTTTATGGCGGTCGATTTGAACGGCAAGGAAATCCGCCTGCGAGTGGGCGACCTGTACGCCGGACGCATGTCGATCGGGCAGTTCGAGGTAACCGAGTCAGGCACCAACGTCATCACAAAAACGGCCGATGACAATACGTTGCAAATGGGCCCCGTTGCCTTGGTAAAAGACGCAGAAGGCCTGATTCCGGCACCCAATTCTATTTTAGTCGCCGAAAACCATTGGCCCCTGCTGCTAGCGCTGACAGACGTTAGCTTGAATTTGAATTGGTTCCCGGTGAAAACACCTCTTCCTCCTGAACTTCCCCCAGCAGAAGTCATCGCTCAAACAGAAATGCCGGTGGAAGAGGAACGCCTAGAGTTTGCCTCGACAGAATCTTTAGTGCCGAAAATCTCGGTTCATCCAATCAACGCTTTGAAACTTCAGGTCTACACCCCCAGCGAGAAAGCGATCCAAGGGATACCGGTTAATTACGGAATTGAGGTAACCAACCTCAGCGATAAAGTAACCGACCTGGTCCAGATCGTGGTGAATATGTCCGAAGGGATCGAACCGCTTAAAGTGGCTGGACACCCCGGTAAAATTGGTCTTGGTCAAGCGATGTTCGATCCACTTACGATCGAGCCCGGCCAGAGCGTTCGCTTAACAGTGACGATCGATACACGCCAAGTTGGCAGCTTCATTGTTCGCCCTGAAATTCATTGTGCCCAACCGGTGACGAAGTATGCTACCGAGATTCAACTGCGTGTGGCGAACGCAGAATCGATCACCGCGCAGGCCGAACCGCAGCTTTCCGCACAATCGCAAGCGGCAGAAAAAGTAGCCGAAGCACCACAGAATCCAGCCCAAGAGGTCCGCTAGTTTGTGTGACTGATTTCCCCCGAGTTCGCTCAGCTTACCACAGGCTGATTACAAACATGTTGGTATAACCGTTTGAGTTTCTGGATATGCTCTATACATAACGGTTTGAGGAGATAGTCCTGCACAAACGAATAGCTCAGGGCGTTTTGGCGATCTCGTTGCTGTTCTGAACTGGTCAGCATCGCCACAATCGGCACTTCGCCAACCGCTTGCTTGGAGTATTCCTCCAAAAACTGATGCCCGTTCATTCTCGGCATGTTGATATCAAGCAAAATGAGATCAGGCTTAGGATCATCGCTCTGCAAGATCTCTAGGGCCTGAACTCCATCGTAGGCTTCCAGAATCTGGAATGGCTCGCCACTTCTCTTAAACACCATCTTGCACAGAAATTGAAATCCTTCATCGTCGTCGACCACCAAAATCTTGCGCATGTTATGCCCCCATCGTCGGAAAGGAAAATTTAAAAGTAGATCCCTTCTCATTAGGAATGTACTCGACTGCCCCAGCGAGTGATGTCGCATTTTGCTTGACCAGATAAAGCCCTAACCCGCTACCAAACGATACACGGGGATGGAACCGCTGAAACATCGAGAAGACACGCTCGCGATAGTTTTCATCAATTCCCAGGCCATTATCAGCAACCGTGATATGACAATCACGGGCTTCCACTTTGGCTGAAATAATAACTTTGGAAATGCCCATATCCGGATCACGATACTTCACAGCATTCGACAATAGATTTTCGATTGTCTGTTTGACATAGACGCGTTTCGTCCGTAGCTCTAGTTCCTGTGGGCAATCGATTTGCAGATCGACCTTATCAAAGTCTGGCAGATGACGAAGCGATTCGACCGATTCGTTAACGACGTCGGTTAGCTTGAAAGTTTCTGGGGAAACATCGGTCAAGCGTTGGCGGATGAGCCCCACGATATCCTCTGTCGTCGCAGACAATCGTACGAGTGATTTGCGAATGTGTTCGATCGCGGCCTGGGACGTCTCCCAGTCCTTCTCGGCTAGGGCATCACCAGCAAGAGCCACAATCCCTAGGCACGAAACCACCGGCGCGCGGAGATCATGTGAAATCCGATAGGAGAATTCGGTCAACTCTGCGTTTGTTCGCTCGAGCGATTCAAGCGAACTAGAAACTAACTTGACGACTGGGCGAAACACAAACCACGCAACGGCCCCAATCGCGAGAAACGAAACCGCAAGCAGCACGATTTCGAGCGAAATCAACCACCCCATTTTTCGCGAATCATACTCAGCTTCGTAGGCAGCGACGACCGCATCGAGCTTTCCCAGCAAGACACCCTTAGTAGCCATACTTTCGACAAGAGCGATATCGTCAGTGGTCCCCTTCTGTTCGACTACTTGCTGGGCAGCGGCAAGGTATTGAGGTACCAACTGATCGAGGCCGACTGGCCCTTGAAATAACTCTTGTCGAATGCTTGAGCTTTTACTATCTGCAGAAAGTTCAGCATGTGCTTTCGCCATGGCATGCAAACATGCTTCTAACGAATCGATCGTTGCAAGTTGAGCCGCATTCTGCTTTTCATCTACGAGTACCGAAAGAAGGGCAATGCGTTGAGAAAGCATGCGCTGACGACCACTGATGTTTATTAAGCGGGCATCGCGTTCGACCTTGCGAAGCTGAGTGAAAACCGCTGCGACAGAAATAGCGCTGGTGATACCAATGACGGCCATGGCGATGACAAATCGTCTCGCCAAGATCCGCTTCATCGCAATCGAATCGCGTTTCATGCCCCTACTCCTTGGCGGTTATCCGTGAAGCTCCGACTCTCGCCCGCCAAAGGTCACACTCTTTAGCTGGATAAAATTACCCGCACAAACCGTTGAAGGGGCGATACCGACGAACACTTCAATTCGCCGATAAACCAACGACTCGCTAAGGCTCTGGATTTTGCTTCTGGCAACTTAGTGACGTCTGTGGCACCGAATCAAAACCGTGGCCTTTTTTTCAGCACCCACAATCTTGGAACTTCTCGCTAAGCAACACCAACATCAGCACGACATCGATTCATCGCAGCCAGGAAGTGATTTTCCGAAAAGACCGCAACAAATCGACACGCCAATAAAAACTAGATCACGCATTGGAATAGCCAACTTAAAAATGCTGCGACTGGCGACATACCGAGCCTTTCCAGTAGAACTTTTCAGGCAATTCGCTCTGGCAGAAATAGCGTCTCTTCAGGAGCAATCCGCACGACTATCAGAAGCAGAGAAACCCGAGGCAAAAACGATTCGAGGTGGCTACTGCGTTACCAACGGACGCCATGACTGGTTGCTTAGCATCGAATACCTCCTCGATAGCTTTTCGCCACAACAGCCATATAAGCCAGTCAATACATAGTTTTTCTACCGATCATCGGCGAAGCCTAGAAAGGCAAAGCCATGCCAAGGTCTGGCTTGTTGGCGGCGAGTTCCAAGAACTTTGTTCCCAACGCCACGTCCTGTAGCGCCAGCCCAACGGTCTTGAATAGGACGATGCTGTCCTGATTGTTCCGGCCAATCGCCTTGCCGGCGATGACATCTGCCAGGGAAACGGCCGTCGTCCAATCGAAATAGCCTTCTTCAGCAGCGATGACAAAATCACCTGCTTCACCACGGCAAGCTTCAATTGAATCACAAACCCAATTATCCGCCCGACGAACGGTTACGACATCGACTTCTCGCTTGAAGGTCCAATTCGCCCCCACCGCGCAAACTAACGCTCCTTCCGCCAATAAGTTTCCATCGAAAACCGGATGCTTACTGGTCGTCGCTGTGACTATCAGGGGAAGATCTTCCACCGCCTCGCGCGGGTCGTGAACTGGGACAATCTCGATCTGCAGTTTCTCCGACATCCGCTCGGCGAACGCCTGGCGTTTCTCTTCGTCGCGTGAGTAAACAAACGCTTGAGTCAGGGGAAACTCGGTGGCCATGGCGGTTAGCTGTCCTTCTGCCTGCCAGCCGGTACCAAAGAGACCAAGCTGGGTTATCGGCTTTTTGGCCAGATAGCGTGCTCCCACCGCCGAGGCGGCGGCCGTGCGTAGCTGGCCAAGTTGATCTGCTTCGATCAGGGCAAGCATTTGTCCTGATTCGATGTCGTAGATCCCGACATGAAATTTTGCCCCGGTGCGTGTCGTGGAATACATCTTCCAGCCGGCGGTCCCCAGGTATTCAGCCGCCGCATGCATGCCATGCAAGACAAACCCAGGAGTCCGGGCACGATGGCGGGGCACGTTCTCGGCCCCACCAATGCCCAGTTGGCGAAAACATTCGTCGACGACTTCGATTGTTGTGGCCATGTCCAACAACATGGCCACTTCCTGCTCGCGATAAAAACGGCA
Source organism: Bremerella cremea (assembly GCF_003335505.1). Lineage (NCBI taxonomy): Bacteria > Pseudomonadati > Planctomycetota > Planctomycetia > Pirellulales > Pirellulaceae > Bremerella > Bremerella cremea. The sequence continues at coordinate 1,287,696 of NZ_QPEX01000010.1, forward strand.
CGTCATGTCGTCACCTCTTTCGCTCTTGGGTTAGTCGTCGAGACGCCCCAGCTTCTTGAAGTCGTCTTTCAACGCTCGGTATAGATCTTGATACACAGGGAAAGCCTTATCGTAATACTTTTTCGCGGCACGATCTGGTTTCGTTTCGCTCACCTCGCGAATTGTCGCCGCGCAGGCTTCCTGGATATTTTTATAAGCTCCTGCCCCGGTTGCTGCCAGCAAGGCCACCCCATAAGCCGGTCCTTGCTCGGCATTCAAAGTAACCACTTTCTTACCGAAGACGTCGGCCTGCATTTGCCGCCAGAGTGGGCTCTTAGCACCGCCGCCACCAGCACGTACTTGGCGGACCGGAATGTTCATTTCATTCAGCACCTCCAGGCTTTCTCGCAACGAGTAGGTAACCCCTTCCATGATCGCTCGGGTCAGATGGGCTCGCTCGTGCTTGAGTGTAATGCCAATAAAGCAACCTCTTGCGTCGGGGTCGGCGTGAGGCGTCCGTTCACCAGCGAGATAGGGCAGCACCATCAAACCTTCACTACCACATGGTACCGACTCGGCTTCTTTCATTAAAAGTGAGTACGGATCTCCCTTGCCGCGTGTGCTACGCATTTCGCTGCACAGCTTTTGGACAAACCATTCCAGGGTGCCTGCCGCACATAGGGTAACTCCCATCATATGCCACTTTCCTCGTACGGCATGACAGAAAGTATGCAAGCGACCTTCTGGATCTGCGGCCATTTCGTCGCTGTGAACGAACATTACACCCGAAGTACCGAGCGAACTGGCTAAGATCCCTTTCTTAACCACACCGTTGCCCAACGCATTGGCCGCACAATCCCCTGCCCCCCCCACAACCACGCAATCGGTTGTGAGGCCTAACTGCTTAGCGGCTTGCTTGGTCAACGTACCGGTGACATCTTCCGATTCGTAAACCGTTCCGAGCAAACTCGGATCGAGTTCTAACTTGGAAAGCAATTGCGTCGACCAATTTCTTTTGGCGACGTCTAACAGCAACATACCACTGGCATCGCTGACTTCGGTCGCGTATTCTCCGGTCAAGCGACGTCGGATGTCATCTTTTGGAAGCAGCACTTTGGCTAAGCGGTCGAAGTTCTTGGGTTCGTTATTACGCAGCCAAAGAATCTTGGGAGCCGTGAACCCAGTTAAGGCAGGGTTGGCGACCATTTTGATGAGATTCTTACGACCACCAGCCCGGGTTTCAATCTCTTCGCATTCCGCAGCGGTACGCTGATCGTTCCACAAGAGAGCCGGACGAATGACTTGGTCATCCTTGTCTAAAAAGACCGAACCATGCATCTGCCCTGATAAACCGATCGCCTTGACATCCTCTGGCTTCGCCTTGGCGGCCTTCACAACTCCGCGGACGGTTTTCACCGTGGCTTTCCACCAATGTTCTGGATCTTGTTCGCTCCAAAGCGGTTTGGGATGCAGCGCTGGGTAAGTCGCAGAAGACTCCGCCAAAATCGTGCCATCTTCGGCCATGGCAATGGTTTTGGTTCCAGACGTACCGATATCGATTCCCAAATAGATATTCACAGGGGCAGATCCTCAAAATGGGGCGAAGGAGAAGATGTAGAGGGTTTCACTGACGGGCGAAAACGCCTATTCTGCCCTAATTAAACCACAGAACCAAGCATCCTGGCCCTGGCGAGTGCTGGCATTGTTAACTTCTTATGACGATTGTGACCGGGAGCTTAGTGCTAGCAGCTGAAATAATAGGTCAAGCAATCGTGTAGATTCGTATTCCCCCCAGTCGATGAAAGAGGTACTCTCTGGGCCCTGAATAGTCTCCATGAAAAGCCGTTGATGGTTTCCTTGGATCTATTCAGAATTGAAGTCGAACTATCGCTGCCCAAGCGGAGATAACTTTTCCCAAGGGAAGTTTCCGACAGCAAACTTCATGCATCATTCACCCATACGCGTTGTTCTCGATTTGGAAAAGTCACGGAACCGTTGTTCCGGACTAGGCCAATTTGCCTACCATTTGGGGCATGCGCTGACGTCAGAAATGGCCGCTCGTGAGCTAGAGCCGGTACCGCTTGTTGCTGCGTCACAAGGGCATGAATTCAAAACATGCGATGTTCTTCTAGCCAAAGCTTGGCGGAAAGAGATATTCCAACGCTGGTATCGTTGGTCACAAGCAATCACAGCACCAGATATTGCCCTCTGGCATGCCACCCATCAGCAGGCTCGATATCTCCCCCTCAATCCTAAAACCAAAGTCGTTCTGACGATCCATGATCTGAACTACTTACGCGAGAAGAATGGTAAAAAGATCGTTCGAGAGCACCGCCGAATCGAGCGTCTAATTCGCCGTGCCGATGCAGTTACCGTTATCTCACGGTTTGTCGCCGAGGAAGTTCAACAACACTTCGACCTTGGCAAAAGACCGCTGCATGTGATTTATAATGGACGGCCAGATACTTCTCAGATTCCCGCAGAACGTCCTCGTTGGCTCAATGAAAACTCTCCCTTTCTCTTTTCGATTGGGATCATCGACCGAAAGAAAAATTTCCACGTTCTCTTAGAGCTACTACGCCAACTACCTGGCCGCAATTTAGTTGTCGCCGGACAGAACGATTCGGATTACGCAACCGAGATCTTACGCATGGCTGCCCAAATGGGGATCGCCGATCGCGTGATCTTGCCAGGTCCAGTTAGCGATCAACAGCGACAATGGATGTACGAGAACTGCGAATCGTTTGTCTTTCCTTCGTTAACCGAGGGATTTGGACTTCCCCCCATTGAAGCCATGACCGTTGGCAAGCCCGTGTTCTTGGCCCGCCGTACAAGCCTGCCCGAGGTTGGGGGCAAGAAGGCATTCTACTGGGACGATTTCTCCTCAGAGCACATGGTCGAAGTCTACCAGCAAGGGATGGCAACCTTCCAACAAACACCGCATTACGCCGACCAACTGAAACAGTCTGCGGCTAGATTCTGCTGGCAAAAATCGGCTCGACAATATGTCGACCTCTACCAACAAGTGCTTAATATCGCAGCGTCTCAAGTCGAAAAGCCAAAACTGGCTGCTGCGTAGCCAGATCCCCCCTCTGATAAGGTAGCCACAAGGGAGAGAGATTGCGCATTAACTCCCTTTTATGGGATTTTAATCTTGACCCCTCTCAAGCCAACGTCTATCTTTTATCGATATAAAGTATTGTCAAAACGATGCTTACGCGATCAATGATGGCTATTCTTGGCGTCGTACTCATCTTAATTCCATGGCTATTGTGGCAAAAAGGTAGAATTGGTTCCCATTACCTATTTGAGTGCCGCCTGGGGCAGGATATCAAATTGATACCAGGTGGATTCGCGGTTATCTCTTTTTTGATGAGGTAATTGTGTTCGTAGGTAATGGGAACTTTTTCTCTTCTCGAAGCAACCTTACCAGGCAGCAGGCCGCAAAATCGACGCAATCGCTAAAGTCGCCCTAACGCAAGGGACGATGAAAGCGAATACCGTCACTTCTCACACTGCCAAAGAACATCGCGTATGAATATCGCAGCCGCACTACCGATTGGAATCGGAGCCGCATCGTTGGCGGCCGGGACCATTCAGTCCGCCGCCGAGGGTTTCTTTTCATTGCTGGAAAGAGATACGGAAGAGATTTCAGCCGAGGCTTCTTCCGAAAGCAGCCAGGCCCTCGACACCTTCCTGGCAGCCAATGGCCAACTTAACGGACAAGCGGAAGACATCCGCGACGAAATCAAACGGCTGCTATCGAGATTTGAAGACATCCTCCGCCGCTCGGCCCATAGTTCTGGAATTAAGTTGCCGGAGTCCTATCAGCTTCGCTTCAATTCCGATGGTACACTTCAAGACGATCCAGGCGACCCTTTCGCCCAGCAGGTAAACTCGCTGCTAGAAAGCTCGCCGGAAGCCGCTTCATTGTTGGCGAATATAGCCGCTCAAACGAACGCGTTGAAAGCTGCCGCCGATCAGGCACGCTTTGCCCAAACATACAATCAAAACCCTGAGGAAGCCGTCGAAGCTCTCTCGCAAGATCAACAGAAACAGACTTCACTCAGTGTTACTTTTGTTGGTGGCGAGCCAACCAATTATCAGTTGGTTTCCGTGTAAGAGGGGCTTATGTCCTTCTTCAGAAAATCGGTCACACGCAAAGCAGCCGCTTCGCCACTTTGAATGCACTGCGGAACGCCTACGCCTCGATAGGCATTGCCAGCCACTTCTAACCCTGGCAACTTGGCCACTTCCGCTTCCAAAGCTGCTACGCGGTCAAGATGCCCCAGGTGATATTGCGGCATTTTGCCATTCCAACGCGTTACCAGATACTTCTCAGGCTCGCCCTCTAAGCCAATCAGTTCGGCAAGTTCGCTTTGGACGATCGATCGAATCTCTTCGTCGCTCAAGTCTGCCAGCTCAGGATGACAGGCCCCGCCAACAAAAACGCGCATGATGACTTTGCCATCTGGTGCCCGGCCTGGGTATTTAGCACTTGAGAAACTAACGGCCAAGATTTTCCGGTTCTCAATTTCAGGCACCACAAAGCCAAAGCCTTCAACGGGCCGCCGAATCTGCGCCTGGTCGACGGTTACGATTGCCACACTGCAACCAGCGTAGGGAATCTGGCGTAAGTAATGGGCAATTGTCTCCTGCTGGGCAAGAACTTCCGCTGCCTGAGGCGCCGGGAGAGCGACAATAACCGCATCGAATAACTGCGTTTGTCCATCGCATTGCACTTGCCAACCTTCCTCGCCAGGCTGAACGCCGGTCACCTTCACGCCGAGATGAACTGTTTGATTGGCTAGGCTTTCTTGGAGCTTACTGACGAGTTGCCCCATACCTTGCCTGGGGGCCACAAACATGGAATAGCGAGCCCCGCTTTCTTTCCCTTCTCCACTGGTCTGGGAACGTTTTCTCATTCCTTTTATCAAGCTACCGTGCTCACGTTCCATGCCCACAAACTGCTGCAAGGTCGCTTGCACGCTTAGCTTCTGCGGATCTGCTGTATAAATACCACCAATCAGCGGCTGCACCAGGCGATCGTACACTTCCTTGCCCAGTCGCCGTGTCACGAACGACTCAAGGCTTTCATCCGCCGTACTTTCGCGCCGAGGCACAAAATACTCCTGAGCCAGACGAAGTTTACCTCCCCAAGACAGAATGGGCGTGGTCACGATTGACCACATCTGGCTGGGCGCCATCAGCACAAAGCCTTCTGGCACCGGGTACAGATTGCCTTGGCGAAGCACATAAGCTTTGCGGAGGGCTTCGTTGGTATGCAGAAGTTCGCCCTCTATGCCCAAACGTTTACAAAGATCCAGCGCGTAGGGAATGTTGGTGATGAAATTATCCGCGCTATGTTCCAGCAAAAAACCATCATCCGTCTGGGAAGTTTGTAGCACGCCCCCCAGCTTCGAATCGGATTCAAACAAGTGAATCTCGGTGGACGGATCAAGTTCGTTCAGTCGATAAGCGGCTGCCAAGCCAGAGATCCCCCCTCCAATGACAGCGACTCGGCGTGGATTTTCAGATGTTTGAGACATGGCGGGCTCGATCTCATAGGTGTTCGCGTCTTGAGTTCCTCCCTTTATTGTAGAAAGAGAAGCCCGAATTGGTTACCCATACGACGCTGGGCGGGGTTGGCAGAAAAGAAGACGCAAGGGAAGATAGGGCTTCGCATACTCCCCAAATGACTGGAAGTCCTTGTTCTATCGGAAGATCTCGTGCGGATTGGCAAAACTCAAGTCGTCGATACTTTCGCCGAAGCATTCGGGATGGTCTATACCCGGCTAATTGTGACCGCCTACGACGAGCATTGGCTTTCAGCCGCCACGAACGAACTTTGCGGTTACGGTAGCAGCGTAATCGCTTGCGATGCCGAAGTGGGCGTCGAACGCCTCTTGCCGACTAATGAATCGCCGGACGGCCGCCCTGCTGCTGCGGTCCTTGCGTTTGGTTTCTCGGCGGATGCCCTGGCCAAAGCCATCTCGAAACGAGTTGGCCAATGCGTGATGACCTGTGCCTCGACAGCGGTCTTCGATGGACTTCCGGCAGCGGAAAAACGCCTGCCCCTAGGAAAAACATTGCGTTACTTTGGCGATGGTTTCCAGAAAAGCAAGGTCATCGGTGGAACGCGTTACTGGCGAATTCCCGTGATGGACGGCGAGTTTTTCTGTGTCGAGACCCTTGGAATCGAAAAAGGTGTGGCAGGCGGCAACATCATTTTTCAGGCGACTGACCAACCAACCGCCCTAACAGCAGCACGCCTAGCCATTGAAGCGTTGGCCCCGCTACCCAATGTTATTGCTCCATTCCCTGGCGGAGTCGCGCGCAGCGGAAGCAAGGTTGGCTCGAAATACAAAGGGCTGTCGGCTTCCACGTCTGACCGAAATTGCCCCACGCTGCGTGGCCGAGTCGATTCGCTGGTGGTGGAAGGTGCCAATTCGGTTCTAGAAATCGTACTCGATGGCACCAGCGAAGAGGCCATCGCTACCGGGATGAAAGCCACCATGCAAGCTGCGGCAATCGACGGCGTTTTGGCGATTGGAGCGGGAAATTATGGTGGAAAGCTTGGTAAATTCCACTTTCACCTGAAAGATCTTATCTAACCAACACGGCAAAAAAATACCCCGGATTCAGGCAAGCCAAATCCGGGGCACAATGGGGAGTGTTCGGTGGGTGAAGCGCTGTGTTGCCGACGATTTAGTCGCGCATCGCACTGATAATTGAATCGCACGAAATACTGCGTTCGGCGATCTGGCCTAAGTCGTTCAGCGAGCGACGCTGGCCCACGTTATTCCAGGCATTAATCTCCGCCAGTTCAGGCATGAGATCAATCAATTGATCCACCAGCACTTCCGACAAAATACCGATGTTGGGTTCCTGAGTCCGCTCAGAAATGGCTTTGACCGTCTTCATGATGCGAACCAGCTTGGCCCGCTCGCGAATCGGAGACGAAAGATTGTTCTGTGGTTCTTCCAGGAGATCGGCGATCGGAACATCCAAAATCTCGGCCCATTGCAGTAGCTCTGAGACGAGAAGGTCGGTGTCGGGCTTTTCCTCTTCGCGAACCTGGGAAGCCGGCATGCCAAGCTTCCGAGAGGCCGTTCGAAGGGAAACTCCCTGTTGTTTACGTAGCTCGCGGATGCGATGCAGCTTGCGAGGGGACTTTTTGCCCATCTCGGAAGGCGCAAACGGAATTACCGCGTGGTCCATGCTTAATGGAACCGTTGCCATGAGAAGTCCTCCCTATTCCGGAGGCTCAACCGATTGGCCTGTGACCGCAAAATCGCCACCAGCGAAGCGAAACAATCTCTTTAAGCACTAGCTAGGCGCATGCAACGTCTAGAAATGCCTGTAGGAAATAAAGTAGTAGATTGTCTGTTCCGGTAGTTTTGATCGAGGCCCAATTGCCAGGGGTGCCTAGTCCCATCGGCGAAGCCTTGTTTTGAAGCCGAGTAGCATCCTAGAGGAGAGTCAGGACGTCACTAAACTTCGTGAAAAGTGTGCCTGAAAACGCTTCAAGCATCGGAATGAGTCCGAAGCTTTCTCAAATGACCGCCCTAGTCAGTTAGGACAGTTGGCCAATTGAGTGAGATGATGAGGAAAAAGAGCCTGAATCATTTTCTCGGCACTGGGTGATTCTATCGAATGCGATTCGTCAAATCAAGCGTTTATCTTTTTTATTGGAAAGTTATTTGCCCCAGATCAAGCGATAAGGGGCAGCATCTGAACTAACCAAAAACTCAACCCAATTTGCCTGTTATTCGCCAGATGCGAATTCGTGAAGACGTTTCAAAAAGCGAGGCATTCTCAATCTCGGAGCTTGGGGTTTCACTACGTCGTTACGTTCTGCCGTCCCGTTCATTTCCGGCAATAAGGCTTCCGGCATTTCTTCCAACTCGCTGATATCGGCCCCCCACGCCGAGAGGCGCCGCAGTAGGTCTTCGGTCAGCGGTTGAGGATCCTCAGGCAGCAAATGATCGTAGTTCGGAGGGGTTACCGGGCAAATCACTTGCTGCTGACCGGCGGCCGTTGCATCGACGTGCATTGCCCACAACGAAATAATATCGTCCGTGGTCAATTTTCGATTCATGTCCTGGATGATAACCACTTCGCCACTGGCCGCCGCCAATCCTAGATCAATCGCCGAAGCATTGCCCCGTTTGGGCGTGAAGCGGCGCGAGCGGACTTGAGGAAACCGACAAGTGAGATCGTATAGCACTTCTTCGGTGCCATCGGTGGAGGCGTTATCGATGATCATCAGCTCGAATTCAGTCGCCAAATCTGCCATGATTTCCAAGAGGCGATCGACTTCGGCGGCGATGCTCGATTGGACATTGTGAACCGGCATGACGATGCTAAGAGACTTTTTCACGACGGAACCTCGATCTTGTCCATTGGGGGGATAAAACAATGCGGACTGGGGAGCGGAATGCCCCAGTTGTCCGAATAACCGGTCAACCTTCTAACCATTCGGCAAAGTGATTCCAGTGACTACAACGCTAGCGAACTCGGATCGAATTTGCCGAGTCTTCCGAGTAAGACGATTGATCTCGGCAATTTGCCTGTACCACTTGCCCGGGAGCGGGGGCAGTAGAAAGCGATTCTCGCTCCCTGCCAACCCACTTCTCGTGGCCTAACCCGGTTGCCGATCGCGTCGCGGAAGATCACACTAAATCAAATTGGTTTCCCATTTCTTGGCTGTTTGTACGAGTTGTTGTGCGATGTCGATTTCCTTGCCCCGCGAGCCTGATTTCGATAAGGCAGGCGGTTTGGTGCCTGCGATCGCCCAAGATGCGGCCAACGGCCAAGTATTAATGATGGCCTGGATGAATCGTGAAGCCTTCCAGGAAACCCTGGCCACCGGTCGAGCCGTTTACTTCAGCCGTAGCCGTAATAAGCTGTGGCGAAAAGGGGAAGAAAGTGGTCACCAGCAGCAAGTTCGCCAAATTCTGATCGACTGCGATGCCGACACGGTCCTGCTCCAGGTAGAACAAAAGGGGGCCGCTTGCCACGAGGGGTACCGTACGTGCTTCTTCCGAGAAGTGGGAACCGACGAAACCAAGATTGTTGAATCACGCTTGGTCGATCCGAGCGACGTTTATAAGAAGTGAATAACAGAGAGACATAGCATGAGCTTCGAAGCCAACTTAGCTGCTTTAAATGTGGAACTTCCCCCTGCGCCAAAGGCCATGGGGCTGTACAAGCCGGCGATTACCGTAGGCAATTTGGTTTACCTTTCAGGTCACGGCCCTTTGAGCCCCGACGGGACGTTGCAACTGGGTAAAGTCGGGAAAGACGTCGAACAAGAAGTGGGCAACGCGGCTGCTCGCCAGACGGGGCTCGCCATGTTGGCGACACTCAAGGCGCACCTGGGAAGTCTCGACAAGATCAAACGCTTGGTGAAAACATTTGGTATGGTCAACTGCGTCGACGATTTCACCCAACAGCCGGCAGTGATCAATGGCTTCAGCGAGTTGATGAAAGAAGTCTTCGGCGAAGATTGCGGCGTGGCCGCCCGGAGTGCGATTGGCGTAAACAGCTTGCCTGCTGGCATGACGGTGGAAGTCGAAGCCATCTTCGAACTCAACGCCGAGTAGCAACTGGCCAGGGCGGGAGATTCCCGCCCTGCTCGGCCAAGAGATATACTTCAACCGCTCCCCATCTCAGCGCATAACCCCCTTTGGGACAAAGGCCCTTGCCATGGAACGTGAATTCTACGATCGCGCGGAAAGCATTCGCGAACGACTCCTTCAACTGAAGGACTCTCTTTGACTACGCTACTAAACAGCAACAACTAAAAGCGATCGAAGCCCGTATGGCTGCCCCTGATTTCTGGGACAACCAAGAAAAAGCCCAAGAGACCGTGGGCCAAATGAAATCGTTGCGCAGCTTGATCGAGCCTTTAGACGAATGCCTGGGTGGAATTGAAGACCTTGATGTCATGCTCGAAATGGCCGAGGAAGACGATTCATTAGCGGCGGAGGTACCTGGGCAAGTCGAGCAACTAGAACAAACCCTGGAAGCGTTAGAACTGAAGGCGCTGCTCGACGGTCCGTATGATAACTGCGGAGCGATCGTTACGATCAACGCTCGCGACGGCGGCACCGATGCCAACGACTGGGCCGAGATGCTGCTGATTATGTATGGTCGTTGGGCCGATCAACACGACTACGCGGTCGAGTTAATCGATCGCACCGAAAACGAAGAAGCAGGCATCAACAATGCGACCTTCGTCGTGCGTGGCCCGATGGCTTATGGCTACCTTAAAGGGGAAACGGGCATGCACCGCTTGGTCCGAATCAGCCCGTACAACTCCGAAGGCAAGCGACAAACGAGCTTTGCGGCAGTAGACGTCTCGCCAGAAATTCCTGATAGCGAAGAAGTCGATATCGATGAAGACGATGTGCGTACCGACACTTACCGTGCCAGCGGCGCTGGCGGTCAGCACGTTAACAAGACCGATAGCGCGGTTCGTTTAACCCACATTCCCACCGGGATTGTTGTGCAGTGCCAGAATGAACGCAGCCAGCATAAAAACCGGGCGCAAGCTTGGAAGATGCTACGTTCACGAATTGCCCGAATTGAAGAAGAACGCCGGGAAAGCGAGCAAGCGGAAAAGTATAAAACGCAAGCCAAGATCGGTTTCGGCTCTCAGATTCGGAACTACTTCCTACACCCCGATCAACGTGTGAAAGACGCACGGACGGGTTTCTATGTGGGTAGTTTTCATAGCGTGATGAATGGGGAAATCCAAGGATTTCTCGATTCTTACCTTCGCTGGCGAGTCGGCCAGGAATCGCCTCAAAATTAAGCCCCTCCGGCGTGTTGCTCTCAGGAGCCTTAGCAACACGCCTTTGGAATATCAGGAGTTCAACGTCGTGTCGCAAGCCTCTTCAGAACCCACCGACCCATTCGTGGAATCGATCCGCGCGGACGAGACCGGGCTGTTTGTCAGCTTTGTAAAGCATCAAGATCGCTTTGCGCACGTGGTTGCTTTGGTTCAAGGGGAACAATGCACGCCAGTCTTTGCATCGATCGAAGGTTCGCAGGACGACGAAGACTGGCCCGAAAGTCCTCCTTTTCAAGAGATACACCTCGAAGAACGTGGTACCGGTACTATTGCCATGTTGGTCGGCAAGGCAGGCGACAGCCACTGGTCTGCTGCCGTCGAACCAACCAGTGAACCAGGCAAAATCCGCTTTTCGGTTGCCTGCCGGATGCAGGGTTACCCGATGCGAATCTGCAGTCGCTATGGCTTGATTCTCGAAGAGAAAAGTGAACCCACACTGGAACAAGACGGACCGTGGGTGTGGAAGATCAATGGTGTCGAACTATGCGTCGATGTGATTCCGCAAGATCAATTCCCCACGCCTGAAATTCCCGCGAATCAGAGTGGCTTTGAGGTCAACGCATCGTTGGATTTAGAGCCGTTCCCCAAGACGATTCAATGGATCTATGAGATCTGGGTTCGTTAAAGAACGCTAGACTTGTCGACTTGGCAAAAGTCAGGTCGCGGTCACTCGCCGCAAGACTCAATCGTTGGATCGATGTTAAGCACGCCATTGCAGTCGATACCGCCAACCGATGCAAGTAGCTCGACCATGAGGTCTTGCATTTTCGAAACGGTTCCGACGACCATCGCTCCATGTTCTTCCGGAATCCGCGATTGGACATCCGCAGTAAGTTGCCGCGAGGTTTCTGCCAGCAGTTTGGCGGCATGATCTAAACGTAGTACCGCCAAGCGTTGTTCCTGCTCGCCTTGGAAGGTGAACTGAGCATCTTGGCTATTTCTCTTCCAGGCCGTATTTGCAAACCACCGTAGAATACTATGGCGGCTGATAATGCCGACAGCTTTCCCATTATCGGCGATCAGGACCGTGCGGATCGAAACACGGTTGAAAAATTCCCAGACGATTCGCAGGCTAATCCCCGGAGGGTAACAGATCAAATTGCGCCGCATGACTTCGGAGATTTGAATTTTGTGTGCGTTCGATCGTATCGCCGCCGCTAATAAATCTTTCTCGCAAACGATGCCAACCAACGTTCCACTATCATCGACTACCGGAGCAGAAGGAATTCGGTAGTCGAGAAAGAATTTACTGACAGCCAAGACACTGGATTGAGGTGTCACACTACTCACGATCGGCATCATGGCGTCGGCCGCGATTGCCCCTTGGAAAAAATCTTCCAGGTGCCCAGTCGGGTCGCAACTAATCTGGGTATGCAGACTGTTAAAGGCCACCACCTGGTTTCGTCCGTTTCCCTTGGCTTCAAGCAAACATTGATCCGCAATCTCGATCAAGTCAGTAAATTCTTCCATTTCCGACAGTGGTTCAGCCAGCCCTAGGCTGATTGATACGTTAACGACAGCCGTATCAAGGATAATCTCGGTCGCTGCAATGCGTTTGCGGAAATTATCCGCCCAGATATAAGCCTGCGCCGAAGTTGTTTCCGGAAGCAAAGCGCAAAATTCTTCCCCACCATACCGACAGATAATGTCGGACTTCCGCACCGAAGCGGCAAACACACGCGATACTTCGCGTAAAACTTGATCGCCGGCCTTGTGGCCATGAATGTCGTTGATTCGCTTAAAGAAATCGATATCAAAGATCACGCAAGACAACGGCAAACGGTAGCGTTGTGCCCGGCTCCATTCCTTAGCAACTAATTCCTCGAAGACCCGCCGTGTTGGCAACCCTGTTAACTCATCGGAGTTTGCCAGTTGAGTCAGGCGCGTTTCTAGATTAAGAATTCGTTGCCCGGCCCGTATCCGCGCGATCAACTCGCTTCGGTCGATGGGCTTGGTGAGAAAATCATCCGCACCAGCATTGAACGCCGTTGTCAGATTCTCGCGATTGCCATGCGATGTGGCCATCACGATATACATGTAATGCGATTGGACCAAGTGGCGAGCATGGCGAATCAAGTCGATACCGTTACCGTCTGGCAACTCCCAGTCGGTAACCATGAACTTGAATTTATGCTTGGGGTCTTCTAATAGCTCAAGGGCTTCCAAGCAATTTGCAGCCTGGACAATTTCGTATCCTTCACGCGTCAGAAACTCGCAGATGAGAGTTCGAATAAGCTTGTCGTCATCCACAACCAACACGCGGCTGCGAATCGGACAGCAATCGAATTGTGGATCCGCTGGAGTATTCAATTCCGCTCTCTATATTACGAGATTCTGCGCCGACTTCTCCCAATCTAAGATCTTCCAAGGGTAGATTACAATTGATTGAGAGGTAGTCTTTTATTGAATTCTTAGAGAATTTTAACACCACCACACGTATCGTCTTCCATCCATCGTTTGCGGATGGTAACGATTGTTAGGAAGGTTCCCCTCCTGCTATGTGTATCAGGTGTGCCAGCCCAGCGCCCTAGTTGGTAGCCGTGTTGCGTCGATTTGAGTGATTGCATCGTTTAGGATTGGTCGATTCCGTTGATAGGAATTAACGGCCTCATTCCACGGATCGGAGTGTGTCTTGCCGTCCCCTTTCATGGATGGACTGATGAATCGACTTCTGCCCCCAGCTCGAAGAGTTGCCATCGCGCTGACTTTAACGGTTACAACCGTTATCGGGTGTCAGCGTGGTTCGGAACTTGCCAACAAGCCAGAGCAACCGGTTACCCCAGTATCCGCTCCGCAACCGTTTAATGCGCCGGACAATGTGCGTCCAATGACCCAATTGGCAGCGCACCTTTCCATCAGCGAAGCCTACAAGAACATCGTTGATAACCCGCACATCTCGCCCGAGCGCACTCCTCCGGTCGAATCGGAGTCGGCCCCCAACCCTTCGGTCTCGCTCGATAAGATTCGCTTTCCCTTGAAGATCGAGCGCTCGGTCAAACCGGAACAATCCGCACCAAGTGAAATAACACCGCAAGTCGCTGCAGCCCCAATAAATCGCCCCAGCCAACCACCAGGCCACTTCGATACCCCCCAAGCCCCGCTGGATTTGAATCCGCCGACAATTGCTCCTCCTTCGCAACAATCGGCGTTAATACTCGAACCATCGCCCCAAGATCTTCCCCAGCGGATTGCCCCGCCGATTGAATCGCATCCGCGTTTCGAAACGGTTGCTCCTCAACCAGCGCCGGTGCCACGTCAAACCATCGAGCCAAACTATCTTCGGAACCTGCCTCCCACAGGCCGATTCACGCAAGATAACGCGCAGCCCAAGCCCAATCTTGATTTTGAAGCTCCCCAGGGGCCATTCGTCAGCGGACCACCAGCTTCCTTTGTTAGCCTTGCTCCTGCTGCCACTCCGGCCAATCCAGCTTTAGCGCCTGCACGCAATACCGTCGAAGACCTCAAAGGGCCTGGCCTATCTGTCCCTGCCCCCCGGCAGCCGGCACGACCTTCGCCCGAACAGGTAACACCTCCGCCGCAATCACGTCCGGAGATCGATCATGCATTGATCGCCGTGCGAGGAAGGATGAACTCGCTAGTCGATCATGGCTTAGTTCTCGCCCAACGAGGTGCTTACTTTTCCGCTCGGGCAGAATTCATTCAGGCCTTGCGGCTCGCGACTCAAACGCTCGATACGGCGGAACGAACACACCGCCATAGCGATGCCTTGGCCGAAGCCCTGGCAGCCTTGGACGAGGCGGGCGACTTCATTCCCTCCGGGGCTCGTCTAGAAGCGAATGTCGATCTTGACTTGGTGGTTAGCTCGCATCGCACGCCGGTGCTCAAAGACAAAGACCTAGAACACGAAACCACGCTTACCGCAACGCAACAGTATTTTTCGTTTGCTCAGCAGAAACTAATGGTGGCCTGTGCGGGCATTCCCGAAACATCACGTGCGTTGGTTGGCATGGGGCGAATCCAGGAATACCTGTATCAAACTGCCGGCGACAATCGGACCTTGATCGGGCCTCGCTCGATTGCCTTGTTTCAAACCGCCTTGGCAATCGATGGACGGAACTTTGAAGCAGCCAACGAATTGGGCGTGTTGCTGGCACGTTACGGCCAGTTCGAGGAAGCCAAGCAAGCTTTGCTGCAAGGCGTAAAATCGGTTCCCCGTCCTGAAATCTGGCAAAACCTCGCTTCGATTCACGAAACGCTGGGAGAATTGGAATTAGCCCAGCGAGCCAAGCAAGAAGCGGAAATGGCTCAACAATTCGTTCAGCTAAACGGCGACCTGAACACGGTCCGATGGGTTACTCCGGAAGAAATGGCGCGCCATGGCCAAGCCAATGCCAACTTAAAGCAATCGGTTCCCGCAGATAACATTCCGCCGATCGCACAGCGTCGCACTACTCAATCGACTCGATAAGACGGTCAAGGATTCGACCTCCCATGCGTAACTCGATTTTTATCATCAGCGGACTGGTGTTCGCTTTCTGCATCTCGCCAGCTTGGGCTCAATACGCCGAGCAAGGTTACGATCCTCGTACGAGCGATATCCTGGTTGGCGTCGATTCGACCGACCCGACCTGTGAAGGGGAACCGCATTGGAACGCACGGCGTCCGATTCCTTGGCAGGTGTTTGCCCAAGGGGAATACGTTGGTCCTGCACGAACGCCGCATGTTCCCGAGTATCGCTTGCGTGTCGACGACCAAATTGACTTTGTCTTTCGCTTATCACGCCAAGAGACCAGTCAGGTTTACCGGCTGAATGTCGGCGACGAAATTAAGATCGAGTCTTTAACCGACAAGCAGTTAGACCGCGAGCGGGTCGAGGTTATGCCGGACGGTTCTATTACGGTGATGCTGCTGGGACGGGTTCAGGCCGCTCGGCGCAGCATTCAAGAGGTGCGTGATGACCTCGAAAAGAAGTACCAGAAGTACTACAAAGTTCCCTCGATCACGGTAACTCCGGTAAAAATCAATACGAAGCTAGAAGACCTTCGCGCCACGGTCGACAGCCGGGCAGGCGTCGGTGGTCAACAGCGAAGCAGCCGAGTCATTCCTGATGGCACGGTCCAGCTTCCCGCGCTCGGTAGCATCCCGGCTCAAGGTTTGACGCTCGACGAATTGAAGCGTGAAATTGATGAACGTTATGCTCGCGAGATTGAAGGAATTGAGGTCACACCGGTACTCATTCAACGGGCAGCACGTTTTGTGTATGTTCTGGGTGAAGTCCCCAACCCAGGTCGGTATGAGTTGACCGGTCCCACTACGGCAATTCAAAGTGTCGCCATGGCTGGCGGCTGGAACGTCGGGGCCAACCTCCGCGAAATCGTGGTTTTTCGTCGAGCCGAAGACTGGCGTTTGGTGGCCACCAAACTTGATCTTAAAGGGGCTTTGTACGGCAAACGCCCAGCCCCATCCGATGAACTTTGGATTCGCGACGCCGATATCGTAATCGTCCCCAAAAGCCCTATTTTGTGGGCAGACGAGTTTATCGAGTTGGTCTTTACGAAAGGCATCTACGGCGTCGTCCCCTTCCAAGGGGTTAATATCAGCGTGAACAAGCTGACTACGTTCTAACCGCCTGGTGAAATTGGCGACCAATCCTGGGGAAAAATTGTTCGTTGGCGAAACTTTCTCTACTTCGTTACAGTTTACGAAGTAGGAAGTCCTTCGCTTCAACATCCCCAGGAGTGTTCGCATCGTGAACCATCCTCTTCGTTGCTTCGCCGTCGCCACTTTTCTTTTCGGTTTCCTCGCTGTCTCTTCATTCGCCCGCGAATCGAAGATCGAACCGCAACCGATTGGCAAGCATATTGAACAGTTCGAGCTAAAAGACTTTCGCGGCAAAACCTACAAGCTATCCGACTACAGCGATAGTAACGTCGTGGTGCTGGCATTCATCGGATGTGAATGCCCTGTGGCGAAAAGGTACACGGTGACGCTGCAAAAGCTGGCCCAGGAATTCAAAGACGACGGCGTCACCATTCTGGCCATCGACGCCAATCAGCACGATTCGATTACCGAAATGGCCGCTTTTGCCAAGGTCCATTCCCTGGAAATTCCCTTCCTGAAAGACCTAGCCAACCGTTTAGCCGACCAAGTCGGCGCCCGTCGAACCCCTGAGGTGATCCTTTTGGACCAAGGGAGAACCATTCAGTATCGAGGCCGCGTTGACGATCATTTTCTGGTGGGCAATGTCCGTGAAGGATCGACCCGCGACGATCTCAAAATCGCGATTCAGGAAGTTCTCGCTGGCCAGCCCGTTACCGTTAAGGAAACCGAACCGGTGGGCTGCCATATTGGCCGAATCCTAGAAGCGGACGAATCGGCCCAGGTAACTTACTCGAACCAAGTTTCCCGAATCCTTCAAAATCGCTGCATTGAATGTCATCGTGAGGGCGAGATTGCCCCGTTTGCCTTGACAGACTACGACGAGGTGGTGGGCTGGTCGGAGATGATTGCGGAAGTGGTTGAGGATCAACGGATGCCACCATGGCACGCGGACCCGAAGTATGGCCATTTCTCGAACGACCGAAGTTTGAGCGAGCAGGAAAAAAAGACCATTCTCGATTGGGTAGAAGCAGGCGCCCCTCAAGGGGATCCTCAGCAACTCCCCCAACCCAAGACCTTCGTGCCAGGCTGGTCACTTCCACAGAAGCCTGACTTGATCTTAGATATCACCCAGACCGGGAAACCAGAACTAGTCCCGGCGGAAGGGGAAGTCGAATACAAATACATCCGCGTCGATCCTGGCTTCAAGGAAGATGTCTGGATTAAGGGAGCCGAACTGCGCCCTGGCAATCTGCAAGTTGTTCACCACATCCTTTGCTTTGCGATTCCCCCCGGTACCAATATGGAGAAGTTCCAAGGAGGAGCGCGCAGCTTTCTGGTGGGCTACGTACCGGGCAAGCTCGCTGAAAACTACCCTGACGGCATGGCGAAGCGAATTCCAGCGGGCTCGGCTTTGATCTTTCAGATGCACTACACGCCAATCGGCTCACCTCAGGAAGACCTCAGCCAACTTGGGCTGTCCTTTATCGACGAAAAAGAGGTGAAGCACGAAATTCATACAACCAGCGCATTGCAGCGTCGTCTCGCGATTCCACCTGGCGACGCCAATCACCAGGTCGAAGCCGATTCTCCTCGTTCTCAAGATGACAAGACGGTATTGCTTGGTTTCATGCCGCACATGCACCTACGCGGCAAATCCTTCCGCTACATGTATGTTTCTCCCGATGGGCAAGAAGAAACTTTGATCGATATTCCTCACTACGATTTCAACTGGCAAACCGCCTACATCCTGGCCGAACCGCGTGAGATGCCGAAAGGTTCGTACATTCACGCTGTCGCGCATTTCGACAACTCGAAGAATAATCTGTTTAATCCCGATCCAACAACAACGGTTCGCTGGGGGGATCAAACGAGTGATGAAATGATGATTGGCTACTTCGACGTTGCAGTTCCCAAAGATGGCGTGGCCCCCGATCCTGGCATCGGACTTTTAGTTCTCGGGGCAAGCCAAAAAGATCTAGCCAACCGGGCTCAAGATATCGTCCGGCGTTTCGATAAAAACGGAGACAACATTGTGCAGCAAAACGAAGTCACGCTGGTTGGGCTGGGGCTGTTCAAGAAATTTGATCTCAATGGCAACCAAGAGGTCACCATCGAGGAAGTTCACCATAACCTGGAAGGAAACATCGAGTTGCTTCAAGCCCTACGGAAGTTGAAGTAGTTCAACACGTAATCTTGTCTGATCCCAAATCCCGTTAGGCCGACAAGCTATCGGGACCATTCTGGTCCAGTACGTGCAAGAAGCGACCTCCGTTGTCATACCATCCTTGCCGCGTAAAACGGGTCCACAACAGGTCGGTCACTAAGGAAGCCCGGGTGCCGTCATCCGACTCTAACGTCAAGATCACACGGCGATAGGGTAACGGCTCTCGATGATAAAAATCGATTCCTCTTTCCGTTATGTTCTTGCCGACGACCACCGTCGTCAGCTCGTTTAGTGGCTGGCCAGACGCGTCGATTGGGGTCATGTACAGGAGGTGAGGATACGGATATCGAAAGTCCTTGCGGCGTTCGTCGGTGATCTTCTTCGGAAGAATGCGACCAATTAATTGTCCTACCGTGGAACGCACTTTCACTTCGCTGCATTCGGAACAGGCAGGAATCGCGCTGAAAGCAAACTCAGACACAATCGAAACGGCGTGTGATCCATTCGCCATGGTGCATCACCTGGTGGGGGAAATCGGAGTCGAAAGACTAGAGACTGTACGACGAGTTCCATCGCCAGGTTTAATCTGGCAGGCGTATTCTGGCACAATAGCTAAGCCGCAAGGCCAGGCAGTTGCTGCTACCTTCGTCACGAAAATCGCTGCGGAACTATTGAAATAAATACTTCATGATATGCTGATGGCAAATCTAAAGATAAACGATTGCGGATGGTCGCAATTCTCGTTAGCTGGGGAGAAGATGCCGATATTGACGTTTAAGCTGGGCTACGGATAGCGGATCGTCGCTCAGAGCGGCCATCGCCGAATGTAAAACGTTTTTGGCCTCGAACCATTCGCCCCGCGATTTGGCATCATCGATCCAGCTCTCATAGATAGAACGTACAGAAAGCCGGCTTTCCCCAGGCTTCCATTGCGCCAAACGCACGGCATCCTCGTAGCGACCATCGCGGCACCATTGGTCGATGACAGCATCAACAATGCGGCGGCGGTTCTCTGTTAATTGCTCGTCGCCAACAGCTTGAGCTTCGATCTGTTGGAGCACCTTGAAAGCCTGATCGCAATCATGCTGACCAACGCAAAGAACCGCCCAATTATTGAGGATCGCCACGCGGTTTTTCATGGCGGCAGGGTCTTGGGGATCGAGGGCCAACGCGCGATCGAGTAGCTGGATCGCCGTAGAATACTCGCTTTGAGCCGCTGCCAAGCTGGCTTGGTTATAAGGTATTTTGGCGGCTAAGCCACGCGAGGAAAGGACACTTGCCGAATCGCCTGCTTGGACTGCCGGTGCTTGCTCTTGGTCGTGCGGTTCCAACAAGAACCAAGTCGGGCACGTTGTCTCGATATCGAGAATGGGACGACTTAACAGCCGGCACCAGACATGCCCTCGCGTTTGCATCGCCATGGTGGGTAGGCCGGCATGGTCGGCCAACACCTGATAGAGAATGGTCGCCGAAACGCAGTTGTAATTTCCTTCAAGCAGCGCCACGCTAAGCAAGTTCTGGTCTTCATCGTACTCTCCAGTCAGCAGTTGATCGTGCATCGACTGAAAAACCCACTCCCCCCGCTCTTTCAATCCCATTCGGCCCCATTGCGATGGTAAATGGTTTTCCATCCATGTGCAGTGGTCGCGGAGACGTTGTTGCGCTTGCTCTCGCTCGGCTGCGGCGAGGTGATCTCCTTCAGCTGCCCAGCTCAGTTCGGCCAATGTCGCCGGCCGCGAGATCGTCTGGGCTGAGGCCGTGCCGGGAAAGGACGACACAAGCATCACCGTGACATAAATGTACACGGCCAGCCAAAAGATACGTTCAGATTCCTTCCAATAACAAGACATACCGCATTCGACCGGGATTTGGTTCTCGGGAGAGTTTCCAAAGTGTGCGCGATAGAGGAGGACGCGGGAGAGAAACCTGCCGAGAAACCTGGAGGTTAAGCGCAACCTGTTCGTTAGAGCCCGATCGATCCGTACGACCGTTCCCTGCCCTAGCCGTGGAATTAGCAAAGCGGCATCCTTGCTTTGGCAGCTAGTGGCGGTATATTATCAAGTACGCCTGCGGGTGTAGCTCAATGGTAGAGCCCTTGCTTCCCAAGCAAGTTACGAGGGTTCGATTCCCTTCACCCGCTTTAGAAAAGCCCACATCTTTCGGTGTGGGCTTTTTTTGTGCATCTAGCTACGGAAACCGATCTATTTCACCTCGAATTCGTAGGTCTCGATCTGCAGCGAGTTGCTGGTAGGTGATTTGATTCTTACGTGGACCTTCACTTTGCCTCTGCCAACCGGCAAAACCAAGACCCGCTTGTTCGCAGGCCCTAACAACGGCATCTCGCCGTTGATCTTTTGAACGTCGTATAGTCGTGCTTGCGCCAGTCCTTCGACCGAAGTGGTGATTACCGAGCCTGCAATCGCTGATGGCTGAATCGTGGCGATGTCTTCAATCGACATCCGAATGGGCTCACGGCTCGCATTCCCCTCAAGCACGAACAAAGTCGCCCCTTCGGCGTTACCACCGACGAACGACGCTACCAGGACAAGGCTAAGCGTGAAAATCAAATTTTTCATTACAAACATACCCCAATCTCGAAAACGAGCATTTAGCATCAACTCCCAACCATAGGACGCCCCAGCTTGAAGCAGCGTTTTTGCTGGCCATTTTTTTATTTCAAAATGGTTTTGGTAATTGGTACGATAAGAGCCCTACTTCGCTCATCCCGCTTCCTTGCCCCACAAAAAACCATGCTGCTTTGTCGCCCTGCTCTACTGCTGCTCGTCCTTGTTTGCTCTCTTCCTTCCCTGACGTTCGCCCAGGAAGTAGCGGAGGTGTATCTACTTTCCGGACAGTCCAATATGGCTGGTAGCGGGCGGAAAGAGCAATTGCCAGAGCATTGGCAAACGCCGGTTCCCAACGTCCAGTATTGGAACGGGGAAGCGTTTGTCACCTTTGATCCAGGGCAACTTAATCTAAATGGCAAAGACCGGTTCGGGCCTGAACTTGGTTTCGCTCACACTCTGGGCACTCTTAATCCAGACCAAACCTTCTACATCGTAAAGTTCGCTCTTAGCGGCCAGCCCTTACATGCCGGATTTCATGGCGGAAAATGGATGGGAGCGGAGCCAGGCCCCAATCGCAACACGTTCTATCCAGGAGAAGCCGCAGACGATCCGAACCGTGGCAATCACTACAAACGACTCCACGGCCAGTTTTCAGCAGCGTTAACGGCCCTTAAGCAGGCAGGCAAAACACCTCGGCTGCGTGGGATTGTCTGGATGCAGGGCGAAGCAGACGCCAAGCAAGAAGTTTCAGCGCTCACTTATGATCAATCGATTGACCTCCTCAAACGGCGAATTGAAGAAGATTGTGCCAGCGGTCCGGTTCCCTTTGTGATGGGCGAGATCCTACCGCACGATCCACCTTTGGAACGTTTCACCCATCGCTCGGCAATCCGCCAAGCTCAACAAGCAGCTGATATGCGATCTGGCTCTCCTCGCGCGATCTCTGGAGTCTGGAATGTCTCTACCGATGGAATGCCCCTGCTAGCAGACACCGTCCACTACGACACCAAAGGGCAGTTAATGCTGGGCACCTCCTTCGCTTTAGGGGTAACCGAAGCAGAGAACATGCTGCAGATGCTGGCCCAGAAGAAGGAATCGGGCAAATAGTTTGCTAGCATCTGCTAGGAAATAGCTTGATGCTGGTGACTGATATTGCTGGACATCGCGAATCGTTGTAGCTTTCTCCGGTTCCTAATTTCGCCATGCTGGCAGAGGCCACGGATGTGCCCTAGCCGAAGGCGACGCCCGACGGTGTAGTACGCTGCCAATGGCATCGTACGATTGCCGGCTCAGAAATTGCACGATTCAAGCATGAACTACCTGCTACTCGCAATACGCCACTGTGTTTCCCACTACCGCTGGTCGATCATTGGTTCGCTGATTTGCTCTCTGTTAGTTGGTGTGTTATGGGGAGCGAACATCGGGGCTGTCTATCCGTTCGCAGAGGTGATCTTTAAAGGGCAAAGTCTGCACGAATGGGCCGAGACCGAAACGAACAACTGCAACGAAAAGATCGCAGAAGTCGAAGCTGAAATCGCTGACTTCGACCAGAAAATCGCTGCGGCACAAGACCCAGCCCAAATTTCTAAGCTGAAAGCGTCTCGTGATTTCGCAGAAACCGAGCTCAAAAGCTGGGAGTCGAAATTAGGGAATGTCAACAAATCGAGGCCCTATATTGACGCCTATGCTCCTCATGGTCCCTTCAACACGTTGTTGGCGCTGGTGGCGTTCTTGCTGGTTGGTACCGTTCTCAAAGGGATTTTTCTCTCGCTCAGTATGATGCTCGTCGCGCGGGCCACTCAATTAACGACACTCGATCTTAAGCAACAGCTTTTCAAGAAGTTGCTCGAAGTTCGCCTGGGCAAAACTCATATTTCAACCGGAGATTCCACCAGCCGCATGAACGGCGACGTCGCCTCGATTGGTGGCTCCCTGGAGATCTTGTTCGGTAAGACGGTTCGCGAACCAATCAAAATGGTCGCGTGCTTAGCTGGGGCTGCCTATATCAACTGGCGGTTATTGATCCTTTCGCTCTTGATTGCTCCGGCGGCAGCCTTCGTGCTGTACCGCTTGGCCCGCACGATCAAGAATTTGAACCTATCGCAAATCATGATCAATGCCCGAATTACCGGGTTCTTTATTCAGATTATGCACGGTTATTACGTGGTGAAAGCTTATGGCACCGAAGAATACGAGCAAGCTCGCTTCGAGGAAAAATCACGCCAGGCCTATTGGGAGCAAGTCAAAATCCGGTTCTTCAATTCGATGGTGCGAGTGAACAACGAAGTTCTCGGCTTGGGCATGGTTTGCCTTTCTTTGATTGCCGGGGGCTACTTGGTATTGAATAAGGAAACTCATATTTTCGGAATTCCCTTGGCCGACAAACCGATGGAGCTCGGTTCGATTCTCGCGTTCTACGCATTGCTTGTTGGCTGTACCGACCCATTACGAAAACTAGGTGATGTGTTCGGAGCGATTCAAGCTGGTATCGCTAGTGCCGAGTTGGTTTACCCTTTGCTGCAAATGGAAATGCCTATTTCCGATCCCAAAGATCCCATCCCCACCGCAAGCGTTGGTCGCGATATCACGTTGAAAGATGTGGAGTTCTGCTACATCGAAGACACACCAGTGCTGAAGAAACTGAACCTAACCATCGCTCAAGGAGAAGCGATTGCTATCGTAGGCCCCAACGGCTGTGGGAAAAGTACGATCATTAATTTATTAATGCGTTTCTACGACCCCGATTCCGGCCAAGTGCTGCTTGGGGGAACCGACCTGCGACAATTCGCTCAGCACGATTTACGTTCAAAAATCGCGCTCGTAACACAGTCGACGGTGCTCTTCGACGAATCGATTCGCGAGAACATTCGCTACGGCAATATGGATGCGACCGATGAAGAGGTGTTGAAAGCAGCTAAGTTGGCTTACGTCGATCAATTTGTGCAAACCCACATGTCCGATGGCTACAACACGATGTGTGGCGACCGTGGTACGAGCCTCTCTGGCGGGCAACGTCAACGAATCTCGATCGCGCGAGCTCTGCTGCGAAATCCAGATATCATCATCATGGACGAAGCGACTAGCCAAATCGACATGGATAGTGAACGGTTGATTCACGAGAGTCTAAAAAACTGCATTGTCGGACGAACGGCAATTCTAATCACCCATCGTGCTAGTACGTTGAAACTGGCCAGTCGTATCGTTGTGATGAATCACGGCCAGATCGAGGCAACCGGAACTCACGAAGAACTAATCCTCAGCAGCAAGACCTACCGACGGCTTTATGTCGAGGACGATTCGAGCAGTTCCGATTCTCTCGTCGAGAAAAAATCGGCAGCTTAGATCGCTGCCGACACAACTCACTGCAACGCTCCATTAGCCACGTCGGCTGTTGAAATCACGCAGCCGACGGACAGCCCGTTGCTGCTTGAGGCTGTTGAGAATGCCTTGAATGGGCGAATTGTACTGGCCGTATTTGAAGTCCAGATTTTTGATCTCTGCGTGAGCTGCCGCTCGCGCCGCTTTTTCCGTTAGAAACCCTGTCAGATAAGCTTGCAACAGCGGCTCTCCGCCGTCGATCTTTACGCTGAAGCATACTCGCTTCGAGATCGGACTAGCTGGCCGCTCTGAGATCTCGACCTGGTAGTCCTGATAGGTCTCGATGATGGGAGACTGCATGCCGACGCGTCGAATGGCCTTCGGCTTGCCGGATCCGTGAGAGAGGTGCTTGCGAAGATCAAACATCGACAGGGTTCCTTCTGAACAAACACGCTCACATCAATTAGCTAGTTTTGTTTTCCGGCTTGCGCGGGCCAAAGTGAACTTCACAGGCATCCCCACAATCCTCGCCGGACATCTTGCCGAAACGATACCGCGCAGCCGCCACTTTTTGGTAGATCCATTTCCATAACGGAAGCGAACCAGGAATATGCAAAAGAGGCATCACCGGCCACAACAAAACTAATCGTCGCGTTAAATAGCGAAACGCTTCTGCTCCGCTATGTCTTCGGCCAAGTTGATCGATCACCCAAATCTCTTCCATCATTTGTTCGAAAGAAAGCTCTGGGGCAAACTCCGAAACCTGGGGATCGTGCAAAGAAAGATAAGCCAGGCGCTTAAACCAGTCCAATCGATGAAGAAGCTTGACTCCGCCGGTGCAAATAACACAATCCCCATCGTAGATCACAACATCCGCCTGGGGACGCTGGCTAGGCTGGGGGAGAACAGCAGCAGTTGCTCGGCTTTGCGCTTTGGCACTCATCTTTAAGGCTCTTCTGGGTTTGCTTTTCACAAAAACAAGAATCCCCCGCTCGGGGAAGACCGTCTAAAGAAGAGCGAAACCTCGCTGACATTTCATGTTACCCGCAACTCTGCCGGAAACACCACTGCAACTTCAGTACCTGGAATCGGTGATTTTGCGGCGAAAATCAGTGGATTTCTCCGGTTGCTTTCCGGTACACTTAATCATGAACCTGTCTTGCGTACGATTAGGTAGGCAAGAGCCCCCCGAATTGCATTGAAACTCAAAGGAACGACGCTGATGGATACGCTGCAAAAGCACGTTCGTAAAGCCCAATGGCGAATGATCTTACAGCAATTCGTTGGAAGGTTGATCATTTGCCTCTCCGTTACGATGAGCCTAGCAGCAGTGGCGGTGCTCGTCCCAAAAATCTGGCACTTAGGGGTCGATCCTTTTGCCTGGATGTGGAGTTGGATCGGTGGTGCCGGCGCGGTAGGGCTGATTGCGGCTAGTATCTGGACCTACGTAAAACGTGCTTCTTCGTTGGCGGCAGCCATTGAAGTCGATATTCGCTACGGCTTGAAAGAACGGGTCTCTAGCTCACTCTCGATGGACGAAGAGTCTCGTCAAACGCAATGGGGACAAG
Source organism: Bremerella cremea (assembly GCF_003335505.1). NCBI lineage: Bacteria > Pseudomonadati > Planctomycetota > Planctomycetia > Pirellulales > Pirellulaceae > Bremerella > Bremerella cremea. The sequence goes on from NZ_QPEX01000010.1 coordinate 1,313,715, forward strand.
CCCTGATGAACGATGCGGCCCACCAAGTGGAACGCATCGATGTTTCCGAACGGTTTCCGATCCGTAGCGGTTGGGGCGGTCTGACCCCAATTGTGGTGATGGCAGGTGCTCTGCTGATGGCGTTGTTCATTCCGGATGCAGTAATCGATCCCAATACAGCGGAAGCCAACACCGGAAAGCTCGACGCGGAACAAACCAAGGTCGTCAAAAAAACGGCGGACCAGCTTCGTAAGGAGCTGCAAGACCGAAAGAAAGAAGCGGAAGAAAAGGGTCTGAAAGAAGCTGAGGAACTCTTCCGTAAACTGGAAGAAGGGACCAAAGATATCGCCAAAAAGGACAAGGTCGAGCAGAAAGAAACCTTGCTGGAACTGAACGACTTGGCCCAGGAACTTAAGAAACGCCGCGACGAGTTGGCTTCAAGCGAAGACTTCAAAAAGAAGCTGGAAGCATTGAAAGACATGCTCAAGGGTGGGCCCGCCGAAGAACTCGCCAAAGCAATGCAGAAGGGTGACCTAAAGGATGCCCTGCAAGCGATGAAGGACCTGCAAAACAAGCTAAACAACGATCAGCTGACCAAAGCCGAAAAAGAACAACTGCAGAAACAACTTGGGGAAATGGGCAAAAAGCTGCAAGAGATGGCCAAAGCCCACGCCGACGCCAAAAAGGCCCTACAAGAGCAGATCAACCAAGCCCAACAAGCAGGCGATCAGAAAGAAGCAGAACGCCTGCAAAAGCAACTCGACCAAATGGGCATGCAAGACTCGCAGATGCAGCGGATGCAGCAAATGGGAGATCAGCTCGCCAAGGCAGCCGAGCAAATGCAGAACGGCCAGCAGCAAGCCGCCGCTGATCAGCTCAACAAGATGGCCCAAGACATGCAAGAACTGCAAGCTCAGCTCGACGAGTTGGAAATGCTGGACGAAGCAATGGATCAAATGGAAATGGCTCGTGACCAAATGTGCAAAGCCTGCCAAGGAGGCATGCCTGGCATGATGGGACAAGGCATGATGGGCCAACGCCAAGGCAACGGCTTAGGACAAGGCCCGGGGCAAGGCGACCGCCCGGAAGAAGAAAATCAGACCGGTTCGTACGATTCTCAGGTTCGTGCCGATCCGAAAAATGGCAAAGGGGTGATTGTCGATTACGTCGATGGCAAAAACAAAGCAGGCCGCACGCTAATCGATATTAAGGCCGCCATGGAATCCGAATCGTCCCTGGGTGGCGATGCGTTGACCGAAACGCGGCTCTCGAAAGACCACCAGAAGAATGCCGAAGAATACTTCAACCGGGTCCGCGAAGGGCGATAAGAGAAGTGAGGTCGGCATCGCCACTTAGTTAGACTTGTTCGGCAATAACATTCGGCGGCCGCTTTGCGGTCGCCGTTTTTGTTTCGAAGTCACCAAAAAGCGGTAGCGATAGATCATCCCTTGCTGAAAACGGATCCCTTCAAGCTGGATCTTAACCATTCATTCGTTTGGGAATGGTAAAGCTGTAGAGGATCACAATTGCGCCGCTCGACATCATGCTCCAAGGAGCCCAATCAGGCGGGGTGAATGGCTTAGGACCTCCCTCGCTGGCCATCATGGCCGAATCGACGACCAAGCACTCGGCCCCGACAATGATCAGCGTGATCCCGACTGCCAAAAATAGCGAACGCCACATGGCAAGATTCCCTTTCCTCCGTGACAACCTCTTTCGCCGGAAAACAAACACCGGCGGCAGCGCTGGTGGGCTGCTTTGTTAATTGAATCGTTGGTTGTCTCAGTTATCGGAACCTAAGGGAAATCCGCTAGCGTGAAAAGCAAGCCGCCGTTGAAACCGCTATAACTGGCAGCTTGCTTGCGAGTTGCCTGGAACCACGAAAAAGAGTCGGTCCCATTTAAGGTGACCGACTCTTCTGTTTATTGGGTTAATCAGGCCTGTCTACTACTCAACCACCCAGGTATCGCCCGAGTTGAACAGCTTGTCCAAGCTTGCCTCTCCGCGAACTTCCTTGGCCTGGGCAACTTGATAATTGATCGCCTCGTCGTAGCACGGCGCGTCGATATCACGCAGTACACCAATCGGCTCGGGAAACTCTGGGTGAGACATCCGAGTCAGCAAATAGGCCAACGTCGGATCGGCGGTCTTTTCGTCATGGAACAGCAAATCATCTTCACTGATCCCTTTGCCTAACTCGACCACTTCCGGGGTCATGCCGTTCAAGCGAATCCCCTTGTCACGGTCTTTTCCAAAGATCAGTGGCTTGCCATGCTCAAGCTCAAGCACGGTATCCATCTTCGTGTCTTTATCGGTGGCCCACTTGTAGGCACCGTCGTTAAACACGTTGCAGTTCTGATAGACCTCGACAAACGAAACACCCTTATGAGCGACAGCTCGCTCCAACGTTTGAGCAAGGTGCTTGATATGCACATCAATCGAACGCGCCACGAAGGTCGCCTCGCAAGAGATAGCCACCGAAAGTGGGTGAATCGGATTATCGATCGCGCCCATCGGTGTACTCTTGGTAACCTTTCCCTTTTCGGAAGTAGGCGAGTACTGCCCCTTGGTCAGGCCATAGATCCGATTGTTGAACAAGATAATGTTCAAGTTCACGTTGCGGCGAAGCACGTGCATCAGGTGATTACCACCGATCGACAACGCATCGCCATCGCCGGTGATCACGAAAACGGTCAGGTCTTGCCGAGAGGACTTCAAGCCGGTGGCAAATGCCGGGGCACGGCCATGCACGCTGTGCATACCGTACGTGTTCATGTAGTACGGAAAGCGGCTACTGCAACCGATACCGCTAACGAAGACGGTGTCTTCACGGCTCATGTTGAGGTTCGACATGACCTTTTTCATTTGGGCCAAAATCGAATAGTCACCGCAGCCGGGGCACCAACGCACGTCCTGGTCGGTGCCGTAGTCCGCGGGCTTCAAAACGGGCAGTTCTGCGGATGCCATGGTGGATTGCTTCTCTATCATGGGAGTTCTATGCAAATTTGAATGTTAGGGTGTTAGGTTAACCGAGCAGCGACTCGATCTTGTCGGCGATTTCGGTGGTGGTAAATGGTTTACCTTGCACCTTGTTCAAGCCGATCGCATCGACCAGGTACTTATCGCGAATCAACATCCGGAGTTGTCCCAGGTTGAGTTCGGGAATCAAAACCTGTTCAAAGCTGCTTAAGATCGCTCCCAGGTTCTTCGGGAAAGGGTTCAAATATCGCAAGTGAGCATGGCTCACCGCTTTCCCTTGAGCCTGCAATCGAGCTACTGCTGTGCGGCACGAACCATAAGTCCCTCCCCAACTCAGTACCAAGACTTTGCCGCTTTCAGCGCCCATCAACTCTTGCTCGGGCACGAAATCAGCGATGTTGGCAACCTTCTGAGCCCGCGTCTTCACCATGTGATGGTGGTTCTGTGGATCGTAACTAACGTTACCGGTGCCGTCTTGCTTTTCGAGACCACCCACGCGGTGCATCAAGCCAGGGGTACCGGGGATTGCCCACGGACGTGCTAATTTTTCGTCACGCTTGTAGGCCATAAACGGCGGGTCGTCTTCGTTGCGCGGACCCGGATGCTTGATCTCGATCTTGGGCAAATCGTCTACCTTGGGAATTCGCCAAGGCTCGCTTCCGTTGGCAATGTACCCATCGGTTAAAATAATGATGGGGGTCATGAAACGCGTGGCAATTCGCCAAGCTTCGATAGCCACATCAAAGCAATCTGCTGGGCTGCATGCGGCGATCACGGGAATCGGCGACTCACCATTGCGGCCGAACATAGCTTGCAACAAGTCGGCTTGTTCCGTTTTAGTCGGCAAACCGGTACTTGGCCCACCTCGTTGAACGTCGACGATGACCAGGGGCAATTCCAACATCATGGCCAGCCCCATGGCTTCGCCTTTCAGGGCCATGCCGGGACCGCTGGTGGTGGTCAACGCCATCTCGCCACCGTAAGCCGCACCAATCGCTGCACATACGGCCGCGATCTCGTCTTCCGCTTGGAACGTCAGCACGTCGAAGTTTTTGTATTTGCTCAGCTCGTGCAAGATATCACTAGCAGGCGTAATGGGATACGAACCCAAAAACAGCTTCTTGCCACTCAACTTCGCTGCACTCATCAAGCCCCAAGCCAGGGCCTGGTTGCCGGTCATGTTGCGATAGGTGCCGGCAGGCAATTTGGCTTTTTCGACTTTATAACTACTACGGAACGCATCGGTCGTTTCGCCAAAGTGATAGCCCGCTTTGATCGCGCGGCGGTTGGCTTCGGCAATCGCCGGCAGCTTCGAGAACTTGGCGTCGATAAAACGCAAAGTCGGCTCCATCGAGCGTCCATATAGCCAGAAGACCAACCCCATGGCAAAGAAGTTGCGGCAACGATCCGCTTCCTTCACGCTCAGGTCTAAACCGTCGACGGCCCCCCGAGTCATGCTGGTCATCGGGACAGCAAACACCTGAAAGCCGCTCAGCGAGTCATCTCCAATCGGGTTGTTTTCGTAGCCAGCCTGACCGAGAGATTTCTTATCGAACGCATCGCTGTTGATGATCAACACACCGTTGCGTTTCAGGTCGCCCAAGTTCGTCTTCAAAGCGGCCGGGTTCATCGCCACCAAGGCGTCAACCGTTTCGCCCGGTGTGAAGATATCGTGCGAAGCGAAGTGAATCTGGAATCCGCTCACCCCGGCCAAGGTTCCCCGTGGTGCCCGGATTTCAGCCGGGAAGTCAGGGAACGTGGCAATATCGTTCCCTGCGAGAGCAGAAGTATTCGAGAACTGAGTCCCGGCCAACTGCATCCCATCCCCAGAGTCGCCGCAGAAACGAACCGTCGCTTCTTCTAAAGGCTGAATCTCTTTTAGGGCAGTGGCGTTTTCGTCGGTGGTGGTGGACATGATCTATCGGGGTATCCGAGGAACAACGGGATTTCTAATGAAGTAATGAAGATCTCGATGCCAGTGATAAGTTCGCGTGGCTCAGATCTTTTCCTGGGGACTGATATCGTGATGCTGGCAAATGGGATAACGATTCGTGAATTTGTGAGTAACTACTTAACCAAATAGTACGAATCGCTGCCAGGCAAATTGGGCTCGCTACGCTCCCGATCTGGGAGTGACGCCGGCAAGAAAGACTTAAACTATCGACGTGCGAAGCTATCGCGAAGCGTGAAAAGCGACTTGCCGCAAATCGGGCGTCATAACCGCTTTCGACAGCTGAGGCGTGCCTCCGAAGGGATTCCTTCGGGGCTGATTCAGATAGCAGCGCACCTGCGACCGAAACTTCATCCACCTTGTTCTGGTAGACAAAATAACCGTCAGAGAACTGCCGGACGAAATCCGCTTTGTTCTTCATGGCCTCTGAAAAAGCCGATTAATCGCCACCCTAAACGGCAACGATCCGCCTTCTACCTGGTCTTAGTGACTTCCGAACCTCACTTAGCCAACGCACAAAGTTGACTAAATCTGATTTCGACGAGGCACCTATCGTTTCTGTGACAAATTTGCCGGTTATGCCGATTTTTCGGGGTTCACGCACTGATATAGTCTAACAATATCCCCCTAAGCGGAGAACAAGTCGATCGCTATAACCGTGGCAAAATAGGCAGAAAATACCGCATGCGATGCCTAGCAAATGACACCCCTAATCTGATTTCAGAATTTCATGAAGACCGAAAGGCGAGCTTCTTTGCTGCTGGCAATGCTATCAGTCGTTGAAGTCGCCGAAGCTAGGCGGTCCCTTTTCCGGCTCGTAGAACTTCGTCAGGTCGATCCCTCCCCGGCTTTCATCTTCTAGCAGCTTAATGCGTGCCTCTAGTCGCTCCATCCGCCGCATCATTTGGGGGATTTGGAACTGTGCTTCGTCCACCTTGCGTTTCACCGGCACTTTGGGGTAGCCCAGTTGCCTTTGCAGGGCGGAAAAGAGAAGCAGTGGATCTCGCTTACGATTCGCTAAGGCAATACGTCCTTCGCGCTCACCAAACAGAGGCGGAAAGTCAGAACCAGGCAGCTTTCCCCCTCGGCGAACTTGCTGCGTGATGTAATGCTCGCTGCGGGTATAAATCATGTCAGCAATGTCGATCAGCCCAACACGCCGACGATTAACTTCCAGGAAAGCCCGCCAATATTGGTCATAAAGCGGGTCGTTGGCCATCGCAGCGAATCCCTGGTCGTACTTCAAGCGATGACGGCAAATGGTCTCGAATTGATAGAGAAAGAGAGATTGCGCCGTCGCATGCCCAGCCCGTAATTTCGCTTCTAGCTTCAGAATTTCCAACCCTGAGAGAAAGTCGAACTTCCCTCGATCGTCTTCTGAAGATTCCACGATAAATGCCTGAAAGCCGGTAAAATAGTGAGCCAATCGCTTCATGGCGGGATAGAAAAGCCCACTGTGCCGTAATTCGGCCGCCAAATAGTCGATCGCCATCGGTAACTTCGTCGTCACCAAGATTTCGTCACGTACCGACTTCAGAATGTCTTGCATGGGACGATTGTCGTCCAAACCAATTTGCATTCCCTGAAAGAAATGCTGTTGCTCGATGTATTCTTCCACATCGAGTCCCGGTCCCTGGCTCTCCGCGTCACTCATGCGTTTCCCGCCGTCTCAAAGGGGCTCGCGGCAAGCGAACCGGCATCATGAAAAGAACGCGGTAGATTTCCATTGAACCGCCTTCCTGACGTGCAACCAGGGACCAGAAAGACGCCTCAGGTCGATCACGACCCACCGAGTTTGAGTTGTCCGTCGAGGAATTTCAATGCCTCTCGCCGAGCGTCTGGATCGATCAAACTACCAATGTGCCCTCTTCCCAGCGATTTGTAGAACACGGTAGGAACTCCCAAACTCGACAACTTGTCGTGCATGGCCTCGGCTTCCTGAATCGGCACGAGGTTATCCTCTGTGCCATGGAAGAAGAAGATTGGTGGACATTTAGCCGTTACATGCGCAACCGGAGAGGCCATTACATACGTGCTTGGCTTCTCTTCCCTAGATCCCCCCAGAAAGAACGACAAACGATTGCTTTGAAGTGGTTCCTGAGTGAAATCACAGGGAGCTGCTCCGGCGACCACTGCTTTCAACAGAGGCGAAGCCCCCACTTTTTCCGCTTCAATGGCGGCAATCAAACAAGCCAGATGGCCACCAGCAGAGTGTCCCCAGCCTGCCAATCGATTGGTATCGATCTGAAATTGTTCCGCATTTTCAACCAGCCAATTCAGACCTGCCTGACAATCTTCTAGCTGAGCCGGAAAAATATGGCTCGGGGCAAAACGGTAAGAAATCGTAGCCACGGCATATCCATGGTTTGCCAAAAACATGGCATTTGCCGCCATATTACTCCGCGAGCCACCTGCCCAAGCGCCTCCATGAATCATCAGCACGGCAGGAAAAGGTCCTTCTCCAGCTGGTAAATAAACGTCTGCCCATAATCGCTTGTCGTCTCGCTCGACAACAAGCTGATTCGGGACCATCCGCACCGCAGGCTCTTGAGCTTGAACCCAAGCCCCACCCACGAGTTGCAAGAAGATGACGAATGCTATGATTTTCCGACCAGCCACAATGGACTCCGTCAAGGTGAACTATGCCGCGAATGCACGGCTCTTATAATAAGTTATCCCGCCGAACTAGCTCAATTATTAACCCCGACGATCGCGAAGGGCATCCTTTTTTTGATCGGCATTGCCCTAAGTTTTCAGGAGACTGCTTCCCGTGACTCACCGATTCTCCACCGTCCAGGCTGCCGTCGACGCGATCAAAGCCGGAAAAGTCATCATTGTGGTCGACGCGGAAGACCGGGAAAACGAGGGGGACTTTGTCGCTGCGGCAGAAAAAACAACCCCTGAAGTGGTCAATTTTATGATCACCCAAGGCCGCGGCCTGCTTTGTGCGGCCTGTTTACCCGATGTTTGCGATCGCTTAGAGCTGACGCCGCTGGTCGAAAACAACAACGCCCCGCTCCGTACCGCGTTCACCACGCCCATCGATCATAAAACGGCTCGCACCGGCATCACCGCGCGCGAACGTTCCGATACCATCATGGCGATGGTCGATCCCAATTCAACCGTGGATGATTTCGTGCGACCTGGACACGTCTATCCCCTATTAGCCAAAGAAGGGGGGGTACTGCGACGTGCTGGACACACCGAAGCCTCGGTTGACCTGGCTCGCATGGCCGGCCTAACGCCTGCTGGTTCGTTGTGCGAAATACTCAACGAAGAAGGAGACCGTGCCTCGCGCGACGAACTGACCGCCCTGGCTAAGAAGCACAACCTGGAAATCATTTCCATCGAACAACTGATCTCCCATCGACGTGTTAATGAAAAGCTCGTGGAAAGGGGCGCCCAGGCCCATCTTCCCACCAAGTACGGTGATTTTGAAATCATCGTCTACGATGTGAAATACGAAACTCAGGAACCGGTCGTTTTGGCCATGGGTGATCTTACTTCGGTCGAAGCCCCTTTGGTTCGTCTGCATAGCAGCTGCTTTACCGGTGACCTAATTGCCTCGCTCCGCTGCGATTGCGGCGACCAACTTGATATGGCCCTTCGCCGTATCAGCGAAGAAGGAGTCGGCGCTGTCATCTACCTGCCGCAGGAAGGACGTGGCATCGGCCTGAAAGCGAAGATTCGGGCTTACGCCCTGCAAGATCAAGGGCTCGACACGGTCGAAGCCAATCACGCCCTAGGCTTCAAGAGCGACATGCGCGACTACGGCGTAGGGATTCAAATCTTGAAAGACCTCGGCCTAAGCAAAATCCGCCTGCTAACAAATAACCCGAAGAAAACCGACGCGTTTATCTATGGCGGGTTCGATCTAGAAGTAGTCGACCAGGTCCCGATCATGCCGCAACCCAATCCCCACAATCAAAAGTATCTCGACACCAAACGAGACAAAATGGGGCATCGGCTGCCGTAGCTAATCGTTTCAGATATAAAACATTTCGTCAGGCTGATCAGCAACGCGGGCAGCTAGGTGGGCCAGGGTGACTTCTTCAAGAATCTTTGCGCGGGCCTGAGAAATCTGGCTCCAAACGCCGCATAATGCCTCAGTCGCTGGCGTTGGCCGTTGCAGGTTGGAATCGGCCTGATCCCCTGCCCCTTCGATCACGTGAAAGACATCCGCCAGCGTAATGCGATCAGGGGACTTGGCGAGCCGATAACCGCCGGTCGCACCACGCGTAGTAAGCACGAGTCCGGCAGCTTTGAGTTGGGCCATGATCTGGACGAGAAACGGCTGCGGAATCCCTTGGGCTTCGACGATCTCGCGCAAGCGAGCTGGCTGGCCGGCTTCGTAGCGGGCCGCTAGTTCGACCATCGCGATACATGCGTATTCTGTTTTCGCCGAAACGTTCATCACTCACTTATACGTTGGGGCTATCGTCCAAGGTGTGTAACCCACACTCAGTCTTTCCGGTCCCGCTCCAACGCCCGGCTCGCTCGTCCTCGCCAGCCATCACGGCCCGGGTGCAAGGCCAGCAGCCGATGCTGGTGTAGCCTTGGTCGTGCAGCACGTTGTAAGGAACGTCATGCTCGGTAATCATTCGCCAAACCCACGACTTCGTCTGGTTTGCGAGCGGGTTGATTTTCACTAGGCCGAACTTCTTATCCCAGCCCACGATGCTCGCTTTGGCTCGGTCAGGGCTTTGATCGCGGCGAATCGCACTGATCCAGGCATGCTTCCCCGCTGCCCCACGCTGCAAGACTTTGATCTTTCGATCGAAGCAGCACTGTGTCGGGTTCGTCTTATAGAGCGGGCCTCCGTGCAATTGCTCGTACTCTTCGACCGTGTGTTCGGGCTTGAGCAGTTCGACATCGATGCCGAACTTTTCCCGAATCTGATCCCGCACGTCGAGCGTCTCCTGAAACTGATAGCCGGTATCGAGATTGAACACCGGGGTGTCTGGGGCAACCTGCGAAAGCAGGTAAAGGATAACGCACCCTTCCGGGCCAAAAGCGGTTCCCATCGTTAGCTTTAACCCAAATCGCTCGGCCCCCCAGCGAATAATCTCCGCTGGATCCGCCGTTTCGAGCCGCTGGGAAGCTTCTTCCAATTCAGCAAACAGCTCTGGCGTAGGCTGGAGCATCTCGGAAGTCGTGTCTGTAGCTTGAGTTACTTTGCCGGCCGACATGGCATTCACTTGAATTGGGACGTCCGTAGTTAGGCTAATCAATTGCATGGGTTTTTGCCCTGAGAAATCATTGTTAACTATCATGACCAACTTAGTCAACAATGGGTTCGATGCCGTGAATTGTCATCGGTTACATAGGGCAACGATCTTCAGGATGAATTCTGTCGGTTGTAGGGGACGCAGCAGAACCCCCACCCCCTAGCTAGAGGTAACGACCTTAAAAAGAATGACTGGCTTCCAGCTTCTCGATCATGCCGATCAACATCAAAGCAGTCTGCGATTCTTCGTCGGTTACGTAATCGGCCCCGACCAAGTGCAGACGCTCACGATTTCGTTGGTATCGACAGCGAGCCAAGATCGTGCAGTGACGGTTCATACTGCGGATGTTCTTAACGATCTGCACCGAGGCTTCATCGTCAGGCACAGCCACTAAGGCCAAATTGGCATGCGCGATTTCCGCTTCGCGCAAGGTAGATCGCTTGGTGGCATCGCCGGTGACAGCGCGAAAACCGGCTTGGATCAAGGGATAGGTATTGACCGAATTCAGATCGATAAAGCGAACATCGGCCCCTGAGGTTTCAATTCGGGAAGCGACTTGCCGCGCGACCGGGCCGACACCGATGATGACCGCCTCGCGAATTTCTTCCCGTGCCTCGATTGGCTTTTCTTCCTTCTTGGTATGCAACGCTTGATGGTCTCCCAGCTTGCGAATCGCAAACTTAATCAAGCCCGGCGTAAGAATCATCGTACCAATCGCCAATACCAACATCTGGTTGTAGTTGGTGGCAGTAATCAACTCCGAGGCCATTCCAGCCGAGAGCAGCAAAAAGCTCAATTCACCGATTTGCGATAGCCCTAATCCCATTAGCACGGCTACCTTCCAACTCATTCCGGAAAGCCGTAGCGCTAGTCCGGCTCCGATCGTTTTTACGATCAGAACCAGCGGAAAGCCGATTATCACCACCAGCGGATCGTCAATCAGCAGGGCAAAATTAAGCAGCCCTCCAAGAGAGATAAAGAACACCGCCGCAAAACTCTCGCGAAAGGGAAGCGTCAGCGCGTCGACTTGCTGAGTAAAGCGATTTCCCCCCAAAATCAAACCAGCCCCAAACGCCCCAAACGCCGCCGGCAAGCCCAAGCGATGGGCCACAAAACACCCGCCCCCTAACAGAGCCAAGGCGAACAAGAGCAGCAATTCGCGGCTTCTCAGCAGCGAGAACAAGGGAAGCGCGAAGCGGTGAGTGAGGAAAGCCAGCACCGGAATCGTGGTAACAAACAGCAGCGAGACCACCCCGAGGCGAAGAAACTCGTAAACCGAATGTTCGCCTGAGGCAGACAACAGCGGCACGGCCAGCATCAACGGCACAATCGCCATGTCTTGAAACAGCAGAATCCCCACGCTCCGCAGACCGGCTGGCGACGATGCCACGTTCTGTTCGTGCAAGGCGCGAAACACCAGCACCGTCGAACTTAATGCCACGGCCGCCCCCATCAGGCAGGCACCTTGCCATGGAATTCCGATCAAAGCAAAAAGAACACCAGCCGGAATACTAACCGCGATCAGTTGGATGAAGCCTGCGACCAAAATCCAGGGGCCAACGTGCTTAAGTTCTTCCCAAGAGATTTCTGTGCCAATCGAAAATAGCAGGAACAACGCCCCCATTTCGGCCAGCATCTGCAGATCGTGGCTCTCGGTATGCAGAAACCGAAGCCCCCCTTCCCCAATGATCGCCCCAACAATCAGGTACCCCACAATTGTGGAAAAGTGGAAATACCGGCAAAACGCCCCAGACACGAATCCGGCGGCGAGAATCACAATCAGATCGAGTGCCAGGGTCTCTAGTGGGTCCACAGGTGATTTTCTAGTTGGTTGAACAATATTTCAAAAGAAGTCGAATCTCTGTTGGTTTCGGCAACCCAGGGGGCAGCCTTCCAACAGTTTTACGCCGTCTACCAGGTTATCGCGAATAGGGAATCGCAAAGTTTGTTTAGAATTTATGCCCCTGAGCGATGATTGTTGACACCGCCTACGTCTATTAAACTGCAATGCCCATTACTTCGCTGGGCCATCCCTTGGGCCCACTTTGCCCCCTCATCCTGCATAGAATTTACTTTCAGATATGTCCAAAAAGACTTACCTTGCTGTTGACCTGGGTGCTTCCAGTGGCCGTGTTCTCGGAGGCCGTTTCGATGGTTCTACGCTGCAATTAGAGGAAGTTCACCGCTTCGAAAACGGCCCGATTGCCTTGGCCGGTCACCTGCACTGGGATCTGCTCCGTTTATGGCAGAACATCAAAGATGGCCTTACCGCCTCCGGGACAAAGTTCGGTAGCGAAATCAGCAGTGTGGGGGTCGATACGTGGGGCGTCGATTTTGCCCTGTTAGGACGCAACGACGAACTACTCGGCAATCCCTACCACTATCGCGATCCTCGCACCAACGGCATGTTCGAGCGAGCTTTCGCCAAGGTCAGCCGCGAAGAGATTTTCGCCGAGTCTGGCCTGCAATTCATGGAGATCAACACGCTTTATCAGCTGTTGGCCATGAAAGAGGCGAACAGTTCGATCTTGGAAGCCGCCGAGCACTTCCTGATGATGCCCGACTTGTTCCATTGGCTGCTAACCGGTGAAAAAGGGAACGAACTGACCAACGCCACCACGACCCAGCTTTTCAACCCGGTGACCAAATCGTGGTCCCAGAAGCTGATCGATGGCCTTGGTTTGCCAGAAAAAATCTTTGGCGAAATCGTCGACCCCGGCTCGGTAGTTGGTCCGCTCCGAGACACGGTTCTCGAACAAATCGGCCTCAGTGGGACCAAGGTCGTTCGTCCTGGTACGCACGACACAGCCTCGGCAGTCGTAGCTGTCCCTGCCCATAGCTCGCCGGGCAAGATGCCCAACTGGTGCTATATCTCTAGCGGAACGTGGTCGTTGATGGGAGTCGAAACACCTCATCCGATCATCAACTCGCAATGCGCTGAGTTCAATTACACCAACGAAGGGGGCGTCTACGGCACAACGCGATTGCTGAAAAATATTGCCGGCCTCTGGCTTGTCCAGGAATGTCGTCGCATCTGGAAGCAGCGCGGGCACGAGTACGGTTACTCCGACCTCGTCCGTATGTCACAAGAAGCCACGCCGCTGGCCAGCTTCGTAAATCCTGACCATGCAGATTTCGTCGCCCCCCAAGATATGCCCGCCGAGATCCGCGACTTCTGCCAGCGAACCGGGCAAATCGTGCCCAACAACGACGGAGCGGTCATCCGCTGCGTGCTAGAAAGCCTGGCGATGCGATATCGGGTGGTCCATCGCAAATTGCAAGACCTAACCGAAACCAAGATCGACACCATCCATATCGTCGGCGGTGGTACCCAAAACCAACTGCTCTGCCAGATGGCTGCCGATGCGTGCAACTGCCAAGTGATTGCCGGCCCGGTCGAAGCGACCGCTATTGGAAACTTGATGCTCCAAGCCGTCGCTTCCGGAGACATCGGCAGCCTGGCCGAAGGACGAGAAGTCATTCGCAACAGCTTCCCGGTTGTTACTTACACGCCCAAGACACCCACGATGTGGGACGATGCGTTCCCGCGGTTCGAGAAAACCTGTGCGGAATAATTATTCCGTTTGAGGTTTTCAGCGAAGAGTTACCTGGGAACAGCAAGATACGCTTTCCACCCAACAACCTCTCTTCCCTTTAACACTTCCCACCCCATCGCCCTTTACCACTTTCAACACGAGTATTCCCAAAAGAGAAACAACATGATCAAAGTTGGAATCGTCGGCGTCGGGTTTATGAGCTGGATTCATTACCTGGCCTATCAGAAGATTCGAGGGATGCAGGTTGCCGCGTTTTGCTCGCGTGACGTCAAGAAACAAAAAGGGGATTGGCGCGGCATCCAAGGGAATTTTGGCCCTCCGGGCGAGAAAATCGACGTCTCCAAGATGAACGTCTACGCGACCATCGAGGAACTGCTGGCCGACGATTCGATCGACATGGTCGATATCTGCTTGCCCCCGGCCATGCACGAAGAAGCAACGATTGCGGCACTGAACGCCGGTAAGCACGTGTTGGTCGAAAAACCGATCGCCCTCAGCACCAAAGCGGCCAAAGCGATGCAGAAGGCCGCCGACAAGAGTGGCAAGCTGATGCTAACCGCGCACGTGCTTCCTTTCTTCGCCGAGTTTAACTTTGCCTTGGAAGCGGCCCGGAGCGGTAAATATGGCAAGCTGCTCGGTGGTCACTTCAAACGTCTGATCAGCAACCCAACCTGGCTGAAGGATTTCTACGACCTAGAAAAGGTCGGTGGCCCCCTCCTAGATCTCCACATTCACGATGCCCATTACATTCGCTTGATGTTTGGTATGCCAACCAGCGTAAGCAGCGTTGGCCGCATGAATGGCGATTGCGTCGAATACTGCACCACCCAGTTTGGTTTTGGCGAGCAAGATTACGTCGTCACCGCCACCAGTGGTGTGCTGCATCAGGCCACGCGTTCGTTCACGCACGGCTTTGAAATCCACTTTGAGAACGCCACGCTGCTGATGGACTTCGCCGTGATCGACGGAGCGCCGGTCAGTTCGATGCCGCTCACCGTCTTACCACGCAAGGGGAAATCGAAGCAGCCAAAGCTGAAGAGCACCGATCCCATCGATTCGTTTGTGGCCGAGCTGAAAGAAGTCGAAAAGAGCATTCTTTCCGGCGAACCATCTAGCATCCTAGCCGGCGATCTGGCGGTCGATGCCCTGGTTCTCTGCCAGAAGCAGGCCGATTCGGTTGCCAAGGGAAAAGCGGTTCGGGTCTAACCAAGCCACTTTACGCCATGGCCTAAATTTTCGACTTCAAGTGGAGTAACGGCTCTTTTGATTGCCTTTTTGACAACTGTGCTGATCGTGATTTTTGGAATCTCGATTATTGTTTGCCTCGGTTGCAAGCTAACGGTTATCTACTTGATGTTCTGGAATGAAGAAATTTTTCTGCCGATTATTTGCCTAGTCCTCAGCCCGATCGGCATCGGCTCAGCGATCGCGTTTCTGTTTGGCTGGCTCGATGCAGAAAAATATGACTGCCGCGGGGTGATGCGTATCTGGACGGTTGCTATCTTAGTAGCGTTGGCAACCGGCTTGCTGGCAGGCTGGTTGTCTCCAGATCGTCTCGCCCGCGATTAAGTCGCTCCCCGCCGCTATTTTTCAACCTAGAAACTATCTTTCAGAGATAATCTTACGGCAAACGTACAGCACCGATTTGCCAGGCCACGCTTTATGACCTAGAAAAAACTGGACGATTGCACCCGCCGTGGGTCGCTCGCCCAGAGACCTTGATTCGTGGGAGCGACCGGATGGCGTGGGTAAGTATTATGCTGCTGGCTATATGCTGGGGGCTCGCAATCGTCAACTTGGTGTGCTTCGTGCTGGTCTTGGTAAAGATGTTCTCCAACGAAGACTTCGGGCTGGCCTTAATTTCGCTGGTGCTAACCGTCTGCACAGGCACAGGAATGCTGATTGCGTTTGTCGGTGGCTGGGTAAACGTTGTCAAATACGACTCACTACGCCTGATGGGCTTCTGGTCGTTAATCTCTTTCGCCCAATTGCTGTTCGCGGTGGCCTACGTTCTGACTCTGATGCAGGAAGGTAATAGCCTCTTGAGTTATCGCTAAACACGACTCTCAGGCCGATGAGGCATCTTTGCAGCCCTCGGTAGCAGCCTGATTTCCGTACCGAGATTTCCCCGATATTGCTCGCAGATCGGCGAATACCTACTAGCAGGTTTTATCTCGCTTAGTCTGGAGTTCGCCCAATGGAAATTGCCGGAGCCGTCATTGAATTATTAGGTGCCTTAGGAGACGTGTTGATCGGCTGGATTGAAGTCCTTGTCCGCGATCGTCAGCCACCCCAGTCGTAATCTTTCCTGGCATAACAGACGCATCTTTCTGAGGGAGGCATTCTTCCGCCCCCTCTACAGGGCCACACGACTGCGTCTTGCCGCATTTGCAGTTCTGCCACATTGGCAGCCCTGGGCAGAACCGCCATTCTTAGTGCCACAGCAGAATTTCGATTCACCATAAACCTATGCTACGAAATAACTTGCAAGACACAACTGGAACTTCGGCACGGTAATTGCTTCTATTCTGGGCACGCAATTGTTCGCGCAACAATGGCAGTCGGTCGAGGTTTAGACTGACCCCGGCTTGGCTGCCAAAAACCAATCATATCCCGCATCGGCGTCTCCTAAATTACTTGGAGACAGCACCCCCTAGTTTTCTGGAGGAAGGCAAGAGCATGGCAACGGCTACGAAAAAGAAGGCTTCGAGCACCAAACAACGTTTGCAGCCGCTGGGCGATCGCGTGGTGGTCCGTCGCGACGAATTGGAAGAAAAGACCGCTGGTGGGATCTTCCTGCCAGAAACCGCCAAGAACAAGCCGTCCCGCGGTGTGGTTGTTAGCGTTGGTCAAGGTCGTCTGCTGGAAGACGGCAGCCGCAGCCCTTTGCAGGTCAAAGAAGGCGATAAGGTCGTCTTTAGCATGTATGCCGGCAGCGACACGTTCACCGTTGGTGACGAAGAAGTCATCTTGCTACGCGAAGACGACATCCTGGCCGTCGTCGAAGGCTAAGACCAGCTGGATTCGTCCATCCCTACCCAATACAAAATCTCTGACGATTAAGAACTTTTAGGAGAAACCATCGATGGCAAAGATCATCGCTTTTGATCAAGAAGCTCGCGAAGCGATTCGCCGCGGCGTATCGAAGCTGGCGAAGGCCGTCAAAACGACGCTGGGCCCCAAGGGACGCAACGTCATCATCCAAAAGAGCTTCGGTAGCCCGACCGTCACCAAAGACGGCGTGACCGTGGCCAAGGAAATCGAACTGGAAGACGTCTATGAAAACATGGGCGCTCAAATGGTTCGCGAAGTTGCCAGCAGGACCTCGGACGTTGCCGGCGACGGTACCACGACCGCCACGCTGATGGCCGAAGCGATCTTCAACGAAGGTTTGAAGGCCGTAGTTTCCGGCGTGAACCCGATTCAGATGAAAGCCGGTATCGAAAAGGCTGTTGCCGCGATCACCGCCGAACTGAACGGCATGGCGATTCCGATCAAGAAGAAGGAAGAAATGGCCAACGTGGGTGCCATCGCTTCGAACAATGATCGTGAAATCGGCGAACTCCTGGCCGACGCCATGGAAAAGGTCGGCAAAGACGGCGTGATTACCGTCGACGAAGGCAAGTCGCTCGCCACGGAAGTGGAATGGGTCGAAGGGATGCAGTTCGATCGCGGCTACCTGTCGCCATACTTCGTCACCGATCCTTCGACGATGACCTGCGAACTAGAAGATTGCTATGTTCTGGTCTTCGAGAAGAAGATCAGCAACATCAAGGACCTGGTTCCGGTTCTGGAAGCAGTCGTTCAGCAAAGCAAGCCGCTGTTGATCATCGCCGAAGACGTCGATGGCGAAGCTTTGGCAACGCTGGTTATCAACCGCCTGCGTGGTACCTTCAAGTGTGTTGCCGTTAAGGCTCCTGGCTACGGCGATCGCCGTAAGGCCATGATGGAAGATATCGCCATCCTGACCGGTGGTACCGCCATCTTCGAAAGCTTGGGCATCAAGCTGGAAAACCTTGGCCTAGCCGAACTTGGTCGTGCCAAGAAGGTGATCATCGACAAAGACAACACGACGATCATCGAAGGTGCTGGCGATACCCAGAACATCAAGGATCGCATCGCTCAGATCCGCCGCGAGATCGAAAACTCGACCAGCGACTACGACAAGGAAAAGCTGGAAGAACGCCTAGCCAAGCTGGCTGGTGGTGTCGCTAAGGTGAACGTGGGTGCCGCGACCGAAAGCGAAATGAAGGAAAAGAAGGCTCGCGTCGAAGACGCCCTGCACGCCACGCGTGCCGCTGCTGCCGAAGGCATTCTGCCAGGTGGCGGTGTCGCTCTGCTGCGAGCCTCGTCCAAGGTCAAACCTGACGGTCTGTCCCACGACGAAGAAATCGGCTTCAACATTGTTATCCGTGCTTGCCGAGCCCCGATCACCACGATCGCGACCAACGCTGGTAAAGACGGTAGCATCATCTGCGAAAAGATCCTGGAAAGCAAAGGCAACCAGGGTTACAACGCGTTGACCGATACCTACGAAGACCTGGTCAAGTCGGGCGTCATCGACCCAGCCAAGGTCACCAAGACCGCCCTGGCCAACTCGGCTAGTGTCGCCACCTTGCTGCTGACCAGCGATGCCCTCATCGCCGAGAAGCCAAAGGGTGACAAGAAGGGTGGCCACAGCCACGACGACATGTACTAATCGGTAAGGACATTCCGAAACAGTAAAGCCTGCCAGATCTCAATCTGGCAGGCTTTTTTTGTGCTTCGCTGCCAAGGCCACCAACTTTTTAAGGAGAATACCCGCGTCGCCCCTTTCCCTTGGCTATCGATGAATAGAATGAAATGGTTACTCTCGATAGCCCTCTTTGCCATTTGAAGAAACCATGACTCGCATTCTTTTTCCAATCTTGCTCTTGCTAGTGACCCTGACAACTTCTGCACAAGCTCAAGACCAGCAAGAGCATGCCGGCAACCCTGTCTTCAAAGGTTGGTATGCTGATCCAGAAGGTATCGTCTTTGGTGATACCTATTGGATCTATCCGACGTACTCGGCCCCCTATGATCAGCAAACATTTTTCGATTGCTTCTCGTCGAAAGATCTGGTGACGTGGACCAAGCACCCTCGAATTTTGGACACCCAGGCAATCAAGTGGGCTCGTCGCGCGATGTGGGCCCCTTCGATCATCGAGAAAGAAGGTAAGTACTATTTCTTCTTCGGGGCGAATGATATCCAGAATAACGACCAACTCGGCGGCATTGGGGTTGCCGTTGCCGACCAACCTGCCGGGCCATTCCACGATCATCTCGGCAAACCACTGATCGACAAATTCCATAACGGCGCTCAGCCAATCGATCAGTTTGTCTTCAAGGATCAGGACGGCAAGTTTTATCTGATTTATGGTGGCTGGCGACACTGCAACATTGCCCAACTCAACGACGACTTCACCGGTTTTATTCCATTTGAAGACGGGACTACATTCCAAGAAATCACCCCGGAAGGTTACGTCGAAGGCCCGTTCATGTTCATACGAGACGGGAAGTACTATTTCATGTGGTCCGAAGGAGGCTGGACTGGCCCAAACTACAGCGTCGCCTATGCGATTGCAGATTCGCCGTTCGGTCCCTTTCAGCGAATTGGCAAGGTCTTACAACAAGACCCGAAAATCGCAACCGGTGCTGGCCATCACTCGGTCATTCACATTCCAGGCACCGACGAGTATTACGCTGTCTATCATCGTCGCCCACTTGGCGAAACCGACGGCAACTCGCGGGTGACCTGCATCGACCGGATGGAATTCGACGAGAATGGTCGCATCAAGCCGATTAAGATCACGCATGAAGGAGTGGCCGCTCGACCGTTGCCAACGACCTCGAACGACTAGTCCACCGACGGCACGAAGACAACTTCCGGCAGAGGCTGACATCGGTCCCCTTGTTCATGCTGACGCGAGGGAACCTGCTGCCGGAAGTGGAGCATGCAGTTCAAACGAGCCCGCTTCTTGTCGCCTGCCTCCACCACAGGGCTTCGTGAACATGGGTGCGGAAGAGGCTCTTCCTGCTGGTTCTCGGTACAGAACCCCAAAACCCGTTCAAGCCTGTCGTAGCAACCGATCTTGATAGTTTTCAGGCTCCCCAGGCAAAGCTTGGGCCAGCACCGCCTCTCCAAGCCCTGCTTCCAACTCCGTGTCTAGCACGTCCCAGATTTCTTCGTGAAATCGCGCGCGTAGATTATTTAGGGGGGCTCGTTTATCGCTTACAACTCTGGCGGAACCATGCAGCATAAAACGGAGAGCGATTAAAATCCATCGAGCAAAAACTCGAAACACCTAATCGAGTGATGATGATTTTGGATTTTCTGACAGGCTGTTTCCGGCGCGAATATCGAGCAGGATTTTAGGGGCTTCTTCGGAAATCGCGACGACTGCCGGGTGGATTAATTTTCGCTGGGCAGTAATCGCGAAGAAATGACTTCGCACGTCTTTCAACGTGCCGATTAGCTCCACGTTGTACTGACTGAAAACTCGATCGATCACGGCGACCGGCGCAGGAAAAACGCCAGCCCCCCCACTTCCAAATTCTTTAAGCATCGCACTATCGTCAAACTGCGCGATAACTGTCGGGCTAATGCCATTCAGATCGAACCAATGATCAAGGCTACGACGCATAGCCGTTTTTGGCGAGGGCAGCAGCAGCGGTGCTCGTTTCAAAGAAGCCGGGAAGTCAGCACGAAGCTGCTCGGCCAGAGGCTTGATTGCGAGGAAGGCAATCGCGCAGTCACCAAGCGGATGGTTAAAGCTGCTCAACTTTCCGGATGAAGGAATCGGGCAATCCGAAATAATGACATCGTGCCGATGTTGCACTAAGCCCTCAATAAGATCTTCCATGTTTGCTTGATGGTAATCGATTTGAACTGGCGTCGGTAAACGTAGCACCACTTCTAATAGCCGATACGTGATTAGCTTCGGCACGTACGTTGGCACGCCGACATTCAATCGCAGCGTTTGTTCTGCCTCCATTCCACGAAGGCTGCCCAACATCTCTCGACCGGTCGAAAATATTTCGTCGGCATACTCCATCACCATCGAGCCAACCTCGGTCAGTTGCAACTCGCGTCCACTACGATCGAACAATTGGTGCCCCAGCGATTTCTCGAGCTTCTTGATCTGAGCGCTAACCGTGGGCTGCGATAAATGCAGATGATCGCAAGCAGCCGTGATACTTCCTTGGCGTACAGCAACCCAAAAGTAGAACAAATGTAAGAAATTCAGATCCTGTAAACGATCAATCATGCAGTCAACTTGTCCATCATGTTCGTGACAATTATTGCGTTTTTCGTAAGCTCATTACGCTCGGGCAAGGCGAAGAGTGCGTCACATTCTAGCAAGCAAGCACCGGAATCGGCCAATTTCCACTCCGTTTAACCCTTTATTTCCCCCTAGATTTTTCACTCACATAGAAAAAATGAATACCCCCCTTCAATGATCGGCTCGCATAGAAATTTTCGATAGCGAGCCACGAAAGAATGACTATGCCCGCAGGGAGTCAAAACACGTATAAACCAAATAGAAGTTTGCAGGCGAACAACGTCACCAAGATCACGTTCAGAAAGAGGGCCCATGCTGAAAAGCATACTCATCCACTTGAGCGGGTGCAGCGGCAGCGAAAAAGCGATTGAGTTGGCTGCGAGTATCGCCCAAGATGCTCGCGCCCGACTGCATGGGCAATCGGCTTTGTCCCCTAAGGAGTCTGCTACTGAGAATATCGTTTCAGCCGCCCATGTGTTGGCTGCTTCAAGCAAACGAGCTCACTTAGAACTACGGCAGTCTTTCTCGCACGATCATTTAATGGAAGTCGGCGAGCGTTTTGACATTGAAGTGACTTCACGTGGAACCGCTGGGGAAACGATCGAAAGTTTAGTCCGTGAGTCGCATTACCACGATCTCCTTGTTTCTTGCTTTCCGGCTCAGGGCCAAACGTTTTCTCACGATCTGACTTCTTGGCAACATCTTGAGCTCACTTCGAGAGCACGCCTTCCCCATTACATTTCACGGGGAATAACCACTCAACCGCAAAGAGTCTTACTTGTTTACGACCGGTCTGACGCTTCCGCACAGGCCATTCGTACGTTCCTATCGCAAAACCCCTTGCCAAATGCGCACTGTCGCTTGCTGGGCATTGGCGCGGCCGCGAATCAGAAGTCGCTGGCGTTTTGCTCGATGCGTGACTACTGCCAAACGCAACGCGACGCTCTGGAAACGGGTTGCCTGTCAGGATCTGCTCGACGTGTCTTGATTCCCTATGCCGAGAAATGGGAAGCCGATGTGCTGGTTTTAGGCATACCGCCTAGCCTGGGACTCTGGAGCCGACTCACCGGCGCTACCCCTTTAGATATTCTGCAAAAAACAAAACACGACTTGTATCTCGTCGGGTAAATGTTTTCTGCGATAAACCAACCGCAGGCAGGCAATTGGACACGTTCGCAAACCAACGAAAGACAAGAAGAACATGGTTCGAGAAGACTTTTGGGTCGAAGTATTTAAGCTACGAGGATCCGTAACCCCAATCGTTGCTGGTCGACTTCTAGGGTTTACGCTATTCGGTGCCGCCGTTTATCTGCTGTTCGACATCTTCCAAGTCCACAATGGCCTAGCAACTGCCCATTACGAATACATTGGCGTTGTCTTGGCGTTGTTATTGGTCTTACGAACCAATGCAGGCTACGATCGGTGGTATGAAGCACGAAAAATTTGGGGAGGTATCGTCAACCAATCGCGCAACTTAGCTCAGATCGGGATGCTCTATGGGCCCAAAGATCGGAAGTGGCGAGAGAACTATGCCCGTTGGGTAGCCACGTTCTCGCCAGCGTGCTGCCATAGTCTTCGTGGTGAACACTCGTTTGACGAAATAGCCAAACTCAGCGAGACCATCGGTACCGAAGAACCTCAGCGGCTAAGCAAGACCACTCACATGCCGATGTATGTCGTCCGGCGCATTGCCAACATGCTGAAGGAAGCAGTTGTTTCTGGCGAAATGGACCGTTTCTTCTTTCTGCAGGCAGAGGCCGAACGAGCCAGGCTAATCGATCATATCGGCGGCTGCGAGCGGATCTTACGAACGCCACTCGCTCAGGCGTTCTCCATCAAGATTCGCCGCTTCCTGTTTCTCTATTTGCTATTCCTGCCCATCGCAATTGTCGACGCGGCCGGAATGCTGACTCCGCTCGTTGTCTTTCTTGTTGCCTATCCCCTTTTGGCCTTAGATCAAATCGGCGTAGAACTGGAAAATCCATTCTCGGAACAACGTTTGAATCATCTTCCGCTGGATCAAATTTCGGAAACCATTCGGAGCAATGTCATGGCTTCGATAGACGAGTTGCCAGCCATGATCCCCTATTCCGCCTCACCACCTCACGTCACGCAACCTGCAGCCAAGCCGATTGCTCCTCACGCATCACCAGAGCCAGTACCGATAGCTTTTCAAAATATCTATTAATGCGTGCAATGTCATTGTCAGGTCAGAGCGACGAACGAAAAGCGTGAAATACTTAGGCTTTGACGCGTGCACTAAGCGTGCAGATATCCACCGAATTATTTGAGCCTGAGCAGCGAACAGGGGGGGAAGACATGCTTCAACTGGGCAGACTTCTCCCACTGCTTCGTTTTGCGATAGAAACGCCTCATCAGCCTCGTCGCGTTTTCCCCAAGTCTTCTTACGACACCCAGCACCTTCCATCCCATAGAGCAACCCTCCGAAGTACTGGGATATACCTAGCGAACTTCTGATTCAAGATTTTTCGCACAGGCAGGCAATAATTGACCGGGGCATCCTGCGCGATGACAATAGCAGTCAGTTCGCACCTCTCCCACCTTGATTTGAGGAACCGTCATGCCCCGCCTCTTGATGCTTCTTTCACTTTTGACATCCGTCTCCACCACGACATGCCTGGTTACTCCAACCCTAGCCGCAGACGCCTCGCGTCCCAACGTCGTGATGATCCTGGCCGACGATCAAGGTTGGGGGGATTTGAGTATTCATGGCAATCAGAACATTGCGACACCCAACATCGATCAATTGGCGAAAGATGGGGCACGCTTCGATTGGTTTTATGTTTGCCATTTGTGCGCACCAACGCGGGCAGAAATGCTGACCGGAAGATTCTATGGTCGGACCGGTGTCCGTGGTGTTTCGACCGGGCAAGAGCGCTTGAACCTAGACGAAAAAACCATCGCCCAATATTTCAAGGAAGCGGGCTACGCTACGGGGGCTTTCGGGAAGTGGCACAACGGAATGCAATTTCCTTATCATCCCAATGCTCGTGGCTTCGACGAGTATTACGGATTTTGTTCAGGGCATTGGGGACATTACTTCAGTCCGGAACTAGACCACAACAACACGCTGGTCCGGTGCGAGGGTTACATTACCGACGATTTGACCAACCACGCGATCGAATTTATCGCAGCCAATCAAGACAAGCCGTTCTTTTGCTACGTTCCCTACTGCACACCTCATTCTCCGATGCAGGTACCGGACCAGTATTACGACAAGTTTGCCAATATGGATCCATCGATGAAAAATCGTGATCCAGAAAAGGAACAAGTCGGAATGACTCGTGCCGCTTTGGCCATGTGCGAAAATGTCGATTGGAACGTCGGCAGAATCTTGAAAACGTTGGACGATCTTGATTTGGCCAAGAACACCATCGTTATCTATTTCTCCGACAACGGCCCCAATAGTTGGCGTTGGAATGGAGACATGAAAGGACGCAAAGGATCAATCGATGAAGGAGGAACGCGGGTTCCTTGTTTCATTCGTTATCCAGGCACCATCAAACCAGAAACGCAAATCAGCGAAATTGCTGGTGCCGTCGATTTTCTCCCGACGTTGTTAGATTTTGCCGGGATCGAAACCACGTATCCCCAACCGATTGATGGGCGCAGCTTAAAACCACTGCTAACCGGCAAAGAAGTTGCCTGGCCAGATCGAGCACTGATCGCTTCCCGCAACCATCAAATTAGCGTGCGAAATCAAGCGTATCGACTCGATAACGACGGCAAGTTGTACAACATTCTCGAAGATATCGGACAACGACACGATGTTTCTCAACAGCATCCAGACGTCGCCCAAGAGCTGAAACAAATCGCCCAACAATACCGCACCGAGATGTTGCCGAAGGACGATCATCGTCCTTTCACAGTAGGATATTCCGCCAGTACCCCGCTTCCCGCACGCGATGGTGTCGCTCATGGTGAAATCAAACGGAGTGCTCCCGCCCCTAATTGCTCTTACTTTACCGATTGGAAAACCACAGAAGGAACGATTACGTGGGATGTCGAAGTTGGCGAGCCGGGCACGTATGAAGCGATTGTTTATTACACTTGTCCCACTGAGAATGTTGGCGTCGAAATCCAAGCCGAACTGCTTGGCCAGAAGACAGCCGCAACGATCAACCAAGCTCACGATCCCGCAGCCTACGGCCCAGAACGTGATCGCTTCCATCGGGGTGCCGAATCGCCCGTGAAAGACTTTAAACCGTTTTCGCTCGGTACACTTGAACTTCCACAAGGGCATGGCACGTTGACCCTCTCAGCCCCAAAGATTCCCGGCGGCGGAGCAATCGAAGTTCGCTATGTGTGGCTCAATCGCCAATAGGTTCTCCCCCCTATTTCTCTCTATTATTCCGTTTGAATACTTAACGCCTTATGAAGAACCTCTCAACCACTTTTTTTCGAACCTTGCTGGCTTTGTCGCTCGCGGCAGCCGCAGTGCTGACATCCCCAAGTCCTTTATTGGCCCAAGAAACCAAGCAGTACGACTTAGTCATCTACGGCGGCACAAGTGCTGGCGTGATTGCTGCCGTGCAAGCCAAGCAAATGGGAAAAAGCGTGGCGTTGGTCAGCCCCGATCAACATCTGGGGGGGCTCTCTAGCAGCGGCCTCGGTCTGACCGACAGCGGTCGGCAAAATGCAATCGGCGGACTCTCGCAAGAGTTTTATCACCGCGTTTATCAACACTATGCCCAAGAGGATGCTTGGAAACACCAAGCCAAGCAGCAGTTCCTGGCGCAAGCCGAAGCCCGGCGTGCCTCGAATGAAAGCAATCAGACATGGTGGATCTTTGAACCGCATGTCGCTGAGAAAGTGTTTGAATCGTTCGTCGCAGAGTACTCGCTTCCCGTTTTTCGCGGAGAATTTCTCCACCGGGAAAAGGGTGTCCAAATGGATGGACAGAAGATCAAGGCGATCACAACTCTTTCCGGCAAGACATTCGCAGGCAAGATGTTCATCGATGCAACCTACGAAGGCGACCTTCTCGCTGCGGCAGGGGTTAGTTTTACAACTGGTCGCGAAAGCAATGCGAAGTATGGTGAAATCGGCAACGGCGTTGAAGTGGCGATGAACAACAAGAATCATCGGTTCCGTGTTGCCGTCGATCCCTATGTGAAGCCGGGCGACCCTACGAGCGGTTTAGTTTGGGGCGTGCATAACAACGGCCCTGGCGAAGAGGGAACTGGCGACAATCGTATTCAAGCCTATTGCTACCGCATGTGCATGTCGCGTATTCCTGAGAACCGTGTGCCGTTTCCCAAACCGGAAGGCTACGACGATGCGATGTTCGAGTTGCTCTTCCGCAACTTCGAAGCGGGCGACCTGCGCGTGCCTCTGCATCCTGGTCCGGCCCCGAATGGCAAGACCGATACCAACAACAACGGTGCTTTCTCGACCGATAACATCGGCATGAACTACGACTATCCCGAAGCCAGCTACGAGCAGCGGGAAGCGATCTTGCAGCAGCACACTCTTTACCAGCAAGGGCTCATGTGGACCCTGGCCAATCATCCTCGCGTCCCGCAATCGGTCCGCGATGCCATGGCCAAGTGGGGGCTAGCTAAAGACGAGTTTGTGGAAAACAACCACTGGCCTTACCAAATCTATGTCCGCGAAGCCCGCCGTATGGTTTCAGATTACGTTCAAACCGAAAGCGATTGTCGCCGTCTTCGTTTGTGTGAAGATAGCGTGGGGCTTGGGTCGTATAACATGGACTCGCACAACACACAACGTTTCGTCACCGCAGAAGGAACCGTGCAAAACGAAGGGGACGTGCAAGTCGCCACCGGAGGCAGCTATGCAATTAGCTACCGCTCAATCGTTCCGAAGAAAGGGGAAGCCGAGAACCTGTTGGTGCCGGTCTGCCTTTCAAGTTCGCACATTGCTTACGGCAGCATCCGCATGGAGCCGGTGTTTATGATCTTAGGGCAAAGCGCCGCCACGGCTGCTTCGCTGGCCATCGATCAAGAGCTTGCCGTGCAGGATCTTTCCTATGCCGATTTGCAAAAGCAGCTCGTCCAGGATGGCCAGCAACTTGTCGCGAGCGGTAAGCCCCTGCCCTACCCAAATGATGAATAACGGGCGTTTGCTTAGCAATTATTGAGGTCTGCGTCAGCACCCCGACAGGGACGACCAACGCAAGCCCCGGATTCGTGTCAATGCGGCCCGTTCCCTGCTGGATTCCACGCGCAGGCATCAATAATGCTTCTTTTTCTGTTCATCTCACGAATTATCGCGGATTCCATCTTGGTTCCTGCTACGATGCAAAGCTCTATCGGGTCTCCCGATAAAATAGCTTTGCATCGCAGTAGGTTTCGTTTCCTTCGAACGAGTGAGGCTGTATCCCTTTCGGCTCAAACAGGCTGCCCATGCTCATTCGCGTCGGTTACGAGATTGCCTTCGAACTACCGCAACCGGCCCCCATGTTGCTAATGTTGTATTTGCATCCAACACGCGAATTAACAACACGACAGCCCGATCAACTCCGGACAACACCCAATCTTCCGATTTCCGAGTACTACGACATGTACGGAAACCGGTGCGGCCGAGTGGTGGCGCCGCAAGGAAGAATTGAATTCCGCAATACGGCCCTGGTAGAAGACTGCGGTTTACCTGATCTCTTGGTTTCCCAAGCAACTCAGGCGGAAGTCCAAGATCTACCCCATGAAACGCTGGTCTACCTCTTGGCTAGTCGTTATTGCGAGGTTGATAGCCAATTGAAAGATGTCGCGTGGCAGCTCTTTGGGCAGACGGCTCCGGGCTGGGCCAGAGTTCAGGCCATTTGTGATTTCGTGCATAATCACATCCAATTCGATTATCTTCAGGCCAGCGCCAATCGTACAGCGCTCGATGTCTACCAAGAGAAAGTCGGTGTCTGTCGCGACTATACCCACTTGGCCATCACGTTCTGTCGCAATTGCAACATTCCGGCAAGATATTGCACCGGTTATCTGGGCGATATTGAAGTGCCACCAACCACAGCCCCGATGGACTTCAGTGCCTGGTTCGAGGTCTATCTTGGCGGGCAATGGTATACGTTTGATGCTCGCAATAACACGCCACGCGTTGGGCGAGTCCTTATGGCGCGTGGACGTGACGCAGCTGACGTGGCGTTAACCACCACCTTTGGTGTAAGCGAACTCAAGAAATTCGTCGTCTCGACAGACAAAGTCGATTAGCTGCCCGTCAAAATTGAATTGACTTTCCCTATTCGCTATCCAGCAAAGAGGATGCGGAATCCCTTCCGTCGTCGCAGGTGGCGTTCTGATTGCACAGCCCCTTCTCGCAATCAAGCGGAGCACTCCCAAGTTGCCATAGTGACCCTTGCTTCTACGGATCACCTCGGGTAAGATTCATTAATGAGAATTGCTCTCAATTAGCAGGAAACGTATATGCTCCCCGATATTCCTCTCAGCATGGTCCGCCCCGGCACAAAGGTTCGAATTTCGCAGATCATTGGCGGTTGCGATGATGTAAAGCGAATGGCCGAACTCGGTTTGCGCGATGGCACCGAGATCGAGATGCTGCAAAGTGGGAGTCCCTGCATTCTTCGGGTGGGGCAGTCGAAGCTTTGTTTTCGGCCGTCGGACATCCTCAATATTCTGGTCAACACGGATAAGGTGGGATGTTGAAGTTGTCAGAGTTGGTAGTCGGCGAGCAAGGCGTGATTGCCTCGATCGATTGTTCGAGTGTTGCCGCTACCCGGTTGATGGAAATGGGCATGACCCCTGGATGCCAGGTGAAACTGGTCGGCACAGCTCCTTTTGGTGACCCCCTAGAGATCGAGATTCGCGGTTATCGTCTCAGTTTGCGCCGTAGCGAAGCCGATCTGGTCAAGCTGGAAAGTTAATGCCTGCTACTCTGTTTGCGATGTCGATTATCGCTATCGAATGCATCACCCGCTGATTCCTTAATCCGTATTCCCCAGTAAATCCTGCCGCATGTCCGTCGACGCCCCTGCCCGCACTTTAAATGTTGCCCTGGTCGGAAATCCGAACACCGGCAAATCGACTCTCTTCCATGCGTTGTCTGGGGTGCGTCAAAAAACCGGCAACTATCCTGGCGTGACTGTCGAGAAGAAGCACGGTAGTTTCACTTACCAGGGACAAAAGGTCACCTTAATCGACCTGCCTGGTACCTACAGTTTGGCTCCGCGTTCGCCAGATGAGATGGTAACCGTCGACGTGCTACTGGGCCGACAAGCGAACGAAGCCAAGCCTAACGCTGTGCTGGTGATTGTCGATGCGAGCAACCTGGAACGCAACCTTTACATTGTCAGTCAGGTGAAAGAGCTTGGCTTGCCGATGATTGTTGCGCTTAACATGGTCGACATCGCTCAAGAGAAGGGCATCTCTATCGACGGGGCGAAGTTACAAGAGCGTCTCGAGATTCCGGTCGTGCCAACCCAAGCGAATCGCCGCGGAGGGATGGACCGTTTACGCGAAACGATCGTCTCACTTTCTGGGCAGGAATCGATTGAACCGCAGAGCCCGTTTCCGGAAGAGTTTCGGGAGAAGGTCGCCCAACTGAACGCCAAGCTACAAGCACAAACGCCAGACGCTCCCCGTTACCTGGCCGAGCGTTTGCTGCTCGATACCAGCGGCTACCTCGAAACAGAACTACTGCACGGTGGCCATGAATTGCACAATTGGATTGTGGAAACCCGCAATCAATTGGCCGAGATCGGGCAACCCGTTCCCGCGATTGAAGCGATCTCGCGATACCAGTGGGTGCAACAATCGCTCGATGGCATTGTCACACGCGAAACATCGCGCAAGGTAAGCTGGTCCGACCGTTTCGATCAAATTCTAACCGATAAAATTGCTGGGACGATCTTTTTCATCTTGGTGATGTCGTTGATGTTCATGGCCGTGTTCAGTAATTACTCGGCTGGCATCTTCATGGGCTTGATTGAAGATGGTTTCGAGCTTCTCGCCAACGGAGTCAACGCCGTTCTGCCGGATGGTGCCCTTAAATCGCTGCTGACCGACGGCGTAATCGCAGGGGTCGGAGGCGTGCTCGTCTTTTTGCCACAGATCTGCATCTTGTTCTTCTTTATCGCCATCTTGGAAGACTGCGGCTACTTGGCTCGTGCGGCCTATCTGATGGACAAGCTGTTCAGCAAAGTGGGCTTAAGCGGCAAGTCGTTCATTCCACTTTTGTCGTCGTTTGCCTGTGCAATTCCCGGGATCATGGCGGCTCGCGTCATCGAAAACCGCCGCGATCGCTTGATTACCATCCTGGTTGCACCACTGATGAGTTGCAGCGCGCGGATGCCCGTTTATGTG
The DNA here is from genome assembly GCF_003335505.1 of Bremerella cremea. Classification (NCBI taxonomy): domain Bacteria; kingdom Pseudomonadati; phylum Planctomycetota; class Planctomycetia; order Pirellulales; family Pirellulaceae; genus Bremerella; species Bremerella cremea. The sequence goes on from NZ_QPEX01000010.1 coordinate 1,344,021, forward strand.
CTATTAACCGGGGCATTTATTCCAGATGAAGCGTTACTGGGCTTTTTCCCATTGCAAGTGCTGGTGATGCTTAGCATGTATCTGCTGGGTATTTTGGCGGCGGTGGGCGTCGCGTTTATCTTGCGCAAGACGATTCTACCTGGCGAGACACCTCCGTTTGTCATGGAACTGCCCACCTACAAACTTCCTTCAATCACGGGCGTGTTTTGGGTTGTTGTCGAAAAGGGATGGGCGTTTGTGAAACGGGCCGGGACGCTAATCTTTGCCATGACCGTGATCATCTGGGCCCTTTCTTACTTTCCACGTAACGAAAGCGGCGTCGAAGCTCCGTTTGCGGATGAAATCGCTCAACTGAAACAGCAGCGTACTGGAGCTGACGAGCAGCAAGCCGAACAGATCGATAACCGCTTGGCCGAGATTCAAAACGAGATCGACGGCGAACTGCTTCGCAACAGCTTCCTCGGCATGGCCGGGCATTGGATCGAGCCGGTTGTTAAGCCACTTGGTTGGGACTGGAAAATCGGCAGCGCAGCGATTGCTTCGTTCCCAGCCCGCGAGGTAATCATCAGCACGATGGGTGTCCTCTATAACCTGGGTGGGGAGGAAGATGAAGAGTCCGAGTCGCTGAAAGATACCATCAAAAACGCCAAGTGGCACCAATCGGAAGAAAACGTTTTCAACATTCCCGTCGCGTTATCGATCATGGTTTTCTTCGCCTTGTGTGCCCAGTGTGCGGCTACCTTGGCGGTAATCAAGCGAGAAACCAACAGTTGGCGGTGGCCCATTTTTACGTTCTCGTACATGACCGTGTTGGCCTATCTCGGGGCATTGGTTACCTATCAGGTGTCGGCGTTCTTCCTGCTAAGCTAACCACTGCAGGACGTTGACTCCACGCGTCCAACCGTAACGATTCCCACCAAGGAGTTAACTCATTATGTGGCAAAACCTGCTCGTGCTAGGACTCGTTGCAGCGGCAGTTGGTTACGTGATTTGGAACATCTATCGCGGCATCACCAAGGCAGCCGGAGGCTCGTGTGGTGGCGGCTGCGGTTCGTGCGGCTCGAAGACCGCCGGTGGAGAAAACCTTATTCAATTAACCACCACCCCTTCGCCAGACGAAACACCCGCTACCGCGAAAGATCGGTCTGAGGTAAGCTCGCAAGGATGACGATTGATTTTGGATTGTCTTCACCTTGCCGCCTTGAAAGGACATCTCCATGGCCCAGCCGATTGCCTATTGGGAAGGAAAATGGAAGCCTCATAGCGAACTGACGATCCCTCTTAACGACACGGGCTTCGTTCTAGGGACCACCATCGCCGAGCAGCTCCGCACCTTCAACGGCAAAATCTTTCGTCTAGAGCAACACCTCGACAGGTTATGGCAAAGCTTGTCGATCGTTGATGTTCAATCCCCCGAATCGCGTGAATCGTTGACCGATGTGGTTCATCAGATAATTGAACACAACCACCCCCTGCTTCCCTCTGGAGCAGACTTAGGCGTGACGATTTTCGTCACACCTGGCCCGATGGAACAAGCCTACAAGCCACACAAAACAGGGCGTCTGGCCGTTCATACGCAAATGGTCGCCTTCAACACATTCGCTCACTTGTACGAAGACGGACAAGCGCTTTACGTTCCTGAGACACGCCAAGTTCCCGTAGATTGCTGGCCACGCGAACTCAAAGTGCGATCACGTGTTCACTATTATCTGGCCGACCTGGAAGCCAAAAAGCAAGACCCGGCCTCGCGGGCCGTACTGCTTGATCAAGCCGGATACGTCATGGAAGCGACCACGGCTAACATTGCGAAATACCATCCAGATACCGGCCTGGAACTCCCTCCAGCGGAATTGGTGCTGCCAGGCATTAGCATCGCCACCCTGTGCGAATTGGCAGACCAATTGGCAATACCGGTTACGCACCGGCAACTTACGCCAGAAGACTTCCGGACGGCAGATGAAATATTGTTGACGAGCACTTCTCCGTGTATTGTGCCGTGCAATCAATGGAACGGAAAACCCGTCAGCGTCGGCAAGCCAGGGCCGATTTACAAGCGGTTGATTGCGGCCTGGGAAGATATGGTCGGGCTCGATATTCGCAAGCAAGCTATCCGCTTCGCGAATCACTCCTAGCCGATCGCGTGTTAGTCGTCCCGGCGAAGATCGACATTCAACGGGATTTTCTTGTTAGCGTACCAGACTTTCCAGGCATCTTCGTTGTACTGGAAGTCGACCCCTTCATCCATCACTTCCAACAACGCGCGGCGAACACCTGGGTTTTGGATATCTCGCTCGATGACTTGAGCTTTGGGCGTTCCAAACGACATCCCACCACCGCCGGTGCCAAAACCAGCCGTCGTGCGTCCCGGTTGACCACCAGACTGTATCGTTTCTTTGTGGGTTGTCACCAAGGCGTCAATCAAAGGACGTACCGAAGCCGGACTCTTTAACCGGCCTAAGACAATCGCGGCCCGGTTGACCGTTTCGTTGTCAGAACTGGTCAGCTTTGAGATCAGGTAATTGACCGCCTGGCGATTGTCCCGGTTTTCCAGCCCAATCGTGGCTTGATCACGAATCGATTCGTCCGGATCGTTGGCCGCAATTTCCGTAAGCGTTGTCGTTGATTCTGGTGTTTTGATATTCGTGAGTGCTTCGACCAGTAATTGCTTGACGGCAGAATTCTTCTCGTCCTTCAACAAGTCGATAATCGCCACCCCTGCATACGGATCGTTGATCTTGCGAAACTCGGCTGCGGCTTCTTGGGCCCTATCGCCACCTCGCTTCAGCCAGGTTCGCCAGATGCGAACTTGTTTTCGCCACTCGATTTGCTTTTCTTCGATGGCGGATTCCTGTTCGCTCATTTTAATATCTTGCGGATATCGCCAGCCGCCGCCGTACCGAACATAACCTTGCTGGCGATTCCATTCGTCGCGGATGATCCACTTCCCTTGAAACTTCTCGTACCCCAAAGCCTTGCGGGCCTCGACGTTGTCAGGCTCGCGCTTAAGAATCTCGTTGAGGTGATAGTCTCGCTTTTCCGGCAGATTATTTTGCTCGCACCAACGAGCCATTTGAAACTGGCCTTCCACGGTGTCGGGCATGCGTGGCAAGAATGTCTCGTACTGCTTCAACTGAGCCGAGAAGGCTACCACGTCTCGTACGCTCGACCGCCCTAAGACAAGCTTGCCTTTTTCGGTCTGCACTTCATACGTGACTCGCGGCGATTGGTCGGGATTAAGCAGCGTTCCCTCTAGCGTTCCGCCACTGGCCAAATGAAAGACTTCTGCCTGGGCGATTGCACAACTTCCCCCTAAGATCGCCAACGATGCGATCGCTGCTGTACAAAACGAAAGATAGCGGTGAATACGCGTCACAGATTAGGTCGGTGGGAAAATAGTCTCGAACAAAACCTATCCCTAATTATAGGAACCCTTTACCTACGATTCCAAAGAATGGCTGAAGAATTTCAGAAATGCAGATTCTTCGGGTAATAAGGGGGGGGATAAGGTTAAATAGTGGCCCCGTCGGCCTGAAATGCGAGAATAATCTCTTGCGGCACTTTGGCTGGAATACGTTTATCTAGGTTCAGAAAGGCCCAATTGGTTTCGGCGATCGCCAATACCTTCTGATCGCTCAAGCGGTGGACTTCGTACTTACGCACACACGAGGCCCGCCGGAAAGACTCGACCCAGGTTACGATCTCAAGCGAATCTTTCTCAAACGCAGGCCAACGGTATTCGATCTGGTGAGAGCGAACCACCCACCCGCAACGTAGCTGATCGTACTGCTCTTGGCCCCATCCTTTTTCTAACGAATGCGCAACGGCAGCGTCTTGCATCCACTTTAAATAGACCAGATTATTGACATGCCCTTGCACGTCAATGTTGTCGGAAACGACCTCAATTTTGTGATGGTAGACGTTCGTCAGCATACCCATTCTTCTAGCTAAGCCCCTGCCGTAATCCGACGCGGGGTATGAAAGTCGCGGACATCAACCACATGCATACCGGCAGCTTGGCCTGCTTCGATTCCTAATTGTGCATCTTCATACACACAACATTTCTCAGCCGGGACGCCCAACCGCCGCGCCGCCTCTAGAAAAACATCTGGGAACGGCTTATGCCGTACGGTGTCTTCGGAAGAAACGAAGGCCGTAAAATAGTGGTGGATGTCCAGCTGATTCAAAATCCTTTCCATCACCCAGTGCATCGCCCCGGTAGCGACCGCCATGGGGACGTTGTCGTAATTCTCTCGCACTACGTCGAGAACCGGCTGAATCGGTTCGACCTCTGAAAGATACGAAATGAAAGTCTCTTCCTTTTCGATCGCACAGGCTCCTGGGTCCAGCGAAACACCTTGCTCGTCGGCCAATATCGAGAATATTCGCGAAGTCGGCACCCCTCCGAGTGAGTAAAACCGCTCTTCCGAGAATTTTAGCCCGTGCTTCTGAGTGATCTCACGCCACGCTAAGTAATGGGCGGGCATCGTATCGGCCAAGGTGCCATCAAGATCGAAAATAAGCCCCTCAAATTGCATGTCGTATCTCACTTGGTTTTATGCTTCCTCTGTTTTCAGTTGCCACCATTGTAAATGGATCGCCTTGGCAATGAAGGGCATTTCAGTTGACGTTGGATTGCCTGGAGGACGATAATGGGGCTTCCTACCGGCTACTGCCACGATCCTCACCATAGAGCTTTTCTAAGGGTATCTTCTGAATGCGTCTTCTGATTTTCCTTTCTTGCTGCTTTGTCTTTCTTTTAGGGAACACTTTGCAGGCCGAAAGCAATTGGCCTGAGTTTCGTGGAGCAGACGGAGCCGGCACCGATATGGCCGCTCAGGTTCCCACCGACTTGGCAGATCCCAGCAATATCGCCTGGCAAACTAAGCCACATGGACGAGGTTGGTCATCGCCGGTGATTTGGGGCAACCAGTTGTGGATTACCACCGCAACGGAAGATGGTAAGCAGCAATTTGCCCTCTGCTACGATCGCAATACCGGCGAGAAGATCCACGATATCTTAGTCTTTGAAAATGCCGAGCCCGACTTTTGCCATCCTACCAATACGTATGCGTCGTGTACGCCGGCCATTGAAGAGGGACGCATCTACGTCCATTTTGGCAAGTATGGCACAGCCTGCCTCGACACGAAAACTGGTGACAAGCTATGGGAGCGGCGGGAGTTCCCATGCGATCATTTCCGGGGGCCAGCTTCTTCCCCGATCATCGACGACGAGAACGTGTATGTCGCATTCGATGGCTTTGACTTGCAATACGTCGTGGCGTTGAACAAGCAGACCGGCGAAACGACCTGGCAGAAAGATCGCAATATCGATTACGGCACCGACAATGGCGATCGCTACAAAGCCTATTCGACGGGCTTGATCTTCACCCATGAAGGACGTCGCCAGTTAGTGATTCCCAGTGCCACGGCGACAATCGCCTACGATCCACCCACCGGCAAAGAACTATGGCGAGTACGTCACGGCGGCATGAACGCCGCGATCCGCCCGGTATATCGCCATGGCTTGGTTTACATTTTGGCTGGCGAAGGACAAACCAAACTTGTGGCGGTCGATCCCTCGGGAAGTGGCGATGTCACCCAAACGCATATTGTTTGGAACAGCGGCAAAGCGATTCCCCAACGCCCCGGCCCCGTGTTTGTCAACGATTGGCTGTTCATGATCGACGACTCTGGCGTGGCAACTTGCTTGAACGCCAAAACGGGCAAGGTGATCTGGAATAAACGAATCGGTGGCAACTATCGCGCGTCTTTGGTTTGCGCTGGTGGATTCATTTACGCGTTTACCGATAACGGTCACGCTACCGTCTTCAAAGCCGCCGACAAATACGAAGAGGTCAGCCAAGCGGACTTTCCCTCAGGCTTTCAAGCCTCTGGCGCTGTTGTCGATGACTCACTTTACCTTCGTAGCGTCGCAGGACTTTATTGCTTCCGCAATCGAAAATAAGTGCTAAGACCACCTGTCAGCGTAAACAGAATGGCCCCGCAAAGTAAATACTTCGCGGGGCCATTTTCATTTTTCAATTTAACGTTAGTCGTTATCGACCAGCGCCAATGGCACCACCGATGCCGGCACCAATCTGGGCACCTTGTTGCCCGCCAATCGCTCCTCCGATCGCGGCACCAGCATTGGCACCACGAATGGTGTCTGGGTCAGCGAAGCGGCGATCGTACGTTCGTGCTCCGTTAGGACCAAGATAGTACCGACCGTTGTTGTCGAAGTAATAGCGTTGCCCCTGGTTGTAGTAAAACCGCATTCCATCGTTATCGCGGTAGTACATCCCATCGGAATATGGCGAACCACGATAACCGGTGGTCGTACGCGGCTGATAGTTGTCGTACCACGATCCACCATGACCATACCCAGGGCCGTGATATCGGTTCCAGTTACCGTTGCGGTAAACCATCCAGTAGTTGGAAGGCGTCCAATACCACCACGTTCCATTCTGGTTTTTGAAACGCCAGCGGGCATTGTGGTCTTTCTGATTACGGTGATCACCAGCATGATCTCGGCCACGATTCCGGGCGTTCGCATCCGCGTCTGCGTCCATCTTCGCGTTTGTATCGACCATAGGCTGAGCTTCCACGTTTGCGTTAACCTCTGGCTTCGCCTTCACATCGGCATCGAGGTTTGATTTCGCATTCACGTCCGCATCTACTTTGGGAGTGTCGACATCCACTTTGGCTTTAGTATCGACCTTCGGCTGTACGTCTGCAGCCCCTTCGATCGATTCGGTCAAATCTTTGGGAGACGCCGGAGTTTGGGGGACATCCACTGTTGGTGTGGCAGGCGTTTCAGGTGGTGCGACTTCACCCGATACTTTTGCCCCAGCATCGACTGCCTGCTGTGTCCCTTGGGTGGTAGCATCCGCAGCAGCTTTGACATTGGCTCCGAGGTCAGCACCCAGATCCTGAGCATAAGCAGTATTGGTTAATGCCATCCCAGTTGCGGCGATCAGCCCCAAAATCCAATGGCGGGTAGAAAACTTCATTGTGGTTTTCCTTGTCGTTCGAGAGGGGGGAAATTTCTTAGTCCTGGGAAAGTTGCCTAACGAGACAAACTCCCACTGGCCGGCAACAAAAGATTTCCGTTACGGCCTTTCACGATGTTGTGTTGCCCAAACAACATGGCAAGCGAAGTGCCAATCGCCGTTCATTCCCCTTGCCCCAAAAAGCCGACTCAGCGAGCCCGCAAACTTATCTTTTGAAATACAAAGCACTTAGCAATAATTTATTTCCCAAAAACTTCCCCAGAAAAATATCCTCAAGGAGAAATTCCACATCGTTAACCTACAAACCATGGTCGCTCGGCAATCAATGCGTAGGACGATCATTTTTCAAGACGATCATCGAGTGCGCAGCAAAAAGGCCGTCCCTCAAAAGAGACGGCCCCCTGCAGAATAAGACTAAACAGCACAGACGAACTAGTCCGCCAGCTTCCTTATTTTGATGTCCTTCCAGGCCACGTCATAAGGACCCTCATTCTTGCCGATGCCGTGAACCTGAAGACCGATAAAACCCTTTGGGTACTTCTCGTAAATCTCTTCGTGCGTCAAGTCCGCGAGCGGCTCGCCATTGATCCAGGTTTGAATCCGTGGCCCTTTCGCTACCACTCGGTAATGATTCCACTCGCCACTTTTGAAATGCTTGTGAGGAATCCGCTCTTTCTCAGGCGTCAACCAGCCGAGACCAGTTGCTTCGCCATAGATATAGCCTGCTTCCGCTTCGCCTGCTTCGATTTCAACTTGAGGTCCGTTGACTCGCCCATCGTTCGTGTTGTCTGTCGTTTGCGAACGAATCTGAACGCCGGAGTTCAGCTTGTCGTGTACCTTCACGTCAAACTCAAGTTCGAAGTCGCCATATTCCTTATCCGTACAAAGGAACGAGTTCGGGCTGCCGGTTTTAGTCGTACCAACAATCGTTCCATCTTTCACTTCGTAGGTGGCGGTTCCGTTTTTCTGAGTCCAACCGGAAAGATCTTTGCCGTTAAAGAGTTCGACCCAGGGTTCATCTGCTTGAGCCAGCGTGGTGAACCCGAGCAAAAGCAAACCGGCTAACAAATACTTCTTGTGCATGGAAAGAGAACTCCTAATTTGAGTTGGGGAATGGGGCTTCGGACGGGACATGCATTATCCTTTGCCACTTCTGCAACTTCAACCAAGCGATTCCCGATCGCTTTTAGAACATCCGCAATTGAGCCCTGCCGTTTTGATCCGGCACGCGAAAACTGGTGGTATCGAGCGTGATCTTATGCCGTGAAAGGCCATGTTTTTCTCGAAAAACGGCGAACGATTTCGCAATCGCTTCTGCGATGATACCTTGTCCACGCATTCGACTTCCCCACGTTGAATCATAAAGCTGCCCGCCCCGGCAAGCTTCCACGCGTGAACGGACCCGGTCGGCATGTTCCGGTAAATGCTCGTTGAGCCAAGAGATAAAGATATCCTTCACGGCATGCGGCAACCGCAAAAGCGTGTACGCCGCCCCAATTGCACCTCGCTCGGCTACCGCTTTGAGAATCGCAGGCACTTCCGCATCGTTCAGCCCTGGAATAACCGGAGCCACCATCACATTAACCGGAATCCCAGCTGCGGTCAGCTTTTCAATGACATTCAAACGGGCGGCCGGGCTCGACGTACGTGGCTCCATGGTGCGTGCCAGTTTTTGATCGAGTGACGTCACACTGATATTGGCACAAACAAGTTTTCGCCGAGCCATTTCGCCCAGCAAATCGAGGTCGCGCAAGATGAGCGCATTCTTCGTGATGACTCCCAAAGGTTGCCTGGCCTCTAGAGCCACTTCCAAACAACCACGCGTGACCTCGAATTGCCGTTCGGCGGGTTGATAACAATCGGTCACGCCTGACATGGCGATCACTTCGCACTGCCAAGTTCGCTTCTTGAGAAACTCACGAAACAGTCGCGGTGCCTCGCGTTTGACCATGATCTTGGTCTCGAAATCGAGTCCGCTACTAAGTCCCAGAAACTCGTGATACGGTCGGGCGTAGCAGTAACTACAGCCATGAGCACAACCACGATAAGGATTTAAACTGTAGGTGAAAGAAATATCGGGACTGTCGTTTTTGGTAATGAGCGACTGCGTGACATCCGCAAAGTACTCTGTCGGAACTTTGAGAGAAGCGAACTCTTCAGCATCGGTCTGGTCCAAATGCTCCCAGTCTTGAGCCACACTCAAGAGTTCAAATCGATTGGTCGGGTTGTCGCTCGTTCCCCGACCGATTGCTTTTCGAGTAGGCTCCACGTGACCTCGCCGTCCAATGAGAACCGATGTCCGCGCAGGCAAACCAAACCGCAAGTCAGCCCTCGTTCAAGGAGCGGGTGCCTTCACGTTTTGTTTATTGGCGCAGAGATTAGGATGAATTCAATACGCCAAGAAGTATACACCAGTACACTATCACATCAAGAGTAAATTACCCAGCGAAAGGGGTCGTTTCCGCACCAGAGATCCCCGGTTGGCACAGAAATAGACCGCCTGCATTGGGAAATTGCTTTAATTGTTCGTCGCTCAGGCCTTTGCGCGGTGTGGCGATATAAAGCTGATCGAGTTTATCTCCCCCGAAGCAGCAAGAAGTGACGTTCGGACAGGGCATCTCGATCTTGCCGATCAGTTCACCGGTTTGAGGATTCCAGCGACAAACAGAGGCTCCGCCCCACATTCCGGTCCACAACATACCTTCACAATCGATTGTCATCCCATCAGGCTTGCCAATTCCCATCGACTCGGGAATATCGACAACCGTGCGACGATTGGTGATATCGCCCGTTTCAATGTCGTAATCAAACGCGTCAACTTTCCGCGTGGCGGTATCGATGTAATAGAAAATCTTGTGATCTGGCGACCAGCATAGCCCGTTGCTATTAACCACTCCGGGAACGACCGTCACATAATTGAACTGGCTATCGAAACGATAACAGTTGGCATCTCCCGGAGTACGCGTGTCGGAAATTGTCCCGGCGAACAACCGCCCGCGTGGGTCACACTTGGCATCGTTAAAGCGGTTGGTCGCTGAATTCGTATCTGGGTTAGCCACTAAAGTGACTTCCCCCGTTCGAGGATCGAGTCGGACAATACCGTCACGTGTACCGGCGACGATATCCCCCTTGGTCGTGGCGATGGCAAAGCTGCATTCTTTTTCAACGGTCCACGATTCATTTTGGCCAGTCGCTGGATCAAATCGGTTAACGAAGCTGTTTTCGATATCAACCCATAGCAGCTTGTTGGTAGCAGAATCCCACGAAGGACCTTCGCCGAGCGTGGCTTGAATATCGAAAATGCACTGGGCCTGATAGGTTTGCATTGCTTCTCGTCCGTCGATCAAGGGGTGTTGTGAGAGCTTACGACTGCTCCCTAAACTATGGAATTAGCTTGAAGTCCTCGCTTACGCCGATCGTATGGCGCTTGACGACGATCTGCAAGGACAACCCACATCTCGGAAACTGGTGTAATGACCAACAGCTCCTATTCTGAAGAACTTCGTATTGCAATCGACGCCGTCGTCGAGGCCAGCAAGATTTGTCGCCACATTCAGTCGACCGAAGGGTTTTCAGAGCTGTCCAAAAACGACAAAAGCCCCGTTACGGTCGCTGATTTCGGCAGCCAAGCCGTCGTCTGCAAGGCGATTCACGAGGCCTTCCCAGGCGATCCGATCATTGCCGAAGAAGACTCGGCTGCCCTGCGATTGCCAGATCAAATCTCCCTCCTCGAACGGGTTGCCAAAGAAGTTAAGACTCTTTTTCCCACGGCAACCTCGGACGACGTCCTTGCGTGGATCGACCAAGGTGTTTCTCGCGATGCAGCGCCGCGCACCTGGACACTTGACCCAATCGATGGCACGAAAGGATTTCTACGCAAGGAACAATACGCGGTCGCGTTGGCGTTGTTGGTCGATGGCCAAGTCGAAGTCGCTGCCTTAGCTTGCCCCAATCTAGACACTTCCGAAAGCGATGAGATTGGCTTCGTTTTCTCGGCTGTTCGAGGGGAAGGAGCTTTCGTTGCCCCGCTATCCGATCCGAATGATCGCCAGCCTATTTCCACCTCGGGCTGCACGGTCGCCAGCCAGGCCCGATTCTGCGAATCAGTCGAATCAGGGCACAGCGATCACAGCTGGTCTTCTGATATCGCCCATGAACTTGGCATCTCGCGCGATTCCGTACGCTTAGACAGCCAAGCCAAGTATGCCGTGGTCGGCCGTGGAGAAGCGGAGATCTATCTTCGCTTGCCCACCAAGCCTGGTTATGTCGAAAAAATTTGGGATCACGCTGCCGGTTGCCTGGTCATTGAAGAAGCAGGCGGCAAAGTCACCGACATTCACGGTTACCCACTCGATTTCTCGAAAGGCGCTTTGCTGGCCGATAACCAAGGAGTTATCGCCACCAACGGAGTCCTGCACGAGGAAGTAGTCGCCGCCGTGAAGAAATGCAACGGCTAAGCTGACCGCTAGATTAAGCGAACCGATTTAGGTTCCGCCGCCAGTTCGACGCAGATCGTCTCGGCAACGATCTGCACACGGTAAGTCTTGAGATTAAAGCGCTCGACATCGGCATCTAAGTAACGTCCGTCGCTCAGCCGAAACCTCCAAAGGTGAACCGGACACGCAACCACACCGTCACAAACGTCACCTTTGGCCAGATTCGCCCCTGAATGGGGGCACATGGCATCAATGGCAAAAACGCCAGCACTGGACTGAAAGAGCCCGATCCACTCGTCATCTACAATTACCAGCCGACCACCTTGCTCAGGCAAGTCGGCTACGGTGGCGAGCTGATAGAACTGAGGCACTTTTACCGATTCACTTAGGCGGAAACAAGCGATTTCAGACGCTCGTGAGCCTCCAGCAAGAGCTCCTCGGTTTCGCCCCAGCCGATACACGCATCGGTGATCGAGATACCATACTCGAGTTGCGTGGGGTCATCCCCCAGCTTTTGATTGCCTGGCAACAAATTGCTTTCCAGCATCAGCCCTGCGATCGCGCGGCAACCTTCCATCCGTTGATCGAGCACATCACGCCACACGGCGCCCTGACGCGTGTGATCCTTCAACGAGTTGCCATGACTGCAATCAACCAACAAACGTGGCTGCTGATTACGTTTTTCCAACTGAGTAATCGCATCGGCGATCGATTCCCGAGAATAATTTGGGCCTGAACGCCCCCCACGCAGAATCAAGTGCCCCCAAGGGTTTCCCTTGGAATGCACAACGCAAGTAGCTCCCTCGCCGTCAATTCCCAGGAAACTGTGTGGTGCATTCGAGGACATCATCGCATCGAGCGCGATTTGCAGATCGCCGTCGGTTCCATTCTTGAAACCAATCGGCATCGACAACCCACTGGCCATTTGACGATGTGTTGGCGATTCGGTGGTACGCGCCCCGATAGATGCCAGCGAAATCAAGTCCGCAATGTACTGCGGCGTGACCGGTTCCAAGGCTTCGGTTGCTGCAGGAAGTCCACTCTCGGCCAAATGCTTTAGTAGCTTCCGGGCGATACGGTACCCTTCCGCGATGTCAAACGTATCGTCTAGGTGAGGATCGTTGATTAGCCCCTTCCAACCGACTGTGGTGCGAGGCTTCTCGAAATAGACCCGCATGACGACAAAAATCGTTTCCGAAATTTGATCAGCCAGCTTTTTCAAGCGTTCGGCATATTCCAATGCCATGTCGATGTTGTGGATCGAACAAGGCCCTACCACCGCAATCAACCGCTCCTCTTCGCCAGCTAAAATCTTTTGCACATGCTGGCGGCTCTCGAAGACAAAATCTTGGGCAACTTCCGAGATCGGGAATTCTCTCTTGATTTCACTGGGGGGAGCCAGCTTTTCGATGCGATGGACGTTGAGGTTATCGGTCTGGTGCATGATCCTGCCTACAAGGGCCGCCTTCGAGTCGAGGGTAAACCTCTATCATGTCACGAGCCCTCGAATTCTCCTAGGCGGTTAAAGGTTAAGATAGGCAAAATCACGCAGGCAAGCATTAAATTCCCTCGCTACAACTGGAATTTTCACGAGGATGGGCCATCTGAGGACTTCGCTTCCTGTTTCAAATCGTCTAAGAGATGCTCGGACCTGCGTTCCCAAATACCACGCGAATTGTCTTCCAACTGGGCGTAGACACCAATCTCAGTCAACTGATGGCTCTTCGGATCAAAGGGAATTCCGTTCTTACGCTCGAACGAACCGAGATCGACGGTCATCTCTTCCCCCCCAGGAAGCGGTTTACCAGAATAGTAACTGAACCAGTCGTTCAAAGTGATGCCGATATTGGTGATTGGAGCGTCGGAATCGTTCTTCAGCACCAGCGTTGGGCGGCTATCGACTTCCGCGAAACGAAGCGAGACCTGCAAAGGGCGATCGGAGGCCTGAGGCAAGGAAAACCAGAGCAGAAAGATCATTCCAATCGGAATAATAATCACCGACAACAGAAAACAGGTCAGCCCAAACGTCGAGAGCCGTAGGGCGTTGGGATCTTGAGCTATTTCGTTCATAAAGTAATCTGTCCTCAGGCAGGAAGGCCCGCTCGTTTCGTTATTTTTCGCTACTACCCTGCTTGCCGGCTACCCACGACATGCCGCAAACCAACCATTTTGATAACAGCCCCTATCTCCTGGAAGGGCGCAAGGCGCGATTGACCATCAATACGGCTTGGCTGATCAAGCTTCGTTGGGTGGCTGCGTTCGGGCAATGGATCACCATCGCATTTGTGATGTTCCTGCTCGGAATCGAAGTACGTTGGCAACCGCTGGCTCTGATTATTTTCGTAACTGCCAGCAGCAACTTGGTTTTCACCTATTTATTCGAGCAGCTACGAGCGCGAGACCTTAAAAGCCTGACCGCCTGGGAAACCCTTCTATTCGCCGTGATGCTGCTTGATTTAGGCTTCCTCACGTCGATGCTTTATTTTACTGGCGGAATCTCAAATCCATTTTCTGTGTTCTACCTGGTCAACGTCGCCCTGGCCGCGATCGTGCTTACCCCACGCAATACGGGCATCCTGGCGTTAATTACGGTCGGCTGTATCGGACTGCTCCTCTTGGCCAGCTACCCCCTGCCCTTTTTGGGGAAATGGCAGATCGAAAACCTAACCCAAAGTGGTATCCCCGTACATGTTCTCTTGGGTGGCTCCTCTATGGCCCTAGCGACCTGTGCGATGGTCGTGGTTTATTTCACGACGCGTCTGAATGTCGAACTGCAACGCAAAGAGGCCAACCTCCGCCGCACAGAAATGCAGCAAGCCCGCAGCGAGAAATTAGAAGCTTTAGGAACCTTGGCCGCTGGGGCAGCTCACGAGCTTTCTACCCCGCTGGCCACCATCGCTGTCGTTGCCAAAGAAGTTCAGCGCGAGCTGGAAACCGGTGATATTCCCGTTGAAATCAAGGAAGACATCGACCTGATCCGCAGCGAACTCGATCGCTGCCGGACCATCCTCGACCAGATGTCAACCGATGCCGGCCAAGCGACCGGAGAACCAATTGTCGTTATTTCTGCCGAAGAGCTTATCAACGAAGTTGTCGATCGAATCGAGTTCCAACAGAGCAAGAGAGTACGAGTATCCTCTCCCTTACCCTCCTTGGAGGTAAAAGCCCCACTTCATCTTCTTGCCCAAGCAATTCGCGGGCTCGTTAAAAACGCCCTCGATGCCACTCCAGTGGGAGATTCTATTGATTTGCGTCTTAACGCGAGCGAAGAAAACTTGCTACTCACAATCCAAGACCACGGCACCGGCATGCCGCCGCATATCCTTGCCCGAATCGGCGAACCGTTCTTCACCACCAAGGAACCAGGTTCCGGAACGGGTCTAGGGGTTTTTCTCGCCAAGAATGTCGTCGAAAAGCTGGAGGGCAACGTTCACATCGATTCGATTGCCGACCAAGGCACGACCGTCACCATTTCCATTCCTCGTATCCGCGCCCCCAGAAATGGAAATTCACCGCCAAATTCGGGTCGTATCGCATAGGCAATTCAGGGCAATTTTTCTATAGTGACAATCCTAGCTCTTCTTCAGAGTTGGAGAGATTACCCAGCTTTTTCCGCCAGGAATCGTCGGAACCATGTCGCGACCTACGATCCTTCTCGTCGACGATGACGACATTTTACGAAATCGCCTAACCCGTGCGTTCACCTCACGTGGCTTCGATGTCTACTCGGCGAAGACCAAAGAAGACGCCATTACTCAGGCCGAAGAAGCTCAGCCAGAAAGAGCCGTCCTCGATTTAAAAATGCCGGAAACCTCGGGCATTGAAGTCCTAAAAGAGCTCCTCCGGGTCTCACCACTTACCCAAACCGTAATCCTTACTGGCTATGGCAGCATTACCAACGCAGTAGAAGCGGTTCGCCTAGGTGCGATAAACTACCTGACCAAGCCAGCCGACGCGGATGAAATCTTAGCTGCCTTCCAAAATAAGGAGGCAGCTGCCCCCAGTACAGACGCTCAAAACTACAATCCACAATCCCTTGCAGAAGCGGAATGGGAGCATATCCACCGTGTGCTAAACGATTGCGGTGGCAACCTTTCCGAAGCAGCCAGGCTGCTGGACATTCCCCGCAGAACCCTACAGCGCAAACTAAAGAAACTCGCTCCGTGAACTAGCACACAGACCTCACCCCCCATCCTTGTGCGACCTATTGTCACGTCGTGTGTTTTCATTGCTTTTTTTACGATTTACCCGTCAACAGCGGTGCACAGGAAATGCAAATTAGCATACCTTATCGCTCTGAACATCGCCTTTAACGACCACGTGCTCCGCTTAACAACTTTTGGTAATTTTTTTACCATCTAAAGCTGCTAGCAGAGCCCTTTTCCGTCGCCAAGTCTTGTGATCAAAGCGACCTACGCCTGAGAAAGTCATGGACCGGTTTCTATTTCCCCGCTGGGTTAATAAGTTCGTTCCGCTGCTGATCGGCGTGCTCCTAATAGGAGGCGCGTACGGTGGGACAGTGCTCTTTGTAGCCAGTTCCCCCGAGATCCTGAACCGCGGCTATCAACCAAAGCAACCTGTGCCGTTCAGCCACAAGCTGCACGCAGGTCGCTTGAAAATGGACTGCCGCTATTGCCACAACACCGTTGAAAAAGCGGCGCACGCAGCCGTTCCACCAACGGCAACTTGCGGTAACTGCCATAGCGGTAAAGACGCCTCTGGGGTGACACCTTACGCGTCGGTCTTACCAGAGAGTGTTGCCTTAGAACCCATTCGCGAAAGCCTCGCTTCCGGCGATTCCATTGACTGGCAACGCGTTCACAATCTGCCAGACTTTGTTTACTTCAATCACAGTGCTCACGTCACACGTGGTGTTTCCTGCGTGGAATGCCATGGCCGTGTCGATCGTATGGACGTTGTAACCGTGGTCGAGCCTATCTCGATGACTTGGTGCCTAGAGTGCCATCGTAATCCTGATGCCAAGATTCGACCGGTCGAAGAGGTCACCAACCTCGCCTGGGATGCTGGCGAAGAGGCTGCCCTAATCGGTAAAAAACTCCGCGAAGAGCTGAACATTAATCCTTCCACCAACTGCTCGACTTGCCATCGATGACACAACAGAATCAAAAACCGAAATATTGGCGTAGCCTGGAACAGCTCAACAACTCGCCCGAGTTCGAGCAGTTCCTCAAACGCGAATTTCCGGAAGCAGCCGAAGAAGCGCCGACCGGTGTCTCTCGTCGTCGCTGGATGCAGTTGATGGGAGCCTCGCTGGCCCTCACCACCGGTGCCGCTGGCTGTCGCTATCCGGAAGAGCAAGTCATTGGCTTTCGCTATCCGGAAGAGAAGATCGCACCTTTTTCGCGTCGCCCAGAAGGCCGTATCCCTGGGGCTACCGAAAAATTCGCGACTACTTTGGTAGCGGCCGGCAAGGTCTGCCCTGTCGTCGCCACCAGCTACGATGGCCGCCCCATCAAGATCGATGGCAATCAACTTCACCCGTTGGTTTCCGGGGCCGATACGTACGCTCAGGCCATGATCCTGCAACTGTACGATCCCGATCGCAGCCAAACCCCCGTCAAATACGACGAAAAAGAGATTAAGACGTGGGAGAACTTCACGGACTGGTGGAATGAACAAGCCAAGTCGCTAGAAGGTGCTGGCTCGTCCAAGTTCGCAATTCTGCATCAAGAGAACGCTTCTCCCAGCGTCCTTGAGCAAATGAACCAACTAGCCAAGCGTTTCCCGCAAGCCAAGTGGTATCAGTACGACTCGCTTGCCAATGGTGAAACGTTGGCTACGGAAGTCGCCTTTGGTAAAGCTCTGCGTCCTCAGCTACGCATCGAAAAGGCCGATATCCTTGTCGACCTGGGCGCCGACCTGCTTGGCACTCATATTACCCACGGTTACAACAGCTTGGAATTTGGCAAGCGACGCACGCCAGAAACCGGCAAGATGAACCGCTTGTACGTGATCGAAAGCCGCTTCTCGGTTACCGGGATCGCTGCTGATCACCGCCTGGCTGTTGCTGCAACGCAGATGAACAGCTTCGTCGCTGATCTAGAACAGGCTATTGATGCCGCCCTAGAAAACGGCGAAACCAAAGAAGCTCCGGAAGGCAAAGTCGAGAAGCTGTTGGCCGCTCTGGTTAACGACCTCATTAGCCATAAAGGAAAGAGCATGCTCGTCGGTGGTACCTACCTCGACGATGACACGCTCGTCCGCATCTGGCGAATCAACAATAAGCTCGAAAATTTGGGTAAGACGATCGAGTTTATCGACGTGCCCAAACTAAGCCGTGACAATGTTGGCACCATCGAGCAACTTACCGCTGATCTTTCTGCTGGCAACGTAGGTACTTTGCTCGTGCTGGGCGGAAACCCCATTTACGATGCCCCAGCAGATCTTGATTTCGCTTTGGCCTTGGATACCTCGAAAGCCAAGACGATTTATTTTGGCGACTACCAGAACGAGACTTCCAAGCGGTGCACTTGGCACTTGCCGGAATCGCATGGTTTAGAACAGTGGGGGGATGCGATCGCTTACGATGGCAGTTACTGTCTCACCCAACCGTTGATTGAACCGATCTTTAATTCAAAAGACGCGATTCAGTTTATCAGCCTTCTGGCAGGCTCTCCGGTAACCGATACGCAGGAAGCGATTCGCCACACGATTTCTGGTTCCTATGCCAGCAACACCTCGGAAGCTGCTTGGACAAAAGCCCTTCACGATGGTTTCATCGCCAACTCGGCAAGCTCCCCGGTAGAGGCCACCTTCGCCGAAAGTTTAAACCTCGGTGAAGTCGATTTCACCGCATGGCGAGCTGGTTTAGGCGACAAGCTGGAATTGATGTTCCATGCCGGGTCAGCTCCCTACGATGGTCGCTATGCCAACAACGGCTGGCTGCAAGAGTTGCCGGAACCGTTGACCAAGGTGACTTGGGACAACGTGGTCACCGTCAGCCGCAAGACGGCAGAGGACAACAACTTAAAACAAGGCGAACTGCTGGCGATTACCGCTAACGGGAAAACGATTGAACTGCCGGTTTATATCCAGCTCAATCAATCGCATGGCACCCTCGCAGTTGGCCTCGGCTACGGTCGTACCCAAGCAGGTATGGTCGGCGGTAAAGTCGAAGACGGCATTCCAACCGTTGGTGTCGACGTGGGGCCGCTTCGCACCCAAGAGTCGATGTACCTGACCAATGCGGTCACCATCCAGGGGACCGGCAAGATGTTCCCTCTGGCGACCACGCAAGATCACTTCTCGATCGACACGCTCGGTATGGAAGAGATTGGTCGTCGCGTTGGTCAATTGGTCCGCGAGGGGACGCTGGAAGAATACGAAGAGCATCCCAACTTCGCTGAGCATGTCGTCCACCACCCACCACTCGAATCGCTGTGGGAGACCCCTTCTTACGATGGTCACGCTTGGGGTATGTCGATCGACCTCTCGAAGTGTACCGGCTGCAACGCGTGTACGATTGCTTGCCAGTCGGAAAACAATATCCCCATCGTGGGCAAAGAAGCTGTCTCCGTTGGCCGCGAAATGCACTGGATTCGCGTCGATCGCTACTTCAGCTTCGCCCCTGGTGTCGATCCGGAAACGACTCCTGAAGAAGACGTTCATTCGGTAACCCAACCGGTTACCTGCATGCAGTGCGAAACCGCACCGTGCGAAAGCGTCTGCCCGGTTGCCGCCACCGTTCATAGCAACGAAGGGCTCAACGACATGGTTTACAACCGCTGTATCGGAACTCGATACTGCGGGAACAACTGCCCTTACAAAGTTCGCCGCTTCAACTATCTCGATTGGCGTGCCAGCGATTACCGCTTTGAAACAGCCAATCGCGAACTTGCGAAGTTGATCTTCAATCCGGAAGTCACGGTTCGCAATCGTGGTGTGATGGAGAAATGCACCTACTGTGTGCAGCGTATCCAAAACACCAAGATCGAAGCCCGGGCCGAGCGTCGCCCGATCGGTGCCAATGAGATTCAAACCGCATGCCAGGAAGCTTGTTCTTCCCAGGCCATTGAATTTGGTGACTTGAACAACCAAGAAAGTAAAGTCGCCAAGGCACACGCCAATCCTCGTGCTTATGCCATGTTGGTCGAGCTCAACACGAAGCCTCGCACCCGCTACTTGGCAAAAATTCGTAATCCTCATCCCTGGCTGGCCCCTGAAATTGAACATGGGCATGGTCATGGTGATGAGGAACATGGCCACGAGCATGGCGAAGACGAACACGCTCATCCGACGAGCGAGCACACTGACGGCGAGAAGGCCGCAGAGCACCCAATGGAAAAGGCGGAAGAGAAGCAATAAGCTTCTTTTCCCAACCACCGCCCCTAGCAAATCCATTAGCCTGAGTTTCAATACCAAGAGCACGAATGGCCACCGTAAACGAAGTCATTGACACCACCATCGACGATCCGGGCAACCGGACCCCGCTCGTGATTGGCGGACACAACTACGGCTCGATTACAGAGCTGGTCTGCCGCATCAACGAATCGAAAACGCCCATCGCGTGGTACATTGCCTTCGCGGTGTCCCTGATGACCCTGGGCATGTTTGGCAGTTTGATCGGCTACCTTGTATTCACCGGGGTTGGTGTTTGGGGTAACAACAATCCGGTCTACTGGGGTTTCCCGATTGTCAACTTTGTGTTCTGGGTCGGTATCGGTCACGCTGGAACGCTTATTTCCGCGATCTTGTTTATCTTCCGTCAGAACTGGCGAACGAGTATTAACCGTTTCGCAGAAGCTATGACGATCTTCGCGGTTGCTTGTGCTGGGGTTTTTCCGGCTGTGCATATCGGTCGTGTCTGGGTTTTCTACTGGCTCTTCCCGATCCCAAGTTTACAGCTATCGATGTGGCCGCAGTTCCGCAGCCCCTTGCTATGGGACGTGTTCGCCGTTTCAACCTATGCCACGGTTTCGGTGATCTTCTGGTACACCGGGATGATTCCTGACTTGGCTACCCTGCGAGATCGCACGAAGAACCCGATTCTACGCATCGTTTACTCCGTTCTCTCGCTTGGCTGGACTGGCTCAGCTCGCAAGTGGTCCCGTTACGAAAAAGCCTACACATTGTTTGCCGCCTTGGCCGCTCCCTTGGTGCTTTCTGTGCATACCATCGTTAGTTTCGACTTCGCCGTTTCGCAGTTGCCTGGCTGGCATACCACGATTTTCCCACCCTACTTCGTCGCTGGAGCGGTGTTTAGCGGGTTCGGTATGGTGCTTACCCTGATGGTCCCAGCTCGTCAGATCTTTGGTCTGCACGACGTGGTGACCAAACGCCATCTCGAGAATGTGTGTAAGATCTTACTGGCGACCGGCTCGATGGTTGGTTACGCCTATGCAATGGAATTCTTCATTGCCTGGTACGGCGGTAACCTGACGGAGCAGTTCGCCTTTGTGAACCGTGCTTTTGGTCTCACACCGTGGGCGTACTGGGTGATGGTTTCCTGCAATGTGATTAGCCCCCAGCTGTTCTGGTTTAAGTTTTGCCGAACCACCCCTTGGATCATGTTCGTGATCAGTATCTTCGTGAACATTGGGATGTGGTTTGAGCGATTCGTGATTACCGTCACCTCGCTGCAACGCGACTTCCTACCCTCTTCCTGGGGCGAGTTTGTCCCCACGTGGGTTGACTATGGAATGTTGATCGGCAGCTTTGGGCTGTTCTTCACTTTGTTTCTGTTGTTCGTTCGCTTCGGTCCAATTGTGGCCATGGCAGAAGTCAAATCGGTGATGGCTCATCCGCATCACGATGTTCACGACATTCCGCAAGGCGACTACCACGACGACGAAGTCGACCACTAGTCACTAGTTATCGAATATTTTCCCTGGAACTTCCGCAGGGCCGAGATAAATGGCACAAGATTCGAACAACTCCGACCAAAAGCTGATTGGGCTAATGGCACAGTTCGACGACCCCGACTCTTTGTTGGTGGCGTGCGAAAAAGTGCGTAGGGCAGGCTACACCAAGACCGATGCCTACACTCCCTTTCCGCTTCACGGTATCGACGAAGCACTCGGTATCAAACCAACCATCCTGCCTTGGATCGTGCTGAGCTTAGGCATTTTCGGTGGCTTGGCTGGCCTTGCTCTTCAATACTACACCAATGCGTTTGATTACCCGTTCATGATTTCGGCCAAGCCAACATTCAGCTTGCCGGCAAACATTCCGGTGATATTCGAATTGGTTATTTTGCACGCCGCGATTGCCGTTTTCATCGGTATGCTGGCACTCAATCGGCTGCCCACTTTCTCGAACCCACTTTTTCGAGTTCCTGAGTTTGCCCGCGCCACCGACGACAAGTTCTTCTTGACCGTTGATGTCACGGACAACTCATACAAGCCGAAAAAGACTCGCGAACTTTTTGATAGCTTCCGCGGTCAAACCGCTGTGCTCGAAGTTTATGAAGATCCGAGCGAAGCCAATCTACCTCCCGTCCTGAAATATGTTGGCATTTGTGCCGTCGTGATTGCTGTGATTCCACCACTGTTGCTGTGGAAAGCTTATAACTCGACTGCGACGGTGCCGCGTATCAATCCAATCCGAGATATGGATGTTCAGCTTCGGGCAGACACCCAAACCACCATGCCGTCGATGATCTTCACCGATGGCCGGGCCATGCGTCCCCGTATCGCAGGGACTGTTTCCCGCAGTGACTCGCTAGATTCCGTTTTCGTGACCGGTATTGTCTCGGAAACCGCTGAGCAAAACGTTGCTTTCCTTCAAGAGGAAGAAAAGCCAACAGCCGAGCAGCCCATGGAAGAGAAGCCAGCCGAAGCTGAGGCGGCCCAAGATAACGCGGAACAACCAGCAGCGGAAGCACCTGCCGAAAACGCCGCTCCAGCTGCTGCCCCACCTGCTGAAAACGAACCAAACTGGGTCAAGTTTGCCCCAATCACGGTTAAACCATCGACACTCGAACGAGGTCGAGCTCGCTACAACATCTACTGTTCTGTTTGCCACGGCCTGGCCGGGGACGGTGACGGTTTAGTGTCTCAACGAGCGATCGAACGGGAGCAGGCCACCTGGGTTCCTCCGACAAATTTGCATACCGACTACCTTCTGACACAACCGGACGGCAAGATCTTCAACACCATTACCCACGGCATCCGCAAGATGAAGGGTTACGGCGATCAGATTCCTCCGGAAGATCGCTGGGCAATCGTTACCTACGTACGAGCTCTGCAGAAGACGCGGACTGGCACGGTGAATGAGATTCCGGCCGTCGAGTTGAAAGAATTGGAAATTAAGGGTCAGTAACGAAAATGGGCGGTCACCACAAACCTACGATCACCGTGACGGATGATGAATCGATCCGCCTCAATCCGGCTTGGCAGTCGGTGCGGGTCGTCGCGCTCGCCGCTGGCGTCGTGTTCCTGCTTCTCGCCATGGCACTTGGCCTGATGCAGGAAGACAAATCCTACTTCTTCCATACATTCCTGACGAGCTTTGTCTACTTTCTCAGTATTTCGCTGGGAGCGTTGTTCTTTGTGCCGATTCACTTCCTCGCTCGGGCTGGCTGGAACGTTGTCGTTCGCCGCGTGGCCGAGTTGATGATGCAAAACCTGATCCCGATGTCGATACTTTTCCTCGTCATCCTCTTGCCGGTTATCTTTGGTAGTAGCTCGCTGTTCGATTGGAACAACCCTGAGTTATTGGTCAAAGGTGGCAAAGATTACGATCAACTGATCGCGCACAAAGAGCCCTATTTAAACTGGGGATTCTTTGCGATCCGGGCCGTCATTTATTTTGGAGCCTGGATTTGGATCGCTCGTTACTTCTTTACCAACTCGCTAAAGCAAGATGGTACCGGTGATAAGCAGATCACGCTGAACCTCCAAAAGAACAGTTCCCTCGCAGTCATCGTGTTTGCCCTGACGGTGACCTTTGCCTCATTCGATTGGCTGATGTCGCTTGACCCACACTGGTTTAGCACCATTTTCGGCGTTTACTTCTTCGCTGGTTGTGCGGTTAGCTTCTTTGCAGCGATCACGGTGATCCTGTTTTTACTACAGAATGACGGCAAACTCGTCGGTATTGTTACCAAAGAACATTACCACGACATCGGTAAATACACGTTCGGTTTTACCCTGTTCTGGGGTTACATTGCCTTCAGCCAATACTTGCTGATTTGGTACGCCAACATTCCGGAAGAAACCGAATGGTACCTTCGCCGCCAAGAACATGGCTGGGCTTACGTCGCCATCTTTTTGCTCCTAGGTCAGTTCTTCATTCCGTTCTTTGGTGTCATGTCCCGACATGTTCGCCGAAATAAGTACGCATTGACTGGCTGGGCAATATTCATCCTGGTGATGCACTATGTTGACCTTTACTACATCATCATGCCTCAAGTTGGTAACGCTGAAGGCGCGCCAACGTTTGGTTTGACCGATATCTGCTGTTTACTGGGAATTGGCGGCATTTACATCAGCTCGCTGATTTGGTTTGCCACGGACAAGCCGCTCGTACCGATCAAAGATCCACGATTAAACGAATCGCTGGCCCTTCAGAATCACTAATTAAGGGCGTTTGCATGACGGATACCACTGAAAACACACACGACAAGCCAGCGGCAGCCGAACATGGCCACGCCGAGTCGACGGCACCTTCGTACGACGATCTCAATACACCGATGATTGCCCTGATAGGATTTCTCAGTGCAGTTGTCACTTTTATTTGTATCATTGGATTACAGGCAGCCTACCTGCAGTATTCCACCACACACGAAGCCGAGATGCGCAACGTTCCATTCTCGAATGTTGATAGCCTAGTGACGGCCCAACAAGCGAAACTCAACAGCGGTTATAGCTGGGTAAATAAAGAAACGAAGACTATCGCCATGCCAATTGATCAGGCCATGAAAGTAGTCGCGGAACAGTACGAATCCAACTAACCCCAGGCAAAGCATCAGTCATCATGCGAGGCGCTAAACTAGTTCGAACGATTTGGGCAGCATGTGTGTGCTTGTTTTGTTGCACACTGGCGAACGCCCAGATCAACGAAACACCGAAGGCGCTTGAAGATCTGACTGTTGACGAACACCTCAACGACCAGTTGCCGCTCGATACGAAGTTTACGGACCACACTGGAAATGTTGTGCGATTGGGTGATTTCTTCGATGGAGAAAAGCCCGTTATTTTGTCGCTCAACTATTCCAATTGCCCCATGCTGTGCCAGCAGCAACTCAATGGGCTCGTGGCCACCCTTCGAGAGATGAAACCAAGTGTCGGGGAAGACTTTCAGATCGTATCGATCAGTATCGATCCGGAAGAAACTCCCCAGCGAGCCAGAGAAACTCGCAAGCGTTACTATGATGACTACGATCGTTCCGGAACCGGCAGTGGTTGGCATTTTCTTGTGGGTTCTCCCAAGTCAATCCTCACGATGAGCCAAGCGACCGGCGTCAAGTTTCGCTATGTACCTGAGCAAAAAGAATACGCTCACATTGCCGTGCTGATGTTATGCACGCCAGAAGGACGTATTTCCCGATACATTTATGGCATTCAATTCGACGAGCCAACGTTACGTTTGTCGCTTGTCGAGGCCAGCCAAGGCAAAATTGGCTCGACGATTGATCAGGTAATTTTGACATGCTTTATGTATGACGAAACCTCTGGTCGTTACGGGCCGCAAGCGGTGAAAATCATGCGACTGGGCGCCTTTGCAACGGTGTTTTGCCTTGTAATCGGACTTACTCCTTTTTGGATTTTCCGTCGTCGCCGGGCGGCAAGCTCCTAAAGAACCAAAATACATTCCGCGCACGAGGCAGTCCTACTCGGCTACCTCAGCGACTTAAGTAAGTAAATAAGTTAGCACGCGATGGTCCACCTTATAGGCTCAACCATGCTTTCCATCTTGGCGGACGCCAGTTCGTCCCTGTTTTTTCCACCTGAACAATCGACGTTCGCCGCTGATGTTGATGGGTTGTTTGATTTTATCTACTACCTTTCAGCGTTCTTCTTCATCGCGATTATTGCCGTGATGATTCTCTTTGTGCTGCGATATCATCGCCGCAAAGGGCACGTCGAGCAGCCATCGGCATCGCATAACGAAGTCCTGGAAATCACCTGGAGTGTGATTCCATCGATTTTGGTCGGCTTTATCTTCTTCTACGGCTTCACAAAGTATCTCGATATGCGTGAGCCGCCAGATAATGCCTACGAGATTCAGGTGATTGCGAAACAGTGGAGCTGGCAGTTCATTTACCCCAACGGGGCCGACTCGGACGAACTACATATTCCAGTTAATCAGCCGGTTCGCTTCATCCTGCAATCGTCTGATGTGCTGCACAGCTTTTACATCCCTGCATTCCGCATCAAAATGGACTGCGTCCCCCAGCGTTACACCAATACCTGGGTCATCGCCAAAGATATCACCGGCGAGGGGAAGGATAACTCCGAACATAAGCCGTACGATCTGTTCTGTGCTGAATACTGCGGTAAAGACCACTCGCGGATGCTTGCCAAAGTCTACGTTCACGAACAAAGTGACTTCGACGCCTGGTTAGAAGATGCGGCGAATTACTTAGAGGGCAAGACCCCCGAAGAGGGTGGTAAACTGGCCTTCGAAAAGAAAGGCTGCACCCAGTGCCACTCCGTCACCGGAGACAACTCGGCCAAGTACGCTGGGCCTCCTTTGAACGGTCAATGGGGCACCGAACGAAGCGTGATTGCTCGCGGTGCTAGTTCCCCTGAGAACGTTGTCATGGATGAAAATTACATTCGTGAATCCGTTCGTGAACCGAACGCCAAAGTCGTAGTGGGACGTAAGCCGATCATGCCGGTGTTTACTCCCCAACAACTCAAAGACAATGAAATTACCGCGATCATTGCCTACCTCAAGTCGCTTAAGTAAGAAATCAAGATAGGGCAGTTTAGCCATGGCTACGATAACGCCAGACACACAAATCGACATCGGTCACAACGATGACCCTAACTCGAACTACCTGACCAGTTCGCACGGGTTCCTGTCGTGGGCCTTCACGTTAGATCACAAGCGGATCGGCGTGATGTATTTGGTCGGCATCTTCAGCTCGTTCTTTCTGGGCGGCATCATGGCCCTGCTGCTCCGATTGCACCTATTTCTGCCAGATGGTCTGTTCCCGCCGTCGATCATCGATAACGACACGTACAACCAGCTGTTTACGCTGCACGGCGCGATCATGACCTTCTTGTTCATCATCCCCAGCATCCCCGCTGCACTGGGCAATTTTGTGCTGCCGTTGATGGTGGGTGCCAAGGATGTCGCGTTCCCGCGGATGAACTTGGCCAGTTTCCATCTGTGGGTTCTCGGAGGCATCTTCTTCGTGATTGCCCTGGTGACAACCCGTTTGGACACCGGCTGGACGTTCTATACGCCGTACAGCATTCAAACGAGCACCAACGTGATCGCTGCCACCATTGGTGCGTTCATCCTTGGTTTCAGTTCGATTTTCACGGGCTTGAACTTTATCGTTACCGTGAACACCATGCGTCCGCCAGGCATGAGTTGGTTCAAGATGCCGTTGTTCATGTGGGCCATTTACGCCACGGCCATCATTCAGATTTTGGCTACGCCAGTTCTGGGTATTACGTTGCTGCTGTTGATGGCTGAACGCATTTTGCAGATTGGTATTTTCAATCCGGCTCTGGGTGGCGACCCGATTTTGTTCCAGCACTTTTTCTGGTTCTACTCGCACCCCGCTGTGTACATCATGATTTTGCCCGCGATGGGTATCATCAGCGAATTGATGTCGGTTTACAGCCGCAAGCCCATCTTTGGTTACACCTTTATCGCCTACAGCTCAATCGCGATCGCTTTGCTCGGCTTCTTGGTTTGGGGTCACCACATGTTTGTCAGTGGCCAAAGCCCGATGACCGCCGTGATCTTCAGCGGTTTGACCTTTAGCGTGTCAATTCCCTCTGCCATCAAGGTGTTTAACTGGCTGGCAACCATGTACAAGGGGAACATCAACTTGGCAACGCCGATGTGCTATGCCTTGTCGTTTATCTTCCTCTTCTCCATTGGTGGTTTGACCGGTTTGTTCCTGGGTGCTTTGGCAACCGACATTCACCTTCACGATACCTACTTTGTGGTGGCTCACTTTCACTATGTGATGATGGGCGGCACGGTGATCGCGTTTGTCGGTGGTCTGTACCACTGGTGGCCGAAGATGTTCGGCGTGATGTACAACGAGATGTTTGGTCGGTTGTTCTGCCTGGTAGTCTTCATTGGCTTCAACCTGACCTTCTTCCCACAGTTCATCATGGGTTCTCGCGGTATGCCACGGCGTTACGCGACCTATGTGCCGGAATACGAAATCTTCCATCAGTTGTCGACCATCGGTGCCATCGTGCTGGGGTTGGGCATGGTCGGAGCGGTTACCGTTCTGATTGTGTCGCTGTTCAACGGCCGCAAGGCTCCGGCAAACCCTTGGGGGGCCGCGACGCTGGAATGGACCTGCACGAGCCCACCGCCATACTACAACTTTGAACATGCCCCGGCAGTTGGTTCCCCCTACGATTTCAGCGACCTGAAGTACGATCCTCAGGTTGGTGGCTTCGTCAAAGACCCGGCAGCGGCGAATAAACCGAAGCCAAGTTCGCATCACTAACAGCCAGTACCCATTCATTCCCTAGCGTGACGACGTTTAGAAACGAATTTGCCCTATGAGCGCCGCCGTCGAAACCCACGATAACGCCCAGCATGCAGAGGGGGACCATCACGGTCACTCTCCGTTCCAGGCTCACCACTTCGAGACGATGCAACAGCAGTTCGACTCGGGCAAGCTGGGAATTTGGCTCTTTCTCATCACGGAAATCCTGTTCTTCAGCGGGCTGTTCTGTGCGTACATCATTTACCGGGTCAACCATCCGGAAGTGTTCCTGTACGCTCACAAAGAGCTCAACACCATGCTGGGGGCGGTCAATACCGTGGTGCTGATTGTCAGTAGCTTGTCCATGGCCTGGGCTGTTCGTGCCGCTCAGTTAAGCCAAAAGAAGCTGCTTGTCGGTTTGCTAATCACAACGCTTGCTTTAGCTGGCGTGTTCCTTGTGATTAAGTACTTCGAGTACACCCACAAATTTGACAAGGGGCTCTTTACTGGTGAAGCGAACATCATTTACCAGGTGCAACACCCAACCCAGTTTCCGAAGGTAGCCGAAGAGATTGCGGAAGCGGAAAAGGAACAGCATGCCAACGCTACCGCTCATGAGCATGGCGAAGGGGAAGCTCATGGTACTGATGACCATGCCGCAGAACACGCTTCAGCCGAGCATGGCGATGTCCATGGGCACGGTGGGCCAGAAGAATTTGTCAATGCACCACGCAACGCTCAGATCTTCTTTGGTATCTACTACATGATGACGGGCTTACACGGTGTTCACATCGTGGCCGGGATGATCGCGATTGGCTGGCTGATTCGTCGCTCAATTCGAGGCGACTTCGACAGCGAGTACTTTGGTCCGGTTGACTATGTCGGTTTGTACTGGCACTTGGTCGACTTGATCTGGATCTACCTGTTTCCGCTCTTGTACCTCATTCGTTCCTAATTCCATTTCGGAATCTTGATATGTCTGACCAATCGAATTCTGCTGACAATCACGACCATGGCTTGTCCCACGTGATGTCCATTCCGATGTTACTGGGAACGTTCGCAGCGTTACTTGTGCTGACTTTCTTCACGGTCTCGGTGGCCGAGTGGGAATTGCATGGCATCGATATCTGGGTTGCCTTGGGGATCGCCACGGTCAAAGCCCTGTTAGTGGCTGCGTTCTTTATGCACCTTTACTTCGACAAGTTTTTCAACGTGTTGCTGTTGGTGTTTAGCTTGGTTTTTGTGGCCTTGTTCATTGGATTCTCGCTTTTAGATTCCGAACAATACCAACCTGAAATCCAAAAATACTACAACGCCACAGCTAAGGTTGAATAACTACCTGGCTATGTGCGATGCACAGGTGGCTGCCCAAGAAGTAGCCACCTGACGAGGTCTCAAGTCGCGATGCTCCGCAACTCTTTTTCGGCGATCTCGATGCGGCGTGAAGAATATCAGGCCAAATTCGGGTTCGCGTTGTTCATCGCATCGCTCACGATGTTCTTTCTCGCTGGCTTAGTCGCTTTCATCGCGATTGGATCTTTTCCCAAAGTCATTGCCATCCCAGTCAGCAGCATTCCCTGGCCACTTACGGTCGGAACGCTCTTTATGCTGGGCGTTAGCTTTACCTTGCATCAAGCCGTTGTCAGTGTTCGTCGCGAGAAGCAATTGCGTTTGCGACAATGGCTCTGGGCTTCGGTTGCCGTGGCGATCATCTTTATTTTCTTCCAAACAATCGGACTAAGCGAATTACTGGAAAGTCTGGCCGGGGCGATTAATGCTGGAAAGCTCCAGCCACAATTTGGCGTGGTCTTCTTTTTAGTGTTTGTCCATGGGCTACATGTGATCGGCGGAATGCTTTTTCTCCGCTGGGTGATCTTTCGGGCCTACCAACATCGCTACGACCACGAGAGCCACTGGGCTGTCGATCTTTGTGCCCTTTATTGGCACTTTCTCGATGTCGTGTGGATAGTTATGCTAGGCACGTTTTTGGTGACCTGCCAGTTTTAACTGGTCCTCGTAGAACAGCAACATTCTAGCCACCCGATTCTTGGATGGTTGCCAATTCTTCCCAACGCTCCATTGCCAACAGCAACTCCTCGCCAACTTCTTCCAGCCGCTGAGAAACCTTTTTGATTTCCTCTTGGGGCTGTTGATAGAAGCCTGGATCGGCGATCTTCGCTTGCAGCTTTTCTTGTTGGGCTTCTAGTTCTTCAATCCGTTGTGGCAGGCTATCGAGCTCTCGCTGCTCTTTGTAACTCAGCTTGCGGCCTCGTGCTCCTTCGTTGTTCCCCTTTTTAGGAGCGGCCGATTTTTCAGCAGCGACGGGCTTCGCTTCCAGTTTGGTCGGGGCCAGTGAGGACGAGCTTTCCTTGTTACGTTGAACCAGGTAGTCGTCGTAGCCACCAGCATATTCGCTGACATTGCCATCTCCTTCAAACACAATGGTGCTGGTCACTACATTGTTCAGGAACTCTCGATCGTGGCTAACCACCAATATGGTCCCTGGATAATTGACGACCAGATCTTCCAAAAGCTCCATGGTGTCGGCATCGAGGTCATTGGTCGGCTCGTCGAGCACGAGCACGTTGGATGGTTTGGCAAATAACTGTGCCAACAGAAGCCGATTTCGCTCGCCACCGCTCAAATACTTGATCGCCCGATTGGCCTGCTCCGGCGTGAAAAGGAACTCTTGCAGATAGCCGACAACGTGCTTTGACTTGCCGTTGACATGAATAAACTCGTTTCCCTCACCAATGTTTTCGCGCAGCGTCTGCTCGGGTTCGAGTCGAGCTTGCAACTGATCGAAGTAGGCAATTTGAACGTTGGTTCCCACTTTCACTTGGCCGTGATCAGGCTTGAGCTGTCCTAACAGAATACGCAGTAAGGTCGATTTACCAATGCCATTTCGGCCAATGATCCCCACTTTGTCGCCACGCATGATCACGGTCGAAAAGTCGTCCACGATTCGCAAATCGCCGAAGCGGTGCGACAGATTATCGGCTTTGAAAACCAACTGCCCCGAGCGGTCGGCGACGTGGGCTTCCATTTTCACGCTGCCAACGTGCTTACGCCGGTCGCTGAATTCTTCACGTAGCTTTTTCAGTGCGCGCACGCGACCTTCATTACGAGTTCGCCGGGCTTTGATCCCTTGTCGAATCCAAGTTTCCTCTTGGGCCAACTTTTTGTCGAACAACGCTTGCTGCTTCTCTTCCGCTTCTAAGGCTTCCGCTTTCCGCCGCAAGAAGTCGTCGTAGCCACACGACCAACTTGTCACTCGACCGCGGTCCACATCGATCACCCGCGTCGCTAACTTGCGAGCAAAGGCCCGGTCGTGCGTGACAAAGACGATGGAGCTCGATGTATTCAGCAGCAGTTTCTCTAACCACAAGATCGAATCGATATCTAAATGGTTGGTCGGTTCGTCCATGAGCAGCAGATCAGGTTCGTTTACCAATGCTCGTGCTAAAAGAACGCGACGTTTCATTCCGGCAGAGAGCTTCTGAAACACCAACTCTCCATCCAAACCGGTGCGAGTTAATGTTTGTTCAATCTGGTTCTGCAGATTCCAACCGTCGTTGGTATCGATTTCGTGTTGCAATTCATCCAATCGATTGGCAATCTGGTCGTTGGCATTTTCAGCTAGCTGGTGGGTCAGCGTGTGATATTCACGCAAAACGGCTGCCAGTTTTCCTACCCCATCGGCCACCACATCGAAAACGGTTCCCCGATCATCCGTTGGGACCGTTTGTGCCATTTGGGCGCGCGTTAGCCCGACTGCAGTCGCAACTTCGCCATCGTCTGGCACAACTTCGCCAGCGAGAATCTTAAGCAAGGTCGATTTGCCTGCCCCGTTTCTTCCCATCAGGCAAACACGTTGCCCAGGCTCTAGCACAAGGTTCACGTCCGTAAACAAAGGGCGGTCGTGATAGGAATGGCGAACGTTTTTCAGCGTAATTAGCGGCATATTGGTCAAACGCAAGGTGATATAATACGATCGAGAGGCACCTCGCATGAAGGGGTGCCTGGAAGCGCATAATGTGTATCGTCGCGGAAATTGGCTTCCGGCAAAAGGCCCACTTCGGGAAGCAGGGCAGATTGTTTACCGAGAAAAACACTCCGTTACGCAATAAACCGTAGCTGTCGCGAAACTTGAATCGCTTCCCAGGGTTCTATTATCAATGGGAACGTGTAGCGGCTTCGGTCCCTGGCACGGTTTTCTCTTTTCCGTTTGAATTCGTGGAGTTGACTTTATGTCTTGTTCCTCTCTCTTCGCATCCCGACGCCAGATTATTCGTGGTGCCGCCGCATTGGGTGCAACGGCCTTATTTACCCCTGGCGTCTTTGCAGAAATGCTTTCGCTAACGCCACGATTAACCGAAGGCCCTTTCTATCCCGATAAGTTGCCGTTGGACAAGAATAACGACCTGGTCATCATTGGCGACAATACCACTCCAGCGATCGGTGAAATTACTCACCTTACTGGACGAATTTTGACGCCTAGTGGTGCGGCCATGAAGAACGTCACGATTGAAATCTGGCAGTGCGATGCCAACGCGGTCTATCTTCATACCCGCGACAGCAATGGTAAGAAGAATCAGCAAGACAAGAACTTCCAGGGGTATGGTCGCTTCGAAACCGATTCGACTGGCGAATATCGCTTCCGCACGATCAAGCCGGTCCCCTACCCTGGCCGACCAGCCGGTCATATTCACTTCAAGGTATCGCAAGGTGACCAGGAACTCCTGACGTCACAAATCTTCATTCGAGGTTTCCAAGGCAATGCGACCGACGGTGTATTTCGCCGAGCCGGTGATCAGTCCGACCGCGAACTCGTTCAGGCTGACTTCAAACCACTGAAGGGATCGATGGTTGGAGAACTGGCCGCCAATTTTGATATCGTGCTTGGGAAAACCCCTGCCGATCGTCAACTTCAACCTCGTCGCTAATAGAATCTCTGCCAGACCGACCTGCTTGAAGAAAGAGGTGTGTTGCTGCCACCATCGGTATTTTGGCGTTTCCCCATTCGCCTTTTCCCTCAGGCTCTGGTCGTCCTGGACGAGGGCCTGGCAATGCACCTCAAGAAAACTAGCCCCGGCGAGCCGCCCCATGTCATGCCTGCGGCCGAACGCGATTGTGTTCGGCCGTTTTCTTTTCTTGGCCTTCCCTTGCGTTTTGCTCTTGCAACGCAAAATTGTTTTCTTCCTCCCAGCGAACACATCCGCAGCAAGCGTGTCTCCCTCTGCAAAGGAAGTGAAAGCCAAATGGTGCGGCGGCTGCCTGCAAAACAGCATATCGTGGGTTCGATTCCCACCCACTTCT
The DNA here is from genome assembly GCF_003335505.1 of Bremerella cremea. Lineage (NCBI taxonomy): Bacteria > Pseudomonadati > Planctomycetota > Planctomycetia > Pirellulales > Pirellulaceae > Bremerella > Bremerella cremea. The sequence goes on from NZ_QPEX01000010.1 coordinate 1,377,380, forward strand.
TCTTCAATTGACATCGGCCCCAGCGAGGTTAGCCGACGTCAAAAAGCAACGACTGAGTTTGTCTTTCCGGTGGCGCAGGGGCTCAAGCTTTGGCTGGTTAGTTCCTTGCGTTCCGCGTGCGGTTTCTAACGGGGCAAACTCAAGTTCGTGGAAGCTCAATTGGTAGAGCATCAGTTCTGGAAACTGAAAGTTGCAGGTTCGACTCCTGTCCACAACACCCGGCTAATCGAACGATTGGCCACCACTGGGCTGAAAGGCCTTCAAGTGCCTGCGGCAAGCGGGCGACGCCAAGTCAGCCATGGGAGGGAACCTCTTCCGCCAAGGTGAGCCGTTTGTTTCGACAAGCGGCCTACCAAGTGGAACCTGGTTCACACCCACGGCACCAGCTTGAAATGCGCCTTGCAGGATGACAGTTCACTTTCATCCGCGATTGGCCAACAGCGATCGAAGTCGATTCGCACAACTTGGGACATCGCTCCTTGGTTAGCGTTTCGATCAACATCGCCAGCGGCCAACTGCCATGTTTGTGAACGCATTTCTCCGCGTGTTTTTCTGGGACTTCCGCGAACGTCCGTTTGCTAAAGGTGTCTTTTTCATCTTACCTGGAAGTTTTGTTAGTCGGTCCGCTACGCGGGTCATGTTTGGTTGTGCCAAAGGGAGGTGCAACATGTTGTTCATCAAAACGATCAAAATTAAGAAGTTTGAAATCGGCCTATTGTTCCGCGAAGGGGACTTCACGCATATCGTGGAGCCAGGCACACACCATCTTTTTGACCCTTGGAACAAATGCCGCGTTGCGATTCATTCGCAGCGTGACGCATTCTTTGCGGACGAACAACTAGACGTGATCGTCAAGTCTGGCGTACTTGCTGAACGCGCCAAAGTGCTCGACTTAAAGCAGCACCAGCGTGCTTTGGTTTGGGTCGATGGTCGTTTCGATCGTGTCCTTGGGCCAGGCTTGTATGCCTACTGGACGAAGTTTCGGGAAATCGTTGTAGAAACGTACGATGCCCGTGACGTCCGCTTCGAGCATGCGCAACTCAAATCGATGTGGCAAAACACGACGGCTCGTCAGCACCTCGAGTTCTACGACATCAACCGCGACTGCGCTGGTGTGTTGTTCATCGACGGGCGTTATGTCGAATCGCTCGGACCAGGCACATATGCGTACTGGCGCGGTATTGCTGACATTAAGTTGGTAGAAACCGACCTGCGCGAGACGATGCTGGACATCGGCGGTCAGGACATCATGACCGCCGACAAGGTAACTTTGCGGATTAACGCTGTGGCAACCTATAAGATTGTCGACGCCAAGTTGTCCGTCACCGCCAGCAACAGCCTGGAGCAGTCGCTCTACCGGGAAGTGCAGTTGGCTTTACGAAGTGTAATCGGTTCCAAGGATCTCGATTCCCTTCTATCTGCCAAGGAAACGGTTGCGGAAGAGTTGGAAACGATCGTCCGTCGCCGAGCCGGTGAATTAGGACTAGCGATTGTCAGCGTCGGAATCCGAGATGTGATTCTGCCTGGCGACATGAAGGACCTGTTGAATAAGGTAATGGAAGCCAAGAAGGCAGCCGAAGCCAACCTCATTGCTCGCCGCGAGGAAGTCGCCGCAATACGGAGCCAGGCCAACACCGCCAAAATGCTGGCCGATAGTCCAACCTTAATGCGACTTCGCGAACTCGAAGTTCTGGAAAAGATCGCCCAGACCGGCAAACTCAACATCGTGCTAGGAGAAAAAGGCCTAGCCGATCGCTTGACGACGATGCTGTAATCAAGAAAGCTCGGCTCCGTTCTACGTAGCCGAGCTTTCTGTATTTTGTGTCGACACGCATTGTCTCAACGTGCTCAGACTTTCTCTTTACGACTGCTCCTGTTCGCCTGGTAGCACAGTGCTCGATAAGTGAGAATCATAGAAAAGCAATCCCAAGACTTCACTTCATGTTGCTAGCCAATCATGCTCTCCCGCTACACGATCTACCGTCGGCGTCCCGCAGGTGTTCCTCCACTTCCAGATGGAATTCGCCAAGATACTCGTTTTCGCACGAAACACATTTTGCGGCCCAACTCGACGATCGTTGATGCCTATCTAAACGATCCCAACGACGTAAGCTTTGCGAAGTTTCGGGAAAGCTATCTGAAATTGCTCGCACAGCGTTTTGAGTCAGAACAAACGGCATTCGATGACTTGGCAGAACTGGCCATGGAGCACGACGTGTATTTGGGCTGCAACTGCCCAACCCAAAAGAACCCCAATGTCCGGCATTGCCATACTTGGCTCGCATTAGAATTTATGTCGCAGAAATACCCTAACCTACCAATTCAGTTTCCTTAGTAAGACATCCGCTTGTGTCCGTGTAAAGCAGGTAAATTACGCAGCTTCAATTAATAAGATGTAATGAAACGAGCGATTAATTATTAAGCAATTCCACTAAAATGGCCTCCTTCACGCAGACTTGCCACCAGATGAGGGGAAGCCTGAACTCCACCTGTTCTTTATCTGCCGCAACATTCAGCAGCTAGGCCGCGCATTCTCCAAGCACTCGGTGAAACAACGATCTTTAGCAAAGTCTTCTTTTTTGCTTAGGGTTACTTTAATACCTCTAATCTTTCATGTGCTGTAACTTTTTCGCGTTCTAAGGAAGTGATCATAAATGATTCTTCCCTTACGAATTCATTGGCACAGTCGTTGCCAAGGTACTTGTAGGAACGACTGAGAAGTTTTTCGGTCAGCAGCCACCTTTCACAGGGTTAACGGCGCGGGCCTATATTTAACCTCAAGAGGTAAGAGTGATGAGTAAGGGATTTTTGATCGACATGGATGGCGTCATCTACCGTGGCAGCCAGATGATCCCTGGTGCGGACCAATTCATCCGACAGCTACGAGAAGATGGAACCCCCTTTCTGTTTCTAACGAACAACAGCCAACGCACCCGTCGAGATGTGGTGACGAAGCTGGCACGCATGGGCATTAATGTCGACGAGCAACACGTCTTTACCTGTGCCATGGCAACGGCGCGGTTCCTGGCACAACAGAAACCGAACGGCACTGCCTATGTCCTGGGTGAAGGAGGGCTGCTGAATGCGTTGCACCAGAACGGTTATTCGGTGGTCGACCATGACCCCGATTTTGTCGTCGTCGGCGAAGGTCGAACGCTCAACTGGGACATGCTAGAAACCGCAACGCAAATGATTTTGGATGGCGCCAAGCTCATCGCCACCAACGATGACCCGAACTGTCCCACATCGCGAGGCACGCGGCCTGGTGCAGGGGCAGCGATTGCCTTTTTAGAAAAGGCGACCGGACGCAAAGCATTAAGCATTGGCAAACCGAGTCCGCTGATGATGCGCATGGCCCGGAAGGAGATCGGCCTGGAAACATCCGAAACGGTGATGATTGGTGATACCATGGAAACCGATATTCTGGGCGGCGTTCAAATGGGATATCAGACGATCTTGGTGCTCTCAGGAGGCACCAAACGTGAAAACGTTATCGAACATCCTTATCACCCCGATTTGATTATCGAATCGGTGGCCGAGCTCGTTCGACCATCGGTTGATCGAGTCAGTTTAAAAACTCCGGTAGGTGTTCCTGATCACGAAGAGTCGGCGGAACGCTTTGTGGCTTCGTTGCGGCACTAAAGCCAATCGCGCTTCGATCTCGCACAATCAAACTTGCCGCTCAGCAATTTTCCTTAGCGGCCCATGGGAATCTCTTCTAAAAAATCCGCACGTTGGCGGGCGTCTAGTTACGTTAAGTGCTTGGCGTCCGCGTCTTATCTCTTGGGAACGACACGTTCTGGGCGGCGTTTTTGATCGCAAACTCCGCAATAGCTCTCAATTCGACCTCTAAATCTCGTGATTTCTGGCAAGAAACCTCTGCTTTTTTGGCGGGGTAAGCTTGTCACAATTGGCTCATCGCTTGGGTGATCTATACTCAATACCTTAGATAAATCGGTTTCTTTGTTGCCTTCGCCATGCAAGATTTATTGCTTGACGACTCAGGCCACGGGCACTCGAGCATTGCTCGAAAAGCAAAGCATTAAACCGATCCCTCGCAACCTCCCCATCCCCCTTTGCTTTCTAGCGGAGTTCTCTCATGTCACGCTGGTTCTATTTTGCTTCCTTGACGATCGCTGTCTTCCTTTCTTCCGTTAGTTATACGGTGGCTGGCCCTTATCGTTTGGTAATGCAAGGAAACGACAAACTGGCGATCGTCGATCAAGATGGGAAGATTGAGTGGGAAATGCCTTGGGGTGGAATTCATGATATTCACGTGCTCGACAACGGCCACATCATGGTCCAACAAGGCGCTGCCAAAATTGCGGAAATCGATCCGCAGACCAAGCAAGTGGTTTGGTCCTACGATTCCGCCCAAAGCAATGGCAACGCAGGAACGCGAATTGAAGTTCACGCGTTCCAACCTTTGGAAGATGGTCGTGTCATGATTGCTGAATCTGGCCGAGGACGAATCATCGAGATCGATCGAAACGGCAAATTGCTCAAGGAAATTCCCCTCAAACGAAATCAACCGAATGCCCACTCCGATACCCGCTTGGTTCGTAAGTTAGACAACGGTAATTACTTGGTCGCCCAAGAAAACGATGGCTTCATTCGTGAGTACGACGGGCAAGGCAAGATCGTCTGGGAATACGAAGTCCCGATGTTCGGCCAGGAGCCTCGTGGTGGACACGGTCCCGAAGCTTTCGGCAACAAGGCTTTCAGTGCGATGCGACTGGCCAATGGAAACACGTTGATTGCCACCGGCAACGGGCATAGCGTAATTGAAGTGACTCCGGAGAAAGAAATCGTTTGGAAACTTACCCAAAACGAACTTCCCGGGATCACGTTGGCCTGGGTTACCACGTTGGAAGTGCTACCCAACGGAAACTACATGATTGGCAACTGCCACGCTGGCCCAGAAAACCCTCTGCTCGTTGAGATCGATCCGAAAACCAAAGAAGTGGTGTGGACCTTCGATCGCTATGATACTTTCGGCAACTCAGCACCGAACTCGCAATTGCTCGATGTCGAAGGAGAAGTGGTTCGCTAAGTGTGACTTAGCACCCAGGCACGAAAGGGGCGTACCCTCTGCCCCTTTTTCTCACCATTCAATCACCTAGTTTTAGAACTAAGGTGATTGTCCATGGTCTGGCAAGATCGGCGAGTCCCAGTCTTGAAGCTCGGCCGGTTTCACACCTTTTCGGTATCCGCCAAAGCGAAAGGTTACCGGCTGATAAGGGCCTACGAAACCAATCGCTAAATCTGGCGTAATTTCGTCTTCCAAGCCCACCCCCCAGAGGCAACCGTTAATCATCATGCGACGGAATCCATCGTTGAGTAGATCTTCCGATGCGCCATAGGTGGTGGTAAAGACACGTCCCTGCTTGCCTGATTCGGATTGGTAATGTCGTACCCAAACACCTGGGCATGGCTTTTTTCCTTCTGCCACCGGCGAATCAGGTTTCATACCGGCAAGTGGCTGCGCCATGGCCAACACTTCGCAATCTTCCCTTGGCTCGGTCCAGTAGCCACCCGATTGCACCCAAGCATTTTGAACGCCGCGCAAGATTGGATGATCTTTCTCGGCAGGTACGATGTCTAACCGGGTACTCATCACGTGATTCTTGCCATAGTGCCCGGCCCAGGTTTCTCCTAAGATTTGTCGACCAAAGCCCAACTTGAAATCTTCTCCTTCGTAGTTGTAGCTAAAGCGGGCAAACTCTGATTTCGCTGGAATATTAAAAGCGTGTGTTGACGTTCGCATGCCGACAACGGGGCCACCACGCTTCAAGTAGTCGACTACCGGCTGCATCTGCTCTTGGGGAAAATCTTGAAATCGCAGAAAGACGACCATCAGGTCTGCCGACTCTAAAGCCTCGGTCCCTGGCATATAGCTAGAACCAGGTACTATTTCGCCAGACTTCTTATCAAGCGAAAACAAGACGGTGCATTTGAACCCATGCCGCTTCGCCAGAATACGTGCCATGGCCGGTAAGGATTCCTCTGAACGATACTCATGATCGCCTGCTAAAAAGACAATATGCTTGCCGTGTCCGACACCTGATTCTCCTTCATAAACCAATGGATTGGCTGATAAGGATGGAGAGATACAGAACAAGATCAACAAAACCAAGCAGCGAATAGGAGCCATACGAAGAACCGTGACAGTAGAAGGGAGCATTTGAGGTAGGAAGTAAAGCGTTGCCAATACAGCTGTAGGCTTACCTTAGCAATCCTGATTGATTTGCTCGTGCGAACAGCTATCAGACAACGGCATTGTACCGACTCGACAGCAAGAATGCGCTGCCGGAGACAAGATGGGCCCAGCGCAACAATGGCAACACAAATTAAACAAAATCGAGCCCGGTCAGCGTACTGTTGCCGGACGAGAACTGATCTGTTTCCAAACCCAAGAACTGCAAGTAGCTAACCAACAAGTTGCAAAGTGGCGGTGCTTTTTCTGGGTCGAAGGCCAAATGCTGCCCATGACGGAAATGGCCTCCTGCGGCCAGGATGGGTAGATTTGAGTTGTTATGACTCGATGCATTCCCGAGGCTCGATCCAAACATAATGGCCGTCTGATCCAAGAGGCTACGATCCCCTTCCTTCGCATTCTCCAGTTTCCGGAGTAGTTCTGCCAACAAACGCATTTCTTCGAATTCAATAATCGAAAGCATCGCTATTTTGTCGGGGTCACGCCCATGATGACTAAGATTATGCCAGCCGTCATTGACGCCTTTAAGCTGTACTACTTCGTTTCCGCCGGGTCCCATCAATGTGATTAAACGCGTTGAATCGGTTTGAATTGCCAGGAAAATCATTTCGTACATCAAACTCAAACGCTCGGTTAGCATCGAGACGTCTTTGACATCATCAGGCACCTTCCGATCCACATGTGGCTTGGAACGTTTGGCCCAATCCTCGGCCAGGACCAACCGCTGCTCCAATTCGCGAACACTCGTAAGATATTGATCGAGCGTTTGATTGTCTTCCTTACCAATGTTTTTGTTGATGCTACGTGTTTGATCTTGCACCAAGTCCATGATGCTTTGGCCATCCTCGGTGCGCCGCATTTGCTTCTCTTTTTCTTGGGGGCTTCCATCGAGAAAGAGTTTGCTAAACAACTTAGCTGGGCTTCGCTCAGCAGGAATCTTCACACCACTTCGTGTGTAGGACAAACTGCTTGATCCCACTGCCAGGGTCAGTGACCCAAAGCGAGTTTTGAAGCCGATTTGCTCTGCGGCTAATTGATCTACAGAAATTGTATTCTGAAAACTGGGTTGTCCGGGATGAGCAGCCCCGGTTAGAAAACTCGTTTCCGCGCTGTGTCCACCATCGACATTGGGGTGCTTTAGCCCTGAGATCACGGTGAACTTATCACGCAGGCCTTCCATTGGTTTAAGGTAGGGCGAGATTTGATAGCCCCGTCCAGATGTTTGCGGAAAGAAGTTGGGGGTATGAATCCCGAGTGGAGCGCTAATGGCCAGCAAGCGTCGCACATCGGTGGCCTCGGCAGAACTTCCGTCGGCAAATAATCGCGAAGCCCCCATACTCCCTAAAAGCGGCAAGCCGATAGAGACTCCAGCGGTCCGTAAAAAAGATCGGCGAGTGAGGCGGCTACGCACTTCTTATCCTTGGGGAAAATTGAAATCACTCAAAAATTACGGAGCAACGAATAAATCACTCGCCACCACGGCATGAATCATTGACTTCAAGCCATAGTCCTGCTGGGCAGACTCGGCGACAATTTGATTTACCGTGTCACGCTGCGCCAGTCCGATACGCCGACCAGTTGCGTAATTTAGAAGCTTCTCGGCAATTACCCGCTTCACGAAAACGTCGTCGTCCAAAAGGCATTTGCGAAATCCATCAAAGTTCGAGAACTTGCGACCATCAGGTAAATCGTAAGCTGAAATCACCCGCGGACCTGACAGATAGGCGACATTTTTGCCTTTCTTTCCTTCGACGATCACCCGGTATCGCATCCTACGTCCACCGATCGCATCGAATTCCTCTAGTGCCAAACCTGCCGGATCGATTCTCTTATGGCAACTGGCACAGTATGGGTTATTGCGATGCTGTTCAAGCTGGAGACGAACGGTGGTTGCTCCACGAATATCTGGTTCCACGGCAGGAACCCCAGGCGGAGGTGGAGGAGCCGGACGACCGAGCAGCTTGTCCGCTACCCACACACCACGAATCACTGGAGATGTCGTTGTCCCGTTTGCGGTCACCTTCATTACGCTGGCCTGCGAAAGCACGCCTCCACGTAATAAATCGGAAGGGATAGGCACCTTTTGAAAATGCTCGTGCCCTTCGACCTTGGGCAAGCCATAGCGAGCGGCCAGGCGCCGATCAAGGTATCCGTAATGTTCCGCGAGCCGCTGATTCAGAAAGGTCCAGTCCGAATCGACAAAGTTCATGACATTTAGATCTTCCCGCAATACATGTTAAAAGAAAAGTCTCGTTTCCTCCTTCATCGCTTCCAACAAAAGCGGATCAAATTCTGGATAGAGACGCATGTCGGGCGTCGTAAACTCGAGGTCGTACAAATCAAGCCACTGCCCCGTAAAGTCGTTCACGAAGGTTTCGATCTTCGGATCTGCGATCATCCGTTCGACTTGAGCTTGCCGTACCGCAGGATCCTTTAGTTTCCCTTCTGCAGCCAGTTGCAACAGTTCTTCATCGGGCATGGTCGACCAAAGAAAGTAAGACATTCGCGAAGCAATCGCGTAATCGTCCACAACCGGTTCGCTGTTAAGCAACAGAAATTGAGGTGAACAGAGGACGGCGGTAATGCCACTACGCACGGCTTCCTCAAAAGTTCGCCCCGAAGCAAGCCGATCCTTGGCCAGCTTAATAAAGGGAATCATCTGCTCTTCGGCAACAGGTCGACGATAAGCACGAGGAATGAACTCTCGCAAAATCCGTTCGATATCGGCTTCTGGTTGGGAAGAGTCAACGACATGATTCTTAACACCTTTTCGGTGTCGCATCCAAATCGCCTCTTCTTCCTTCATTTGAATCGATGCAACATCCCCAAACAGTTTCTTGGTCGAATCAGAAGGAAAACTTTGATCAAGCGGGCCGTAGGTTTACGCCCAAACAATCCCAACCCCCGGCCTCTGTTCGTGCTTATCTCGCCAGGTGACATGCTCAGGCCAAATTCGGGGCAGAACGTAGATCGTATCTCCCTCTGCGAACTTACAGGTAAACTCGATTATCCGAGGTTCTTTTGAAGTTCCCGTAACATCAAAATTCCCTATAAACTCTCGTGTATCCCCTCGAAACAGAGCCCCCTCATAAATGGCAACAGCAAGTGTTCGATCCCCCGGATTATGCGGCCACACGGCAATACGGCACCGATAGACGCCATCTTCGATGGGATTAACTGGGTCGAGCCGAGCTGGAGGCCAGCCAGGAGTAAACTTAACGAACGAATTGTCAATTTCGATGACGCCTCCCTTTTTCTTACGCACCGAATCGATATTCTCAGAAACCGACATCAAATCAGTCCGGCGAATCTCCGCCGGCAGGGGAGCGTAACGTCGAATTGCCGCATCGAAGGCAACGTTTGCGGCCTCCAAATATTGTTCAATTAAAACCGAAGAAAAGCTGAGCCCATCCGTCCCTTTATCAAAGCCTTGCACTTTCCCATCTTCGGGCAACAGATCGGCTAAAGGGACATCGATTCCCAGCAGGTCATGAACCGTATTCTCGTATTCCAGCCGATTCAGTCGGCGCAAAGCAATGGGCTGCGGATTTGCCTGGGCGATTACATGAACAACTTGCTCAACCCAGGCCTGCTTTTCGGAGTCCTCGGGTTGGTCCTGATAATCTGGTGGCATTTCGCCCCGTTCGACGGTGTCGACTACGCGTTTCCAGACGTGAGCGGTGACGTGCTCGTTGGAAGGGAATTCAAGCGTATCGAGGCGAATCTTGGCTTCCTGAGTCTCGGCACCGTGACACTCCACACAATGCGTCTCAAGAAACAGGCGTACCTCTTGTTGCTCGTCAGCTTGAGCACGGGCGCATAGCAAGATTAGGGCAGAAAGCCCCCCAGCAAAGCAGGCGTAAATCGGTGTATTCTCATACGAACTAGTATAGCAGAGGGATCCTTGCGAGACCAAAACGCTCACCAGCGAGAATTCGCCCTCAATCCCTATGCCCATAGACTGCAATAGGTTACACCGAGCCTATCTCCTCAGATTGATCGAGCCTGAATATCGAATCCTGTACCGGACACTCTGCGATTAGCACTCGCTGATATTCACCGCCAAGCCGCCGCGCGAGGTCTCTTTATAGCGAGACGACATATCAGCCCCGGTCCGCTTCATGACGCGAATCACCCGATCGAGCGACACGAAGTGCGATCCATCGCCTCGCAAAGCCAGCCGGCAAGCATTAATTGCTTTGACCGCCCCCATCGCGTTGCGTTCGATGCAAGGTACTTGGACAAGCCCCTTGATGGGATCACAGGTTAGCCCAAGATTGTGCTCCATTCCAATTTCGGCCGCTTCTTCCACCTGACGCGGATTTCCTCCTCGGACTTCCGTGAGTGCACCTGCGGCCATGCTGCAAGCCACCCCCACTTCTCCCTGACAGCCAACTTCCGCGCCTGAGATGGAAGCGTTTTTCTTATACAGAGCGCCAATGGCCGCCGCCGTGAGCAGAAATTGCTGAATCTTCTCTGGCGTTGATTCAGGACAGAATCGATCGAAATAGCATAGCACGGCCGGAATAATGCCAGCCGCCCCATTCGTAGGCGCCGTGACAACGCGTCCGCCAGCTGCATTTTCTTCGTTCACAGCAATCGCGTAGAGATCGACCCAATCAAGAATATTAAGTGGATCGCGCATGTTTGCTTCCGGTCGCTCGGAAAGCGTTTGAAACAAACTCGGCGCACGACGACGCACATTCAGGCCACCTGGTAAGATGCCTTCGTTACGGCACCCCCTCTCCACGCAAGCTTGCATCGCCTCCCAAATCCTCTGCAAGCCAGCCCGAATCTCGGCCTCCGAGCGAAAAGCCTTTTCGTTTTCCCAGGCAATCTGGCTAATGCCACAGCGATTTTCTTCTGCTAGTTTCAGCAGTTCCGCCGCTGAATTGAAAGGAAACGGCACCGCCGAAGCGGGATGCTCAATCGCTTTCCCCTCGAATCCTTCCTGAATCACGAAACCGCCGCCGATCGAAAAGTAAGTTGCCTCTGCCAGCGGCTGATCCGCTTCATGCGAGGCCCAAGCGCGAAATCGCAGCGTGTTGGGATGCCCTTGGGGAAACGTCTTGCGATGAAAATGCAGATTCTCTTTCTCGATAAACGGAATCCAACGTTTGCCCGCGAGGAATAACTGATGCTGTTCGCGAATAACCTTCAGCTTACCGGCGACCGCAGCGGGATCGATTTCGTCCGGCACCTCGCCCTGCAACCCCATCAACACGGCAATATCGGTGGCATGGCCAATTCCGGTTAGGGCAAGTGAGCCATATAAATCCACTTCGACCTTAACGACTAGGTCGATTTGATTCTTCTGCTTTAATTCCGTCAGGAACATTTCAGCTGCTCGCATCGGTCCAACACTGTGCGAACTGGAAGGCCCAATGCCGATCTTGAACAAATCGAACACGCCCACGAAGGGATGTTCCACATGGCCTTCTGAGGAAGAAGTTGTTTGAACAGACTTAGAAGGCACAGTGTTTTCCTAGCAACCGAGTGAAGACGAGCGTCTAGGAATTGTTGCTTATCGCGCAGAGCTCGTGAAGGGGAAATTAGGTCCATTCCGCATGGTTCACGGAATATTCTCGGTATCGATATTCTCATTAGTGAAAACAAGGTGCTCTTCCTGCGTCGTCAAGCGAAGGAAGTTAATCACTCCGATCAGCATCTCGATGATTGCCCGACAGCCATTTATAGCCGCCAAAAAAACGTTTTAAACGATTCCTTGGCGGCTCTGGTCCCGAGCAGTTTTAGCAGTTACGATAAAACCTCCTACCTAACGTCAGTCCTCGCTGCGACAACCTCCTACCATTCTTGAAACAATGGCATCCATGAGAACTCTTATCCTTGCGATCCTCGCATCGGTCAGCGTTTTGATATCGTCCGATATTCACGCCCAAACCTTAAAGCTGAAAGAGGGAGATCACATCTCTTTTATCGGCAACACCACTGCCGACCGCATGCAGCACCATGCCTGGCTCGAAACCTACATTCATGCATTGCATCCTGAGTTAGAACTCACGTTTCGCAACTTAGCGTTTCCTGGCGACGAACTGAAACTTCGCCCGCGTGAAGACAACTTTGGCAATCCTGATCAATGGCTAACCAAGAACGAAACAGACGTTGTTTTCGCTTTCTTCGGCTACAACGAAGCACTTAAAGGGCCCCAGGCCGTTGACGGTTTCAAGAAAGATCTGGCCGAAACAATCGACGGCATGCTCAGCCAAAAATACAACGGCGAGTCCGCCCCCCAGATCGTGATGTTCTCTCCTATCGCGCACGAGAACCTCTACAATCGCCACTTGCCCGATGGTTCGCAAAACAATCCGAACTTGAAGCTTTACACCGAGGCGATGAAAGAGGTCTGCGAAAAGAAGGGGGTTCTATTCGTCGACCTATTCACACCAACGCAAAAGCTATACGCCGACGCAAAAACCCCGCTGACCATGAACGGCATCCACTTGCTTGAGCATGGGAACCAAGCAGTGGCGGAAATTATTGTCCCGCAGCTGTTCGGCAAGCCAGCTCCCGATGCCTCCTCGCGAGAGATCGCGAAGCTGCGAGATGCTGTTTTAGACAAGAACTACTATTGGTTCAGCCGATATCGCGTCGTCGATGGCTACAACGTTTTCGGCGGGCGTTCTAAGCTGGCTTGGTTCGGCCAATCGAATGCCGACGTCATGAAACGCGAGATGGAGATCTTCGACGTCATGACCGCCAACCGCGATGCTCGCGTCTGGGCGATTGCGCAAGGGGGCGATTTGGAAGTTAAAGATGACAACATTCCCGAAGAGCTTATCGTCAAATCGAATCGAGAAGGCGACTTAGCCGACGGACGCTTCTCTTATAACACCGCCGAAGAAGGACTTAAAAAGCTAACTCTTCACGACGGACTGGAAGCGAACGTTTTTGCCTCGGAAGAAATGTTCCCGGAACTGATTAACCCAGTGCAAATGGCGGTTGATCCGAACGGACATCTGTATGCCTCGGTCTGGCCGAGCTATCCCCACTGGAATCCGACCCAGCCCCGCACCGACCGAATCGTTTGCCTCCCAGACGACAACCAAGATGGCGTAGCCGATCGTTGTGTTGTCTTCGCCGATGGCCTGAACAGTGTGACGGGGTTCGAGTTCTGGGGTGGCGGTATGTTGGTCGCCTCGCTTCCGGAATTGTGGTTCTTAAAAGACACCGATGGCGACTTGAAAGCCGACGTCAAGATTCGCGTGCTACAAGGTCTTTCCAGTGCCGACTCGCACCACTCCGCCAACGCGATGGTGCTTGGCCCAGATGGCTGGCTCTACTGGTCGCGTGGTGTGTTCAATGTCGCCACGATGGAAACACCTACCCACACCTATCGTTCGACACAAACCGGGGTGCATCGTTTCAACCCGCGTACTTTTGAAATGGAATTCCATTATCCCATCGGCCCCAATCCTCATGGCGACGTATTCGATCGTTGGGGCTATCAGTTTGCCAACGACGGGACCACCGGCACCGGTTCTTACGTGAATATTGGCAAGGGAATCGGGAACAAGCAGTGGTTCGAGAAACGGGTACGTCCGGTCGCCGCTACTGGAATCCTTTCCAGCAGCCACTTCCCGGAAGAACTACAGGACAATTTTCTAATCTGTAACTGCATCGGCTTCCTCGGCGTGCTCAATCACGAAGTGCAATACGATGGAGCCGATATTACCTGTAAGGAAGTCGAACCGATCTTGGTCTCTTCCGATCCCAACTTCCGCCCGAGCGATGTTGAAATTGGCTCGGATGGTGCGCTGTATGTCGCCGACTGGGCGAACGCGCTGATCGGTCACATGCAACATAACATGCGTGACCCAAACCGTGATCATCAACATGGTCGTATCATCCGGGTAACCGCCGCCGGGCGTCCGCTGTTGGAACCAGTTCGCTTAAAAGACAAACCGCTGCCGGAAGTCCTCGACGCGTTTTACGCGAAAGACAATGCGACTCGCTATCGGGCTCGCATCGAACTAAGTGGTCGTGATTCGGAAGAAGTTCAAGCCGCGATTGCCGAGTTTATTGCCGCCAAAGACATTAATAATCCAGACGACGCCCAGGCCATGCTCGAGTGCTTATGGGTTCTAGAAGAACATCGGCTACCGAACGTCGATTTGGTAAAGAAGGTCTACCAGGCAGCCGAACCTCGTGTTCGCGCGGCATCTATTCGTACGCTGGGACACTGGGCCGATACTGCGGAAGACTGGCAAGACTTACTGCTTGCCGCTGCTGCAGACGAATCTCCATTGGTTCGCGCTGAAGCGATAAAGTCTGCCGTGGAATTCCACAATGGTGCCTCAGCCGAAGTGATCTTCGAAGCCGCAACGCACCCGCTGGATCCCGAATTGAACAATATCTTGAAGTATGCACGCAGCCGAATCGATGTCGACCAGATGATTGTCGAGGCGATTCGCTCAGGACGTAAACTATCGCCAGCAGCGACAAGCTATGCGTTAGAGAAGGCCAGCACCGATTTGCTGCTAAAGCTTGACCGAACAGAAGCGGTCTACCGGGCAATACTCAGCCGAGCTGGCGTTGCACCGCAATACCGGTTGGAAGCACTACAGGCTCTGGCCTCGCAAGCAGGCAACCGCTCTGTAGTCGCAGAACTGCTGAGCTGGATCTCGAAAGCGGAACAGGAAAACCTCGCCAGCTTAAACGATTTGACCCAACTACTGGCCCAACCGAGTCCTGCCGAACTGGCGAATGCTTCAGCAGAACTGGCCAAGCTGGCCGCCACCACCAAAACGCCATTAGTTCGTCGTGCGGTTTACAGCAGTTGGATCTTAAGTGGAGGTGCTGAGGCTGCCTGGGAACAAGCATCGCAATCACCTAACTTGATGGCCGATTTGCTGCGAAGCGCCAAGCAGGTCAGCAATTCGAAGGCGGCAGCGCCGCTGTTATCTAAGATACGTCCTCTCATGTTCGAGTTGCCCGCCAACTTGCGTCCTGAAAGTGAATCTGCTTCGCAGGATGTTCCGGCCGTGGCCTTCGATTATTACCAACCGAACCCAGCCCAGAACGTCGCCATCGAAACACTCAACGGAGTGAAGCCCACGTTCTCTGGTCGAATGGACAACTTCGGCAAGTATGTTCCGAAAGGGAAGCACGATGAATTTGCGACAAAGATGAGGACCACCGTGGTAGCTCCTGTCGCCGGCAGCTACAAATTCTCAATCATTTCCGACGATGGCTCGCGGCTTTACCTGAATGGCGCTGAACTGATCAATAACGATGGCCTACACGGAATGGTCGAGAAAAGTGGCTCGGCCAGCCTCACCGCCGGCCCACACGAGTTAGTCGTGACCTACTTCGATAACGGTGGCGGCGATGGCCTGCGCGTGATGTGGGAAGGCCCAGGTATAAAGAAACAGCCCATTCCTACTTCTGCTTTGCGACCAGCCGGTCAGATTGACTTGCGCGTAGCAGCGATCGATGCCATAACCGCTTGGCCTGGTGATTTGAAGCAGAAGATTGCTGACTTTGCCGCCCTAAGTACTTCTGGAGACCTCTCCGACGAAGGTTTAAAAGCGTTGTCGACGCTGTCTCCACAAACGGTGGCCGACACCCTTTCGGACAGTGCCCGCGATGCCGTCCTAGCCTCGCTACTTACATTAGCCAAGGATGCCAACCCGGTCGAGAAACAATCGGAGCAGTACGCTGCGTTGCTCTCGCTGGGCGACAATCTAGTTGCGAAGACAACCACCAACCGCAATGCCATCTCCAAGTCGTTGGTTGATCTGCGGAACAGTATTCCGGTGAAAGCCGATCCCCAGGTCATGGCCCTCGGCAAAGAGGTTTTCACACGCGAAAGCCACTGTGCCACCTGTCACCAAGTGCATGGGCAAGGGATGCCGAACCTCTATCCACCGATCGACGGCAGCCTCTGGGCAACGGGGTCGGAAGATCGCTTGATTGCGTTGGCCCTGGATGGCATGCACGGCACCATTGAAGTGAAAGGCAAGACCTACAGTTCGCCGCCACTTCCCCCCATGACCGGTTTCCGTCAACTGCTTAACGACGAAGAAATGGCTGCCGTGTTAACCTACGTTCGCAACTCTTGGACGAACCGCGCCAAGCCAATCGAACCGAGTCAGGTTGCCAAGATTCGTGCGATTGATCGTGGTGACGCAACCTTCTGGCATGTCAACGACCTAATGGAGAAGTATCCCTTGGAAGATGGGCGCAAGCCGATCGAATCGCAAGGAGATCAGTGGGTTCCGAAGTTCGTCAAAGAATGGAAACTGGCCGATATCGATCCGCAGAAGGTCAATGCCTCCCAACGCAATTTTGCCGTAGGTCAGGTCTACTTCAACCGCCTGGGATGTGCCCAGTGCCATGGAATGAACGACAAGGGAGGCAACTTCGGCCCAGACTTGGCTAAGCTGACCGACAAGAAACGGACGGCAAGTCATGTCCTGGAATCGATCCTCGAACCTTCTAAGGACATCGACGACAAGTACCGTATGCAAACGATTCTTACGGTCGATGGCAAAGTGATTTCAGGCCTAGTGGTGGCTGATACCAAAGACGAAATTCAATTGGTCACCGATCCGCTGAACCCCACCAAGCCAACCATCATCAACAAGGACGACATCGAAGAGCAATCGGCAACGGCGACCACCATCATGCCTAGCGGAATGATGAACTGGCTCACCGAAGAAGAAATCTACGACCTGACCGCCTTTGTGCTTTCAGGGGGCAACCAAGAGGACAAGCTGTTCCAAGCCAAGTAGGCGTCTTTATTACGAGAACGCATCCAACCCAAAAGTCCCCTTTTTTAGTGCATACTTTAAAAGGGGATTTTTTTTGCATGCCACAAAATGGCTAATTGTGTGAACCTTTATCGCTAAGCATGGTCTTTCATCTACCCTTGCTTATTGCACAGCGACAAGGCGTTCATAACAACGACCTGGACCAGTGTGCTTCATTCATGCCCATCGTCAATGGAGCCCAGCCATGGGCATGTCATCTGGAAATTTCATCAAATACCCACGCACCCCGCACCTGTTTGGATCGCGCGGGACCGACGACGACAAGCACTTGTCGGAGGGGGACTCGTTACGTTTTTTAGCGGACGAGTCGTTGATTGTGGAAGAGAAGCTCGATGGAACCAACGTCGGGGTACACTTCACCAGCGCAGGCGAATTGTTGCTGCAGTGCCGCGGGCACTTGATCACCGAAGGAATGCATCCCCAATACGATTTGTTCAAACAGTGGGCTGTGGTCAAACGTAACGACTTGGAAGAGCGTCTAGCAGATCGTTACATTCTTTTTGGAGAATGGGTCTATGCTCGGCATTCCGTCACTTACCTCCAGCTATCTCACTATTTCTACGAGTTTGATATTTACGACAAAAGCAGCAACCAATTCCTCGATCTTGAGCAGCGATTAGAAATTCTAGCCGGCAGTAATATCGAGACCGTTCCGGTAATTCATCAGGGCGCCGTTTCGCGTAAACAATTGGCAGATCTCGTTGGGCCGTCCCTTTTCAGTAGTGTCTTCGAGAATCCAATAACCGGACAAATCGATAACCGCATGGAAGGCATTTATCTTCGCACTGAAGCAGGTGGCAGGGTAACCGCACGAGCAAAATGGGTTCGTCCCGAATTTACCGAAAAAGTTAAACAAAGTACCCATTGGCAACAACAACCAATGGTGCCGAATCAACTAGCCGCCGGCGTTGACATTTGGTCATGAATTGGAATCAACTACAATCTGCTTCGCTCGAGTCGATTATCGATTGGGCGGCCAGCCATCCTTGGTGCAAGGCCATGCAAGCTTGCGCGCAAGACGCTAAGTGGCACAGCGAAGGCGATGTCTGGACGCATACCCAAATGGTGATGCATCAGCTACACGAACTGGAATCCTGGCAAGATCTTTCGCCACACGAGCAAAACGTGCTCGTGTTTACCGCGCTGCTGCACGATGTCGCCAAACCACTTACCACGCAGATTGATCCCGGCACCGGCAATGTGGTTTCTCCTAAACATGCCCTCAAAGGAGAACAACTGGCTCGCACCATTTTGCGGGATTGTGGCTGCGATTTAGCAACTCGCGAAGAGATCGCCCGAATGGTCCGGTACCATGGGCGTCCGGTGTTCGTAATGCACAAGAATGACCCAACCCGCGAAGTGGTACGGCACTCTTGGTTGGTCAACAATCGTTTGTTGTATCTCTTTGCTTTGGCGGACTTTCGTGGTCGCGATTCGCACACCAACACTCGCTCGGAAGAAGATTTACACTTCTGGAAAATCGCAGCCGAGGAGGCCCATTGCTACGATCAGCCTTATCGTTTTGCCAGCGAGCATGCTCGTTTTTTGTTCTTTCGTCAGACGAACCCGAACCTGCATTATGTTCCGCACGAAAATTTTTCGTGCCACGTAACCGTCATGGCTGGACTGCCAGGCAGTGGCAAAGATCGTTGGCTCGCCCAACACAAGGGTGACCTTCCCGTGGTTTCCCTTGATGAAATCCGGGGAGATTTAATGATCGATCCGACGGACAATCAGGGCAAAGTGATTCAACAAGCCAAAGCAGTTTGTCGGCGACACTTGCGGACTGGCAACTCGTTTGCCTTCAACGCCACGAACATCATGCAGATGACTCGCGGGCGTTGGCTCGATTTGTTTGCCGATTACGGCGCCCGAATCGAGTTGGTTTATATCGAACCGCCCCTTGAGGTCATCTTTCAGCAAAATAAGGCCCGCGACACGGTGGTGCCAGAGTCTATCATCCGTCGCTTGGCGGGTAAGCTCGAACCACCGACCTGGGCGGAAGTCCATCACTTAACACTCCTCGAAGGCTGACACCAACATTTGGTGAGCAGCCTTTCCTTTTTTCTGGGCAGACCGTCCGCTACCAAGCCGACTTCAGGCGATGAACCACCAGCTTGCGGATGTTCACTTCCTGATCGGAGTGAAGCCCCAAGCTACGATTGAAGGGCTCTAGAATCGCATAATGTGTCGAAACGGCCGCACCTTGATTGGCGAACAACTCTACTGAAGCTCGATCAACCAACACACGGAGCGAAACGACGCCATCTTGCGGTTTCGCTGGTACGATTGTGTTTCCGTAATGGAAAGCCCCATCACGATACGTAATTTTTTCGCCACGCAGATAAAACAGCAGTTCGGTCGACTCTTTCGCTTCAAACTCGATACTCAAATCGACCAGCTCGGCAGGAAATTCCTGTAGCTTCTGGGCAGCCGCTTTTAGGTCTGTTGCTTCGAGAGTAACGGTCTCTTCGTAAAGCTTTTCAATCTCCTGCACCGGCCAGCGATAAAGCTTTAATCCCTCGCTGGTTGTTCGCAGCTGCATCGTTGTGGGAAAGCTCATCTGCTGGTTGAAGGGCATTCCCTGAGAAATAAACGGGTGATTCTCTCCCCGCATCCAACCAATGGAAACACAGCGTTCGTCCGGCATGTTGTTGAAGCTTTGCGCGGCGTAGTAATTCGGGCCGTAGTCGCCCCGTTTCACCTGTTTGTCGGTGGTAAACGTTTTTCCATCGAACTCGCCAACTTCGTACTCGAAGCTGGCATCGTACAACAACCATTTCTTGTTGGCGGGATCCCCATCGACCGACAACTCGACCAAGTCCATGCATTCAAAAACCCAGTCGCGGTCAAACTGGCTGACCTCGGTCCAATTTCGTAAATCATCGGAACTGAAAAACAGCACGCGTCCAGGCTTCGCTTGTTTGACCCACAAAATCATCACCCATTTTTGGCTTGGCTCGTGCCAGAAAATCTTAGGATCGCGTTCACCGTCATCGTAACCGTTGTTGGGGACAACCGCCTTCCCTTCATTCCATAACTCGAACGTTCGTCCGCGATCGGTACTGTAGGCCATTGCCTGGTAAAAAGGGGACTTGGCGAAAGTAAAAGCTGCCACTAAGGTTTTCACCTCCCCATTTTGCATGCCCAGTGTATTGTCGACATCCACTGCCGCCGTTCCTGAAAAGATGGTTCCCCCTTCGTACGGCAGAATTGCATGCGGAAGCTGCTGCCAGTGCACCATATCTTGGCTGACGGCATGTCCCCAAGTCATGTTTCCCCATTTATTGGCCAAGGGATTATGCTGGAAGAAAAGATGGTATTCACCATCGAGATAGACCATTCCATTCGGATCATTCAGCCAATTGCGAAGCGAACTGAAATGAAACTGCGGGCGATATGGCTGGTCGTAACCGACTTCTTCATACGAAGCGAACGTCTGCAGATCAGGCCCTTTAGTGATGTCAGCTGCCGGTATGCCGGCTGGTCGATTGCTGGCCCGGATATCGTCGACATTGATGTGCCCCCAACCGCCACGGTGCAGATCAACGATCTGCAACACCCCGTTCTGCCCTACCAGATCTTTCACATCCCAATAGACCTGAATCAAACGTTCGCTTCCGCCAGAGGCAAGATTCGGTCCCGTCGCCGTGCGAGCAATCTTGTCGTTAACCACAAGATTCAAACACGTTTCTCTAGCATGAGCCCCACCACCAATCAGGAACGTCACGTAAGGACGTTCGATTGTCAGAGGAGGCGATGTTAGCGTTCCTGTTGCCTGGTCTCCGCCACGATAGGAATTGACGAGGTACTTGCCTTCATAGCCACTCACTTCCATCTGCCCATCCAGAGTGCCAGCAGCGGGCTGCGTTCCGAATGCTTCTCCTGAAGGCTTCCATTGGCCGTAGCTGTTGTCTTCGAAATTCGCAATGACGATATCGTCCTGCGGAATCGCCTGGGCAGGTAGCGTGGCAGGAATGAGTAGTAGACCGAGGGAGAGCATTCCCAAGCTTAGCAAACGAAAAACAGAGGTAAGAATCATGGAGCTTTTCTTCTAACCGGGGGCAAAATAGTCGATTGGGGGATCTGTTCCATCCTAGGCTCTTAGGATGGTGCTCGCCAACCTCTGCTTAGCTGAGATGAGGAAAAGTAACTTCCACTCTCCCCCAAAAAAACGCCGCAACGAGTATTCGCGCGGCGTTTATCAATTCGGCCTGAATTGGTTCCAGCAAACTACACCTTCGAGGCGGCTGGAATCTGGAATCCTTTACGGTTTTCATCTTTTAACAAAGCGTTCGCTTTGTCCGCATGATCGCCGATATGACGTTCGGTCTCAGGATCGAAGGTTAACGTTGGTCCGACCGTATACTTCGCCCCATCGGAGACACCAACTCCCTTGGCCATAATCTCGTGCAGTTGAGCGAAGTGCTCGGCGGCATCCTTATTGTCACCAAACTTGCCCGCCTTCTTGCTAAAGGGAACTTCTTCTCCCAGGCGATACGAGTTATTCATCAAGTGCCCCAGCACACACGCATAGTGGGCATCTTGTACATTGCCGTTGGCCATGCTCGGATCGTTTGCCCGAACGGCTGCGATGAAGCTCGCCCAATTTCCGCCTGGGGTTACGTGACCACGTTCGATGTTCAAGCTTTCCGGCTTATCACTTCCTTTCGCGTAATACTTTCCGCGTACAATCTTGCCACCATCTTCGAAGTAGTACTCGTTTTCGACTTGCTTCTGGTAGTCCTTATAATTCACGTTTCGTACGTTGAAGAATACCTGTTGGCCGTTGGGATACTCGGCCATGGCGAACATGGTGTTGGGGGTTTCCCCTTGATCGTCCCATTGAAAACGCCCGCCGATAGCCATTGCTTTGACCGGATGGGTTTGGTCCTTGTCGATTGCCCAGCGAGCCACGTCTAGTTGGTGCGTTCCCTGGTTGTTCAAATCACCATTGCCCGTTTTCCAGAACCAATGCCAGTTGTAAGGATGATAGTTGCCGTGATACTCGGCGACTTCCGCTGGACCACGCCACAAATTCCAATCAAGCTTCTCCGGCGGCTTGCCATACGGCTTGTTGCCGATTCCGCTCCGGGGCTTGCAGCAGTAGCCATACGAGATCTTCAATTTGCCCCACTTACCGGCTTGAATTGCTTCGTGCAGGCCAGCAATTCCGGCATCACTTCTTCGCTGGGTACCGTGCTGAATGACTACGCCATATTTCTTTTGAGCTTCAACCGCCACTCGACCTTCAACCACGTCGTGGCTCAATGGTTTCTCAACGTAAACGTGCTTACCGGCCTGGGCAGCCCAGATGGTGATTAGCGAATGCCAGTGATTGGGCGTTGCGACCGAGATCGCATCAAGACTTTTGTCATCTAAGGCTTCACGAACATCGCGCACCCCTTTGATGGTGTACTTTCCGTTGACTTTCTCTTGCAGTGCTTTTTGTGTGTTGGCTAGTACCTTTTCATCAGGATCGATTACGTAAGCAATTTCAACGTTGTCTTGTTCTAGCCAACCATTGATATGGCTCTTCCCACGACCATTGAGTCCAGCAACCGCAATACGAACGCGGTCGTTGGCCCCCAAAACAGCACCTGAGGCAGAGGTTCCGGCAAGAATTAGCCCAGTCCCAGCAGCAGTCGTTTGGAGAAACGTACGACGATTAAAACGTGACATGGCAGGCTCCCAAGTGAAGAGAAGAAACGGAGGCAGGGTTTTCGCGAAAACTCACGAACGGAAAGTAGTTGCATTCTGCCCTGATTGCCCTCTGTCGTCAAATTTTAGGTAGCACCACAATACCTATCACGGCACTTTAATTTCACTAGAGATACCATAAGAAACAAGGAGAAAGTCAACGTTCGTCGACGAGTTGCCAAAATCAAAAAAAGGACGCCAGCAGGGCATCCTTTACCGCGATTAGTCCTTATGAACGACCTGATTAATTCTTCAGGTGCTCGATCAGGTATTCGGTCGAACTTTTGTACTTGGGTTCTTCGATACCAGGGTGCGTCAGATCGACTTCCACGCCTACCTCCTCCAACTTTTCGGCTAGTTTTACGCCCATGATTCCCGAATGGGTTGGATCCTTTGGCGACGAACCAACAACGGGAACTTCACCGCGATAAAACATAAAGATCGGCGGATCATCCTTGCTGACATGCGACATAGGAGAATACTCTTCGATCCACGGCAAGATCTCTTCTCGTTTTTCGAGCACCGCGTCTAAGCCAGGCAAGCCAAATGCATGTGCGCCATAGCGATAATTGGGCATCCACTCACGAAGCGGTTTCGGATCGAGGGTGACCTGAGCACCGTTGACCGCAGCGCAGTATAGGCGTGTCGATTCGCGGGCAATCGGGTCATCGCTATCAGGCTCGGCCATATCATCGTGAAACGCCAGCCACAACGAAGAACAAGCTCCTGCCGAACCACCGGTAGCGCCAATTTTTTGTTTGTCGAGATTCCATTCACCCGCTTTCGAGCGAACAAATTGCAGCGCGCGGGCTGCATCTTCCAGGGGAGCTTTCACCGGGGGCGAAATTCCATCTGCCACCCCGTTTTTTACATAACGATAGTTGATTGAAACCACCGAGATCCCGTGATCGAGAAACTGCTTGGGGTTGGTCTTCTTGTCACCGCTTTGCCAACCACCGCCATGAATATGGAAGACAACCGGCGTCGGCTTGTCTGACTTGGCAGGATAGAAATCGAGGACTTGGCGTGGATGCGTGCCATAAGCAATATTCTTTTGCGGCGTTAGTTCTGCCGCGCTAACCTGCTGTAAAGCAAACAACAAAAACAAGGGGAAGAGAATTCGTTTCATCAGGCAGGGCTCCTTAGGGAGTAGTGAACCAGGAAGTAGTTGACATTCTGACTGAAATCCTCGCCGCGTGCCAATCGTGATCGGCCCAGTTCTTACTAAATTTTGCCGTCCTATTTTGAATGGTTGGTAGATTGTGAAAAACGACCATGCGAAAATCAGGGAGTCCTCGCAATCTTCTTCGGTTGTCTCACCCCAAACTCCTCCTTACACGATCTTGGCTCCCATCATGAAACTTCCCGTGGTATTGATCGCGTTGCTTATCGGACCTGGCTTGCTGATTCTTTTCAGCACTGCACAGGCGGAAGAAAAGAATTTGCCTGTAAAGGATTTAGTCCTACCTGGTGAGTCCTTTCTGTTAGACGGTCACCCGGCGTTCATCTTGTGGCCCTCTGCAGATAAACGCCAAGAGCCTCAACCATGGGTTTTGTATGCGCCAACGCTACCGGCATATCCAGATCAACACGAGAAGTGGATGCACCAGCAGCTCGTGGATGCGGGAGTTGCCGTAGCAGGCATTGATGTGGGAGAAGCGTATGGCAGCCCCGCGGCGCAGGAAGCATTTTCCCGCTTATATGCCGAACTGACCGAGAAGCGTGGCTTCGCAAAGAAACCATGTCTCTTAGGACGCAGCCGGGGTGGTTTATGGGTCAGCAGTTGGGCAATTCGCAATGCCGACAAAGTTGCCGGAATTGCCGGGATATATCCGGTGTTCGACTTGAGAACCTACCCCGGCCTACAACGTGCCGCACCGGCATACGGGCTTTCCGCTGAGGAATTAGAAAAGAGTCTCGACGAACACAATCCCATCTCGCAGGTGCACCGCCTGGCGACTGCGAAGGTACCGGTTTACATCATTCACGGAAATGAAGACCGCGTGGTTCCCTTGCAAGAGAACTCTCAGACATTGGCCAACACCTACCAAACAGCAGAAGCGGCCGAGTCTTTGGAATTGATCGTGCCTCAAGGACAAGGGCACAATTTTTGGCCAGGCTTCTTTCACTGCCAAAGCTTGGTCGACTTTACTATCGATCGTGCGCGAGTCGGTGCAGGCCTCAAGCCGCTCCGCCAGCCAGGAAGTCTTCCGCGCGATCAGGCGGTAGTTTATCGAGATCTCCCCTATGGACAAACCGATGGCACACCCCATCTGCTCGACTTATATTACCCAGCGAATACGACCGGGCCGGTTCCTGTTGTCATGTGGGTTCATGGAGGAGGTTGGAAAAACGGCAGCAAAGACCGTTGCCCGGCAAGTTGGCTTACGGCACATGGCTATGCCGTCGCCAGCATCAACTATCGCTTAACGGATCAAGCCCAATGGCCCGCCCAAATCGATGATTGCCGAACCGCCGTGCAATGGCTTCGCCTGAATGCTCACGAATTCCAACTCGATGCCAAACACATCGGTGTCTGGGGTGGCTCCGCCGGTGGGCACTTGGCCGCCCTGCTGGGCACCTTAGAAGCACCTGCAGGTGAAGAGATCTCAAGTCGCGTTCAAGCAGTATGCGATTGGTATGGGCCTTCCGATTTGTTGACAATGCCGCCAAACGTGGTCGGCAACGGACGGACCGCAGCCGATGTGGCGAAATCGAATGGGGCTCAACTTCTGGGTGCTCCCGTGCCAGACATTCCCGAACGAGCGAAACAAGCCAGTGCGTACTACCAGGTTAGTCAGGACGACCCTCCTTTCTTGATCATGCACGGCAGCCAAGATCCAGGCGTTCCTCTAGCCCAAAGTCAGAAGCTACATGACAAGCTACGCGCCGTGGGCGTCCCATCTACCTTGCATATCGTGGAAGGTGCTAGGCATGGCGGCAAAGAGTTCCAAACGCCGGAGATACGCCAGACAATCTTGGCGTTCTTCGATCAGTATTTGAAGGCATCGAAAGAATAGGTTCGCACTATTGACGACTGCGCCAGAAATCCAACAAGGGGGACCAACGGAATCCCCGGCAATCGTGGCATTACGGATCGATCGCTACTTGGATTCCTTGCGCAAACATCAACAAAAGCCCTTCATTACTCCATCGGACGAGTTGTCTTACCATGCTGGAACTGTGTAGCGTTAATCCCATCTCACAGCTACACTTAGTAGAGGTATTTAGGATCACAATGCGAGGGGGAGGTCAAGTTCGACGGCATGGCGAAGCGGCGCAAGGTTGACAAGCAGATGCTGCTGGATTTTGTGCATGGCAAGCTCGATGCTGCCATGGCCGAGAAAGTGGCTGCTTTTGTCGAGAAACACCCCAAGCTGCAAGACCGTGTCGCTACGCTTCGCCAGCAGATGCAAGAAGGCCAGCCTCGCCAGACGCAAACCGACGATGACAGCCCCGCAGAAAATAAGCCACCAAAGCCACGTACCCGCCGTGTTCGGTCGGCGCCTAAGGTAGAAATTCCTGCGGAGCTCGCCCAGTGCTCTGATTACGAGATTCTCAAGCATCTCGGTCAAGGTGGGATGGGGATCGTCTATCTGGCCAAGAATCTTGCGATGGGACGTCTTGAAGTAATCAAGGTTCTCAACTCAACCCTCTACGCCAAAGATTCCGCCAAGCAGCGTTTCGTTAACGAGATTCAATCAGGTGGTCGCCTGAATCATCCGACGATCGTGACGTTCTATCGTGTGGTGCCTCTCGATAATCACCTGGCATTCGCCATGGAGTATGTCGACGGATCGTGCCTGCAGCAATATATCAAAGCCAATCATCCCATATCGGTTGAAGTGGCTTGTGCGCTTGGTCAACAAATCGCGGCGGCTCTGCAGCATGCCCATGAGAACGGTCTGGTTCATCGCGACTTGAAGCCAGCCAATGTCATGGTCTTTCTGCAAGACGGCGAACTTCGAGTGAAAGTGCTCGACTTCGGTTTGGCCAAAGCCATGACAGAAGCGGCACCCAGTGGTTTGACCCGCGACGGTGCCACTTTGGGTACGCCGGAATACATGGCCCCAGAGCAAATCGTCAATGCGGCCAGCGCCGATATTCGCTCGGATATCTATAGCCTCGGCTGCACGCTTTATCACGTACTTACCGGCAGCCAACCTTTTGTAGGAACCTTGTACGAAGTGATGATGGCGCAAACTCAAAAGAATGCGCCTGCTGTGAACCTCGTTCGCCCGGATGTCCCTGAGGCACTAGCCGCCGTGGTAGCACGCATGATGGCGAAAGACCCGGCAGATCGCTTCCAAACTCCACGCGAGGTGCAGCAAACACTGCGGATGCTGGCAAACGGTATTCCTCCTCTGGCTCCTCCACCTAATCAAGAGGCATTTTTCGAGACGCCAGATTCCAGTCTCACCAGCGCGGCATCCATTGGCCCTATTTCCCAAAACGGTTCGAGCATTCTTTCTTTGAACGAAGAAAGCCAGTCTCCCGATTCCCACGCCCCCGAAGCCCTGCCGGTGCCTTCCCAGACGCGGCTTCGGGAAACAATGCCAAATCAACTCACTTCTTGGCCCCGGCGACTTTCAAGGAACGTGGCCAAGTACGCGATTCTTATTTCGCTGGCGTTTGTGCTGCTATTTGGTTGGTCGCTTTGGTCGTTATTCAAAAGTGCTCCGGCCGATGGTCTTTTAGTCGTGCGGAATCTTCCCCCGGACGCGCAAATCAAAGCCGACGGCAAACATCTTTCCCATGGTAAATACTCGAAGCCAAATGAGTTCCAGGCATCGCTTCCTCATGGGCAGCACCAAGTTGAAATATTGGTCAATGGAATCGTTGTTCAATCGAAAGAAGTTCTGCTTAAACAGGACATGGTAAGCGAGATCCACTATCAGCCTCCTCCAGACTTCATCCTGAACTCCCCTACCCTGCAAACCGATCGTCCAGACAACTCCGTTATTCCCAGTCGTCCAAGTATTCCAGATCAAATAGTGGCGAAGCAACCGTCTCCGCCGCAAGAAACGCCACCCCCTCCTCCTCGCATTCCTGCGGTAACCGAGATTGGCTCGTTCTATCCGTACCGTAAAATTGCCGCAGACCAGCCTGACAATTGGCATCCGCTGTTTGAAAATCGTCAGGTAACTCCCTCTCTGGCAAGTTTGCAACGCGACGACCAGCAAGGCATCCGCGTCAATCGCCTCAACGATTTGCTTGGCACAGCGGATACAGCCAAACGTTTGCTACTTTCCAATTCTCCCGTCACCAACGCCCACATACGCATACTTTATCGTCAGTTGACCGCTACCGGTAAAGCTTCGCTATTGGTGAATTGCCAATCCTTAGGTAACGGCAAGTTCAAAGGATACTCACTTCCAATTGCGGGCGATTCCGTTGGCTATGTGAACTTGCACCTTCCTTCAGATCCCACGGAAACCCCAATCGGCAAGTTTGCCCATTGGCAGATCTCGCGAAATAATTGGCACACGGTTGACCTAGTCATCCAAGGCAACAAGGCTCAATTTTGGCTTGACGGCAAAGCGACTTTCGCTTTTACCGACGTCAGTAGCCCACTGGGCAGAATTGGACTTTACCGAGAGCCTGGTATCGAGGTTCGCTCGCTTCGTTATCGCCCCTTAGACGGTTCTATCCGCTTTAACGGCATACCAAGTCAAGACTCTACCCGAGCTGCGCAACCGAGCAACAAACGTCCCACGCCAACCAATTCGGCGATGGACATTGCAACGAAGCCTAGCGATTCGGCAACAACCCAGCCAAGTTCAGATCCCTCTACCGATCTTGAGACGACGCCGCAAGCATTGATGATAGAACAGCAACTCAACGCGCGCATCGCATCGTACCACAACCAGTTGTCGTCCCATTTACGCTCGCTTGAAACCTATTTGAAACAAGAAGAAACCAAAGCAAATTCAAGCGGCGGTTCCGGGGGCATGCGTCGCACGGCAGAGCTCCTTCAATTTAGAGATAATTTTGCCTCCACTATGGTGGTCGATCCCAATGTCATGAGCCAACTTTCAAGCCCGCCGCCAGATGTGCCCCAATTGATTTCGGCCTGCGAAAACGCAATCGCCCAGTACAAGGTCATAGGCGCCGTCAATCGCGCCAATCGACTACGACAAGAGCTAGAGTATTTCAAAAATTACTACCCTGTACCGTTATTGGACGAACTGCTTGGCTCAGAGCTGGTCGAGAACGGCAGCTTTGAAACAACCGACGTGAATGGCGTTCCTCTTCCCTGGAAAGCAGCATCAGGGGATTGGGAGGTCGAGCCACATCAGCACCCTTCGGATCTTGGAAAGCGATATTTAATTGCCAACGGCACAAAGGATGGCGAGATATCTCAGATCATTGATTTTTCGAGAACTGCCATCACGTCCGATTACTTTCTGCTTAGCGGTATGCTGAAAAACGACGACCCGAAATATGTTCAAGCGAAATTACGCATTACCTACCTGAAAGATCGCGAAGGGCCAACAATTTTGGCCTATGAGAGTAGCCTTCCTCAGAACAACGCTTGGGCTCCTGTTGCCCTGCTTGTCCCCATTCCGCAATATGCTCGTTTCGCTCGGATTAGCTTGATTTCTGATCGGAAGAGAAGCTCGAAGTATTTTGCAAGATTTGACAATATCTCCTTCCGCCCCTTAACCAAGTAGCCAACCCACCAGAGTTTTGCCTGCCAGCAATCAGGCACCCGTAATACCTGTTCTTGCCAAAGATGCCTTCCATGAGTGACCTTCAAGATCGTCATACTTTGTTAGAATCGAACGACGACTCCGCGTCAGTTCCAGCACGAACTTCCAAGCGATCCCAGAATCAAACTCATCCCCCCGATGCCGAACTTTTCCGTCCCACACAACGTCCTCCAGTCTCGATTTTGACCGTCTGCGACGATGGCAAACGAAGTGGCGAGACGCTTCGCCTACGCGACAACGTATTCCAAATTGGGCGGACGGAGGGAGACCTTTGCCTTTCTCACGACGAACTTATCTCGTCACGCCACGTTTCGATTACCAGAGAATTCGTCGACAATCAGCACCGACTCAAGATTGCCGATCTGCAAAGCCGCAACGGTTTGTTCTTCAAAATCGTTAAGTCGAGGCTAGAAGATCAGGTTGAAGTGATCATCGGTGCCGGAAAGTACCGTTTTGAACTTCCCCCTGGCGTTCCTTCTCAGGCCTCTCCTCCCGAAATTACCTCAGGCGGCACCGTTTCCTTGGAATCGGCCACGGATGTCCAAGCCCCGGCCTGGGTCGAGCTCTTACCTGGTGGAAAGACCTCGACCACCTTGCTGGTAGAACCGGAATACTGGATCGGTCGAGGCAAAACGTGCCGTATTCGCCGCGAGAACGATGCTTTCGCCAGCCGCAAACATGCTTTATTGCTGCGTAGCGAGAGTGGTCGGTGGTCGATCAAAAATAATAAATCCGTTAACGGCGTTTGGCTACGCATGCCCCAGGCCACCCTCGCTCCCGGCCAACACTGCGAATTTCGGATCGGCGAGCAATTGTTTCACCTCAAATTTGGGGCCTGACAATTGTCTAGCGAGTTAGTGCCTCCCCCAATCGCACGGGCCTCTTAAATTACGCCTGCCAATACGGCGAATTGGGAAGTCACACGGTTAACTAGGCTGCCCAAAAAGCGGGTACGAGGTAAAATTCCATGATGGAATCTTGTACACCCTAAATCCCCAAAGTTCATGGCAGACAATTCCAACGTTCCAGAGGACTCCCCCCCTCCGGCAGAGAACCCCCAGCAAGGCAAGCCAGCGGAGCACGTCCCCTTTACGCTGACAGCGGATAAGGTGCGCAAATTCCCCACCACCTCTGGTGTCTATATCTTTAAAGACGATAAGGGACGCGTGATTTACGTGGGCAAGGCGAAGAACCTACGCTCGCGGGCGAGTTCCTATTTTCTGGCCGAAGCTGCGGTCGATCAGCGCACCGGCTATTGGGTGAACGAGATTGCCGATGCCGACTTCCTGGAGACCGAAAACGAGGTCGACGCCCTCCTGGCCGAATCACGGCTCATCAAAGATGTCCAGCCAAAATACAACAAGGAACAAAAAGACGACAAAACGTTCCCCTACCTGATGATCACCCAACGTGAGGACTTCCCACGGGTGGAGTTCACGCGGGAACCACGCGACAAGAACGCCAAGCTGTACGGTCCCTTCGCTAGTGCCAGTGCGCTGCGTGGAGCCATTCAAGTGCTGCAGCGTATTTTCAAATTTCGCACCTGCGACCTCGATATCGACGAAACGGATGAACGCTGGAAGTGGTTTCGCCCGTGCCTTCTCGCCAGCATCGATCAATGCACCGCGCCCTGTAACCTCAGGATCAGTAAAGAAGAATACCGCAAGGATATTCGTCGCCTGCAGATGTTTCTGGAAGGCAACGGGACGCGTCTGGTGAAGCAGCTCCAAGAAGAGATGCGAGAAGCCTCCAAAAACCTGGAATTCGAGAAAGCGGCCAAGTTACGCGACGAGATCACCATGCTCGACCGCCTCGACGAACGGGGCGAGTTGGAAACTCATGCCCAACCCGAGGTGTTTTATGTCGATCCCAAAAAGGGACTAGCTGGCCTGCGTAAAGTACTCGGCCTGACGACGACACCACGGACGATTGAAGGGGTCGACATTGCTCACCTCGGTGGCAGTGACACGGTAGCCAGCCTGGTGCAGTTTTTGGATGGCCTCCCTTTCAAGCCAGGTTATCGCCGCTTTAAGATTCGTGGCGTTGACGGCATAGACGACTTTCGCAGCATCCACGAAGTAGTCGCGCGGCGATTCAAACGCCTGAGTGACAATTCCGAGGTCTTCCCTGATATTCTCTTAATTGATGGTGGTAAAGGGCAACTTAACGCCGCCATGGCAGCTTTTCGCGATCTGCGGATTGAACCTCCTACGGTCATCTCGCTTGCCAAGCGAGACGAAGAAATTTATCGCCCCGGCGAAAGCGAACCAATTCGCTTGAGTCGACACTCATTTGCGTTGCGGTTACTGCAGTACGTTCGTGACGAATCTCACCGCTTCGCGCAGCACTACCACCATTTGCTGCGGGAAAAACGAACGTTCGATCGATAGCTTCAAGCGAAACGGTCGGCTAAACTCGGTAACCTGAACCTACCCAATTCGGCACGGAGGCAAGCGG
Organism: Bremerella cremea; assembly: GCF_003335505.1. Taxonomy (NCBI): domain Bacteria; kingdom Pseudomonadati; phylum Planctomycetota; class Planctomycetia; order Pirellulales; family Pirellulaceae; genus Bremerella; species Bremerella cremea. Next base: position 1,409,260 of record NZ_QPEX01000010.1, read on the forward strand.
CATGGCTCGCAACGAGCAACTCATTCGGCAGCACAAGATCTTGCAAATCCTTGAACGATATCGCTATGGTTGCCTCTTAGAAGAGATCCGCGATTCGCTAGTGGATGAATTGGGCCTCTCATCGCTGCACACGCGTACGGTGCGCCGTGATATCGAGTCGCTTCAATCGGCTGGTCTCGATATCGACGTCCACGATTCTGGCCGAGGGCGTGTCTGGAAACTTGGTTCCAGTGGCCGAGGCATGCACAAGATCACCGCGTCAGCGACCGAGTTGATCGCCCTTTCGCTGGGGCGCGACTTGCTGTTGCCTCTTTCTGGCACGCCGTTTTGGGTGGGTATTGAATCGTTTTGGACCAAGATTCAGGAACAGCTTCCTGAAACAACCTGGGACCACTATCGTAAATATCGCCAAGTGCTTTATGTCACCGGCTTGGCCGCGAAGAATTACTCGTCGCAGGAAGGTACCCTCAAAAACTTAAACCGAGCGATCCACCAGCATCGGGTTGTGGAAGTCGCCTACCAAAAACCTGGGCAACCTTCTCCCAATCAGCGCAGATTAGAGCCTTACGGAATCGTCTTCCACCAAGGGAGCATCTATATCGTGGCCGCTGCGAATGAACTTCCTCCAGACGATCCCAACCGAATCCGTCATTGGAAGCTCGATCGTTTCAAGAAGGCAGAAGTCACGGACGACTATTTCAAGCTTCCCAAAGACTTCGACCTCGAAAAACACCTGGGAGGTTCGATCGGGATTTTTGCGGCCCACAAGCCGATGGACTTTAAAATCAAGATCTCGGCGATCGCCGCCAACTGGGTTATTGAAGACCCTTGGCACCCAGAACAATTGGTTGAACCTCAGGATGATGGTTCCATTGTTCTGACCGTAAAGGCTGCGCATGAGCTCGAAATTATCCCTCGCGTGTTAGCCTTAGGCCCGGAAGCGGAAGTCCTGGCCCCCAAATCGACGCGAGAAGCGATCAAGGCCCGCGTGCTGAAAATGGCCGAAGTCTACGAGAAACGCTGATTTGGCCCGCGCCACGTTACGAAGCCTTGGGCATCGGCAGGGACCAACGCGTGGCTAGGCAATATTGGTTGATTGTAAACGTAAACCATCGCAGAAATCGGCTGTCCGTCTAACGTTTCACACTCGATCACCTCGCGCGAATAAAGCGACGGGTAGCCTTCCACCTCGTCCAATACTTCCAATATTCTCGCTTCTTGACTGGCCGGGAACAACCAAATTTCCCCCAGCACCCGCGTTTCCCCTTCCAGCTTCAAACCAGGGTAGTCGGCCACTTCCCAGAGAGAGCCAGGGATCGATCCTCGCAGGACCGCAAGTGGTCGGGCAGGCCAATGCTTCTCGCGGACTTCCCCACGTTTTAGCGTTCCATAGGCAAAAAAAGCGACGACTTCGTCAGGCATTTTCAAACAAGCTCGGCGTTGAGGATTTCGGGGAAGACTTCTTACGCGATGGCTTTGCTTTGGGCGGCTCCGCTATTGCCGCTTCACCATCGAGGAAGTGAATTTGGTTTTCACCTTTCAGGGATTGTACCTTGGCCACAAGTGGTTGATGACAGGTCAGCAGAATGATTTGAATCTCCGGATCAAAATCGGCCAGCACCTTAAGCGTCGCCACCTGACGTTCGTCGTCGAAATTAACCAGAATGTCATCCATCAATACCGGCAACGGCTCTGCCCCTTGGCAGTAGTGACGGATATAGGCCAAACGGATTGCCAAGTAAAGCTGCTCACGCGTGCCGGTGCTTAGTTGGGAAGGTTTCTTGCGAATCTCGCCCGGCCCCAACAGCAGCAAGCCACCTTCCTGCTCTAGATCGTGTTCCACTTTCACATAGCGTCCTTCGGTCATTTGCTGTAGCAGATCGCTAATCGACGCTAACAGCTGCCCCGAGTTTTCCTCGCGAAACGCCTTCATCGCCCGCCCAAGCATCTCTTTGGCGATTAAAAGAGGGCCTAGTCGATCAAGGCAGTCGGAAAGATCGGCCTGCAGCGATTCGATCTTCCCCTGAGCGATCACCGCTCGGCTCGAAAGATCGACTTCTCGTAAACGCGAATTAAGCTCGCCCAGTTGTTGGTTTGCTTCGGCCAGGTTGTCTTGAATGCTGGCGAATTGCTGCGTGATTTCTGTTAAGTCCAGTTCTAATTGATCGCGATCAAGCTGCGATAAAGCTTCCAAGAAAGGCACCGACTCTTCCGATTGACGTACCAACGCCAGTTCGTTTTCTTTCGTCGCGATTTCGCTTTCGATCTTCTGACGAGCACGCACCAACTGCGAGACGTTTTCCAGCTCGTCGTCGCTGTCGACGGCAACTTGTTTGCGCCACTTCGCCAGCCGGGCTTCTAGTTCAGCATGCTCAGCCTGACGGCTATCGCGGGTTTGAGAAGTGACCTGGCGCTCGAACTCCAGTTCCTTCCGTCGTGCGTGTCGCGTTTCTGCTTCGGTCAATAATGCTCCCAGTCGTTCGGCCGCATGTTCTGGTGGCATATCCTCGAGTGCTTCGCCCGTGGCCGTCAGAACCGTTTGAACTTGTTGCTGGAACTCGTCTAGTCCCTGCTGCTTGTCGTGGATCCGCTGCTCCAGTTTCGCCGCACTGACCAAACGCCCTTGAACCTCGTCGATGGCCTGAATTAAGTCGCTGGCCATTTCCACATTGACCTCGCCTAACGTTTGAAAGACGACCAGAATTTCTCGTGCGCGGGTTTCAATTTCAGCCAATTGCTGCTTCCGCTTCTCTTGAGATTGGTGGGACGAACGCTGCTGCTCTTCCAGCGATTGGATACGAATCTTGAACTCGGTCTGTTTCTCTCGCTGGCTTTCCGCTTCTCGCAAAAAAGAATCGATCCAACTTAACATTTCGGTGGTGGAAATGTGCTCTGAGAGCTCATCCGTTTCCCTTAGCAGCGTAGTAGTCGCTTCGATCCGTTGATCGAGTGGACTCAGATCGATTCGCTTTCGCTTGATTTCGGCATTGATTTGTACCAGTTCTAAATAGGCCAATCGCCAAGCGTGCATCTCACGCGGAGATTTTGGTCGGATGCCGCATGGTTTCCACTCGCTCTCCCATGCTTCTAATAATGTTTGTCGCTTCTCATCCAGTTCTTTGGCGTAACATTGCCGGGCTGTGAAACGCTCTTCCAGCATAGCTATCTGGCCCACAATCGCTTGATGCTCGGCCAACAATTGTGCGTTGCGGTAGCGTTGATCGGCCATGTCATCCGATAGGTGCACTTGTCCTGCGAATGAATCGGCTTGCGGCTGCAACTCCTCAGGTGAAGGCTTCTCGCTTTCTTCCAGCAAAATTCGTCGCAACGATTCCCACGAAGCATCGCGTTCGCTCCGACTTTTTTCTAGTGCCTCCAGGGTAACCAGGTCGGCACCTTGTTCTAATCGCCGCAATTCATCTCGTTTGGCGACAAGCTCCTCGTTGGCTTCGCGCACCGTTCGTGCGGCACTGCGCACCTCTTCCGCCAACGCTTGCAACTCTTGATCATATTTTGTGATCGTCGGTTCTAAGGGAATCGGCAGCGTGGTTTCCGTATCCAGTTTCCCCTCTAACAGCACTTCGACACTGGCAGAGCGTTGCGACAACTTTAGTTTCAAGTCAGAAATCGCCGCATCAAGTTCCGCCTTTCGTTTAATCGCATCGGCGAGCGACTGGCGGCTTGAGCGGAGCCGTTCAACCAACTCCAGCGACTTCACTGGAACCTCGGTCAACGCCGCTTTCATTTCGCGAACTTCACGCTCCACACGTTCCAATTCCGGAGTTTGAGACTCAAGTTCGGTTTGCACTTTCTGCCTTTTACGAGCCAACTGCTGAATGCTATTTCGATCGGCAAATGTGAGCTCGAACTGATCGATCTGGTCAAGCTGCAGCTTCGGATCAATCCTCCGCAAAATACGCGTTGCTTCGTTCAGGTCTTGTTCGCGTTCCTGCTGACGAATCGGAATATCACGACGATATCCGCGAATCTCTTTGATCCCGTAGACGAGCGAGCGTATTGCCTCGCTCGATTCGATCAACGCTTGGTTGAATTGAATCTCGCCAACCTCTTTTTCCATCCGAGCCAGATCGCGCGATAGGTCGTCGATCTCGGATGTTAGCTTTTTGGCTTGGCTGCGTGTTTGTGTGAGCTCTTGCAAGGCGTCAGCCGGAAATGAACTGGGAGCGTCCAGTTTTTCCAATTGCTGCTGTTTGGTTTGCAGTTCAATCCATAGCGGATAGGCACGTTTCAAGCGGTCGAGATGTTGCTGACGACGAAAGGCTTCATCGCGCATCGTTTGCAAACGGGTCAGTTCGTCTTCACAGCGTTCGGCTTGCGTAAGCCACTCTTCATATTCGGCAGGGCGAAGCGAGGAATCCTTTAGTTCCTGCTTGAGTCCTTTAATCTCGGTTAGAATGCTGTTGATCTGCTGTTTTTGGCCCCGACTCTTAAAAAGGTTTTCTGCTTCTTCATCAATATTTTTGATAAGCTGTTTGTAGTCATGCAGTCTGCCGAGCCCCCCTCCAAACAGTGCTTCGTCGAGGTTCGCTTCTTTCAGGCTATCTTCTCCGGTGGCTAACTCTTGCAGCGAGAAGCCAAAGACATGCTGGTACATCTGCTGGTCGGCACCACTAAGCAGCTCCCACCAACGCCCTTCATCAATCGTTTCATCGCTGGCCGGAAACCTTCCACTTAATGTGTTTTTGTTTCCTTGCCGTCGCACGATTTCCAGCTCTGTCCCATCCTTCAGCCCAAGCAGGGCCGTGGCGAGCATCTTTTTTGATTTCGCCTCCGGAGCAAACGGGTTGCTGCCAGCGTGTGTGAAACCAAACAACAGCTCGCGCACCGCTTGAAGCAGTGTTGACTTGCCCGCTTCATTCCGGCCATAGACTAGCTGTAGCCCCTTCTCGGCGAACGGAAAGGACTGGTCCGCATGGATACCAAAGTTATTGAGATCAAGTCGACGTAATTTCACGATTCTTGTGCCCCCAGGCGGCTACGCAGAAGTTGCTTGGCGGCTTCCATCCATTGTGGCATCCGCTGCTCTAAGGTGCCTTCTTCACTTAAATTGATGTGAGCTGCGGTAACTTTATCCAGCACCGGTTTAACCAAGTCTTGCATTTGCTGAGTTGCTTCCGAGCTGACTTGTACTTGCTCGAACTGCTGCGCGATTGCCTGCCACAGTTCATGGGCATCGCGAGCTGTTGCCTCGCTGGCAGGGCGTGTCTCGAAACGGATTTTCTCGATCCACACTTCATCGTCTACCGATTCGGCAGCGGCGAAAATCTGTTGATGAATTTCCGCCCGGCGAATCAAGTCCGAAAGTTCCTCGTGAACCTTGCTCGCCCCTTGAAACGTTAGGCGAAATGCAGAACTCAAACCGGCGTGCCGAGCATGCTGAGCCTGAATTGCCTGGCCAGCTTTTGCCAGGACGGCATCCAGCGACTTGTCTTCCGATACATCGACAATCAGTTCCTGCCACCGGAGGGTGTCGGTTGGGTGAAAGGTGACTCCTTTAAGCGTCTCACCCTCGATTTCACCAATCAAACACCCTTTGTCGCCAGCTTCGCGAATATGTCGTCCTTGAGGGTTGCCGCTGTAAGTGACGTACGGCTCCACGCAAAGTGGCTCGGCGTTACGCAAGTGAATGTGCCCCAGCCCCCAGTAGTCGTACGCTTTGCTCTTCAGCACTTCCAGCGAAGTTGGAGCGTACGTGTCATGCTGCTCGCTTCCGGTCAAACTGGTATGCAGCATGCCAATGTTGAACATCCCTGGCACTCGGGCCGGATAGCGTGCCGCCAGATCGAGCTCGACTTTCTGATCGGCAAAACCTTGGCCATGAATGGCAACGCCATAGTCTTCTAAGATAATGGTATCGGGCTTGTCGTGCGAAAGTTCCACCACATTGTCCGGCCAGCGGATCTTGCGTTGAATCTGGCTAACCGCGTCGTGATTACCTCGAATGTAATAAACACCGATGCCTGCTTCGTCCAAGCGACGAAACTGCCCAGCCGCCCATTGCCCCGAGTGCATATCTTTCCACTCGCCGTCAAACAGATCGCCAGCGATCAACACGAAGGCCACTTTTTCTTTCAACGCCAAATCGATGATACGTTCGAGCGCCGTCCGGGTAGCACGCTGCACGGTTCGCATCATGGTCTCGTCACGCAGCGCCAAGCCACGCAACGGGCTATCGATATGCAAGTCGGCTGTGTGTAAGAATTTAGTCATGAGATCGAATCTTCCAGCCAAGTGACAACTCGGGGACCATGCACGAAAAACAAGGTACCGCGAATCGAGGTCAACGGGAGTTGAAACATTTTCGCAACCGCTCGGCGATAGCAGTCGATTTGCGGGCGATAATGTGTAAGTTTTTCGGTGAGTGTTTCTTCGTTATCAAACTGATCGGTTTTAAAGTCTATCACGTCGGCAGCGATCAGTTTGCCATTTTGAAGCACCAGGGCAAGGCGATCGATCGAGCCCCGCAACACGCCTCCCTCGTGCGTAATCGCGAAGGGAAATTCACAGCGAATCGTAACCTCAGACTTCGGTGACGCATTGGGCCACCAAGGATTCGCTTCGTAAGCTTCTTGTGCCAACAGGCGAACCGCTTCCTTCGATTTCAAAATTATCTCGAATTGGCGAAACGCGTTTTCATACGGAAACTCGCCCAGCAGGGTTCGCGCCGAGGCAATCATTTGGGCCCGATCAACCTGTAGTTGCTCTAACCACGAAATGGACTCGAACCAATGGTGCATCGCCGAACCGTAGTGCATACCCGTGGAATTCGTCTCGCTATTGAGCAAATCTTTAACGCGACGCAGGCGACCTCCTTCCAAGGAGGAAGGGGCGACAAACTCGCCCAGGGCGGAATGATCTGCCGCTTGCAAAACAATGGGAAGACGCGTTTCACTGGCCGAAGCGGGTTCATCCTCTGTGGCGATATCCTGCTCAACGTGTTGATACCAATCGGGGGAACCGCTTGTGTAAACAAGTTGCTGTTCGAGAGGATACGGCGTATTGCTCAGCCCATTAAGCACAATCCCGGCAAAAGATTTGGCCGGGCCATCGCCACCAGACTTGGGCTGTGGCCGTGGCTGAATGACCATGTGCAACGAGTGGACCGCGCGCGTCAGAGCGACATACAACACGCACAACGCCTCGACAACATTCTTTTGCTGGGTCTGCTCGAACATCTCCTGGATCGGCTGGGGCAACAACTGTCGCAAATTCTCGGAAATGTAATGCGTTACGCCACGAATCGGGCCGATTTGTGCTTCTCGTTCCAAAACGAAGCTATCTGCCTGAGGAGGAATTCGATTGTCGAGTTCCGGCAGAAAGACCGCGTCGAACTCTAGCCCTTTCGACTGATGCACGTTCATCACACGCACCGCAGCGCTCGACGAATCGCCTACCCGCTGCGACTCGATAAAACGTACAAAGTCTTGGGGGCGAAGCGTCGCTTTCGTTTGATAAGCAAACGCCAGACGTTGCAATTGCTCTAGCCGTCGTTGCTCGCGGGGAGAGCATTGCTCTTGAAGTAGCTTCGCCCAACGTCCGATGGCCGCCCCATAGCCTTCGACGAGCAGTTCATTACGTAAACGGTTAGCGCTCGTTTCCCAGTTATCGGCAGGCTTTCCTTGCGATTCAAACAAGGCAGCTAAAGGGGATTTCAGTACATGAAACCGGGCAGCGGAGTTACCAGGGTGATCGATGCATTCTAAGAGCGATAGCATCAATTGAACGGCAGCCGAGTCGGTTAGTGGGTTACCTCCCTCTTCACTCGCCATGATATTTCGCTGACGCAGCAGATAAATCATGGAGGCGATGGTGGCGTTACGTCGAACCAGAACGCCGATGGTGACGTGGGGCGCCTTCTCCGCTAACTCGGCCACCAGATCGGCCGTGCGTCGCAACACCATCTCTTCGCTCGGCTTGCCTTCAATATCTAGGGCCGCCGTTTCCAGCGTGACATGTCCAGGCAACTCGGTGCGCGCCGTTTCATGATCGTGAAAGAATCGCAACCAATGATCGATGCCGGAACGCATCTTGCCGGCTGCTGGAAAATCTTTGAGCCGACCAAAGATGGCATTCACTGTTTCCATGATGATGGGGGAAGAACGATAGCTTCGATCCATATCGACTGAATCGATCCCAGGAAGCGTATTCTCGACCGCATCGAAAATCTCTGCGACTCCGCCCCGCCAAGCATAGATGGCCTGCTTCATATCGCCTACGCACAACAGAGATCGATCTTGCGGCTGCTGGGCAATTTTCTGGGCAACGGGGCGAATGACCTCCCATTGGGTCGGCGAAGTATCTTGAAACTCATCCAGCAGCAAGTGTTCGATTTTACGATCGAGGCGAAACTGATTTTGAATCTCGGAATTCGTCTCTAAAGCGTCGCTCAATTTCCGGGTAACGTCTTCAAAGCGGTACCCGCGTCGCTGCCACTTGAGCCGTTCGTATTGTTCATGAAACCTAGCCAACAATTGATACGCACCCCGGTTTTGATCGACCGTTCGTCCGATCAAAATGCTTTGCACGTAGCGAATCAAGACTTGATAAACTTGGGTAACTTCTTCCGGGATTGGCTTGCGGCTGTAAACCTCTTCGCCTGCGAGAACCTTGGGGGTAAGTCCTGTATCGAAGAATTTTGGCCAGTTCGCCCCCCGAAATCGTTCGACGTCGGCAACGATTGCTTTCTTGAGTGCCTTGGCATCCGTTTCATAGCTATCCAGAAACGTAATTGCGTCTTCGACATCCTTGGCCTGAGGTGCGGCCGAGACGGTGAGAACTTGCCACGACGCTTCGTTCGACTCAAGAAAAATTCCGTAAAGGTCGTTTACCAGGTTCATCACCAGCCGCGAGACGCTTCGCTCCGAGCTACCTTTGCTTAGCAAATGCAACAATTGCACGACTTCGTTGGTCTCGGGATGCGCCAGGACACGATTGACCGCTTCCATCCGCAAGCGTTGGTCGTCGACATCGTCAAGGATGTTCCAATCAGGCGGCAAGCCTAACTCGAAGCTAAAACACTGAGCCAAGCGAATGAAGTGGCTATCGAGTGTCTTCACTTGCAAGCGGTGCATTTGCTGCGGAATTTGACGCAGGGCCTGCAAGCATTCGCTTTGTGTGATCGGTTTTCCTTCGATCGACACGTTTAGTTCCGCCAGTTTTTTGGGACTTGCCGCGGCATCGGCCAGACGCATCATGATGCGATCTAAAATCTCTCCTGCCGCTTTACGCGTAAACGTGGTAGCCAATATTTCATCGGGTCGACCACTATGAGCCACGATGCCAAGATAGCGGCTGGAAAGGCGATACGTCTTACCGCTACCCGCCGAAGCCCGAATAAGCGTGTTGGGAAAGGGAGTAGTAACGCTCATTGGGTCGCCTCCCATTTTCCGAGAACCGTGTCTTGGCAGATACGCGAAAATTCGTCGACATATTGCATTTCGGCTGGTGGAAAGAAGTTCCCTGCTCGGATGTTACGAATGGCATTTACGATGGTGGCATCCGCCTCGTCCAAGTCGTCTTCGTTCCATTTGGCCACCCGAAAGCGAACTTCTTCGCCCAGCTTGGGGAGCGTGATATAGCCGAGCGAAACCGGCCCACGGACTCCGACCGCTTTAACCAAGTGGCGATAGAACGGCAATTGAACGCCGGTCCAAACTTTTTCATTCCGGGGCCCTGTTTGATGATCTTTCTCCGGATCGCCCACGCTATCTCCGGTTTTGTAATCCCACACGGCCCATTCACCCGTTTCTAGGTTTTGGTCGATTCGATCGATCCGCCCTTCTAATTCGATTTCATCCTGGTCGACCTCAATCGTAGGATAGGGACTTTCGATTTCGACTTCGGTTCGCTTAATCACCCACCCCTCTTGGCGATGCCTGGCTTGTCCTGTGGCAAAAGCACGCAATCGCAGACGCAATTGTTCGATCTGAAGTTTAATCGTGGCCAGCGGATTCTTGCCGTAACGCTGCTCCGCCACATCACTCAGCGTATCTGAAAGGAACTCAAGAATCCGCTTCTCATCCGTCGAGTCTTTTACATCACCGACGCCGAACTCTTGAAGCGTATCATGAGCCAAATTTCCAAATGCTCCGCCATCGAGTTCGGTCGCCCAGTCGTCGTCTCCCTGCAGACCGGCGACATATTTCAAATAGAAACGATAAGGACACTTCAAGTACTGATTGATGCGTGTCGCCGAAAAACGATCCCAAGCTGGCATCTCTAGCCCACCAGGCACAGGAATTGGAATCCTCTGCCGATGGTCACTTTGCTCAACAGCAAGCGACTTCGCACTATTTTGCGGTGGCTGGGCCGTACCGAAAAACTTTTGCACGCGCTGCGGCAGGTCTTCGGAATCGCCGGTGAACAACAACCGGCTAGGGGCCAAGGGATCACCGTCCGCATTGCGTTTCGGTACGATCCAAGCGGCTACTTTGCGGGTGTGCTGAATGACCTGAACTTGGTAAGCATCGCGTGCGTAACGCAGCGAATCATCTTCTAAGCCGAGCAGTTTTCGCAGTGTGTTGGGCAAAAACAAATCAGCGGAATTTGAGCTAGGGATTAAGCCGTCGCAAAAGCTTGTCACCACGCACACCGGGGCATCCATCAATGGCAATTCCAGCCAGCCGAGAACTTCGATGGCCTGCTCGTCATGCTCGGCAGGAACCATCACCGAGGACAGTTGATTGCGTAGAACTCGCAACATGTCGGCGGAACCACATGGCAACGAAAGAGACTCTGGAATTTCGCTCCATGCAGCCAAAGCATCGTTAATCGCCGACAAGGGGCGAGCCACGCGCAAGTTATCGCTCGAATCGAGATCGATCATCCGCTCGCCGTAGATCGTCAGCAGCAGTTGACGCACGCGTTCGGCCCACTCGGTCAGCGGAAGATTGGCATTGGCGAACGGTGACGTCAACTCAGACAACTTGGCCACGGCCTCAGCCAGTTGCTCGTCGCTCATCTTGCTGCTCACTTCATCTGGCAAACGATCGTTAAACCAAGCATCAAGCTGTTCGATCCCTGGCTGCGAGAACTTCAAATGGTCGAACAAATCCGGGTGCCGGACCGATGCGGCCAGGGCTTGGTACTTATGCGTTTGCGAAAGTTCGCCGACACATTCCAGCAAGCGAAACGGGAGCGTACCGGTGACCGTTTCGCCGGGACCATAACGACAGGTGAGACCATGCTGCTGGAATACTCGTTGGATCTCTCCCAATAAAGATTCTTCTGGCAAGCCAATAATGATGTCTTTCGCAGAATAATCGCGAGCAACTTGAGCTATCGTTCCTGCGGCCTGATCGGCCTGCTGGGTAGGGCCATCGACAATCGCAATCGACTGCCAATCAAGATCGATTGCCTCGTCCGACCACGCATCGGCAACCAAGCAGCCGTGCTCGTCAAAATGATCTGCCCAGGCATCAGGGGCCCCAATCAAGGCGGTAATTTTTCCTTGTTTTGCCGTTACCTGGTCAAGCATCTGGCGTGTCACACGATTCAAATCGACCGTGCCCAGCAACACAATATGCTGATCACAGTGGCACTCGTTATGCTTTACCGCATACAGCCGGGCCGATTGCTTATCCCAGATTTCTAAGGCATCAAGCCGTTGAAGATACGCCGCTTGCAGCTTGGCCAGCACGTTCCAGCGGGCTTGCTCGGTGAACCCTTCAAGAGACTGCGCCTTATGGGCGACCTCGGCAAAGTCAAAAGCATTCGAGATCAACTCGCGATAGACCTTTCGCACGGCATCGCCAAAATCTCGCCAGCTGGCATAGTCGCTTGTCTCAGGAGGGTGCGGAATCAGCGGGGCCAGTTCCGCAGGCGAGACACTTCGCAGCGTCTCGCCCCAGGCAAATTGCTGGGTCAGCTCCGAAGCAAACGGAAACTGCGCATCGTAAAGATGTTCCGGCAGAAGCCCGACCGTGATTACCTTAGGCGGAATAAGCGAGCGTCCCCCCTCTTCGACCTGTTGAACCAATAGCTCTTGCAGCCGTCGACTAGCCAACCCGCCTGGTACCACAATCAAGCAGCCAGATAGGTCAACCAAAGGAAGCTCGTCAGAAACAACCGCCAACGTGCGGATCAGCCAAGCAGCTGCCGACGGTAAGATGGGGTGATCCCAAGATAAAAATTCACGTGTAATTGCCATCAGGCCGTCCGTGGAGAAGGTCTTGTCCATGCTACCCGTAGGATACAGCTCCTCGCGACGCAGGAGAAGTCACCTAAAGCGGCGGCAGCAGAAAGCTCAGCCTCTCAAGCGGACGTGACACGTTTGGTCACTCGGCCATGCGAACTGGAGTGGATCGCGGTAAGACCTCGTCGTAAACGGTCGCCACCCCCCGAGCCATAGCAACATCGGAAAAGGACTCGGCATGTCGTGCCAGGGCGTTTCGGCGAATCTCACGCCAATCGACTTTGCCGATCAGAACAGCCTCGATTTTTTGCGCCAAGTTCTGAGCGTCGTTCGGCTTGGCGATCATGCCACTCTCACCGTCGACAATTGCTTCCGTGACACCTTCCACATCGGTTGCCATCACGGGAACTCCGGCTGCCATCGCTTCCAAGACCACCATGGGCAGCCCTTCCCCGAACAGGCTAGGCAAGACAAACAAATCCATCTTTGCGAACTCTGCGTTCACATCCTGGGTAAAACCGACCCACTCGATCGCACCTGCCAGATTCAGCTTGGCAACTAGCTCTTGAATTTTCTGCTCGTAGTCAACCGTCTCGAAACGCCCGACCGCACGAAGACAAACGGGCTGGCCAGCTTGGCGTAGTTCGGCAATCGCTTCGAGCAAGACTTCCAACCCCTTGCGTGGGCGAAAGAGGGCTACCGTTCCTAAGGTCCAGTTTCCAACAGGAAGCTCGCGTTCAGGCACGTTGGCAAGTTGAGGGACACCGTTATGAACCACTGCCAGGCGGTTATCAGCGACTCCCATCGACTTCATGTGGGCAGCCAAGCTATTAGAGACACAAATCAGCTTATTCGCCCGCGCCACGGAAACCTGTTCGATCCGCTGGTTGAACCAGTTTCGCCATCGATTCGTCGAGTCACGCGAAGTCGGACTGTGGACATGATAAATGAAAGGAACATTCGCCAGATAGGCGGCCCCCATACCAATCATCGCAGTCCGCGGCGTATGGGCATGGACGATTTGAAACTGTTCTTTTTTTACAAGGTCAGCCAACGCTTTGGATTGCCACAAATCGAAGCGATGGCGCATCGGCATATCGTAAATCGCCCCGACACTCGCCGAGCGAGCCTGGGCGAACTGACCTGGCTTGACGCAAACAAAACTCACGTCGTAGCCAAATTGAGGCAAGCACTTGCCCAACAGATCCTGGACGCGTTCCGCCCCGGAATAGAACTCGCCATTGATCACATGCGCCACTTTTGCCAAGGAGCGCCGCGTGCTCTCAGTGTTATCGGTTTCTTGTTGCTCGTTCGGTGGGGAAAGCATGGCATTAGACATGATAGGCTCGTCGTTTGAATGGAATTTATCAAACGTACGTTCCCCCTAACAAACCAGCGCAGTTCATTCCTTCCCAAGCCGATTCCGCACGACCGTGTTACGCACGGTTGCAACGATTATAACGACAAACGCTGACGACACGGCTCTTCCCAGGCAAGCCCCCAAACCTAGTGAGCGACTACCTGAGCCCCGCCTGCCATTGGTCGCTTCTGTTAGCAATAGGCAACCAAGCGTCAATTAAGCCCTATCAATTCGCCCAACTCTGGCAGTTTGGCGTAGAAGAGATAGCCCCCAGCGATCAGCATCCCGAACGAAGAAATCCACAATCCCACGTCCCACAATAGGCCTGGCATGAGACGATGATCGATTCGCCGGTACCGATAAAAGAGCGCGGCAAACGAAAGCATTGGCAACATGATTGCCTGCATCACGCCACTTAGCAAAACCAGCTTGGCCGGCTCGGGTATGATCGCATACACGACAAAACAAAGCAGCGGAAATGCCACATTAAAAACCGTTACCGTGTTATGCAGCGACTTGTCAGAAGGAGGAATGAGACCAAACAAACGAACCCCATCCGCATCAACCCGGGCATGCCCTGCATTGGCGACAAAGAAGGTGGAATACAGAACCGCAAACGCCCCGAACAAGAATAGCGTCGGTGCAATCGTCCCGAACACAGGTTCGTACATCACACTCAAAGTGCGAATCAGCTCGGTACTCTCTGGGTTCATACCCGCACGCCCTAAAATGGCCGCCCCCAGCAGATAGAACGCGATTGTCGCAAAAGTGTAAACAACCATCGAACCCCAAGCATCTAACTGCATGACCTTCATCCAGCCGGAAGCACGGCGAGCCCAACTTTCCGACTCGCTCCTTGGTCCTGTAAAACGGGCGTAGCCTCGCTCGATGCACCAATAGGGATAAGTAATGAGTTCGGAAGCCCCCACACCGATGATGCCAAAGGTTGCTAAGGCGGTAACCACCGGATTCACCCCTGAAACAGTATTGCCTGGCAGGCTGAAGCTTAGCCCCAGCAGCACTTCGCTGCCCGAGACAGCCCAATCGGGCGAGAACTGCAAGGCGAATAGATTGCCAATGGTGACAAGCGTAAAGCTGGCCACCAGGATGGTCGAGAAGTGCTGAATAAAGTGGTACCGCCCCAAATAAAGTAGCCCCGCTGTCACCACCGCGATGATCCCAGCCCACAACTTGTCATCGATACTAACGACGGACTGTTTTAATTCTTGCATCACGGACTGCGAGCTGGCGATCTGCTGCTTGAGGTGTTTAAGCTGATCCTTGTCGGTTGTCTCGCCCATTAACACCTGGTCCGCTTGAATGCTACGCCGGAGGGCAAGATATTGGGCCGAGGTCTCGGACTGGGCCGCTTCTAAAGCTTTCAGCTTGTCCTTTGCCTGAGCCAAAGCAGGCTGGTCATCACGATCGCGAGCCAATCGCGCCAGCGTTTCCTGAATTTGGATTTCAGCTTGAGCCTTGGCAAAGGCGTTGTACTGACGTCCATGTTCCGTTAGGGGTACGCAGATTTGCATGGCCTGGCCTACCGCTCCGACGATTCCGCCTAACTGAGCAAGACTCGCCAAGGTCATCAGTAGCCAATAGACCATCAACCAGTTGATACTGCGCGGTTGTCCCCAAGAGCGAAAACGGACTGCGGGCCCAGGGATTTCGTTCAATCCGTCCAGTGCCGTCTTACCCGACGTAATGGTATAACGTCCGAATTCCACCTGAACGAAAACCTTGATTACGCACCCTAAAATGATCAGCCACAACAGCGAGAAGCCAGCTTCGGCACCCGTTTTGGTTGTCGCGATCAATTCGCCAGAACCGACGATCGAGCCAGCCACAATCAAGCCAGGCCCAAGGTGAGTAAGCATCGACAAGAAGCGTGTTGGCGGCTCGACCGTAAGATCGATCTCGTCCGGAGTCTCTCCGGGAGAAGGCGCGGAATCGCTCATGAGGGGGCAACAAGGTGAGGGGACCAGCGTCCCGGGAGGATGATGGAGGAGGTTGGGTACAGGCTAACCCATTTTGACAGGCTTGAAAAGAACTTGCCTGTCAGGCAGAAGAGAAGGCGCTACAGATAAGAATTAGGCCACCCGGGCACTATGGATTCTCGGAATCGTAGTACATGACTTCTTCTTCCAATATTTCGCCTTCATCAATTGACTCAACAGGAACCCCTTCGCTAATCACTGTATGAGAAGAATAGGGGGCGAATGCCGAGCCAGCGCGCTGACCACTCAACTGTGCTTCGTCAAATGCAGCATACGTATAGTCATAGGGATGACTACACATTGCACAACCCAAACTGCTGGTCAGCATGAAAGAAGCAATCAGGTAGAGGAACGTTTTCATGGCATCGCAGCCTTGCATAGGGAGCCGAATCGTCGGTAGATCTCGTTTCCGTAGTTCTATCGTCAAGTCCGGTCTGGCAAGTTAAGTCGATTTTAACGGTTGAACCGATTTTAAGGGGACTAACTGCTAGCAAATCTAAAACGGAGCTCCCTCGGAACGCGAAAAGACCAGCCTTATCATGGGACTGGTCTTTCCGTGTTGCTTTGCTGTAGAGGTGAAACGGCTTAATTAGGCGATTGCCCGATTCCGATTCGCCATACGATCGCGCATCGGAGGTTGACCATCGATAACGCGGACCATGTCCTGCCACTCGGGCGTTTCCGTTCCCAAAATGTCGACAATCGCGAGCAGCTCTTCCCAATCTTCTTCATTCGTCACCGAGAACCGCAGATCGTTCCGGTCGAGCGATTTCGGCACCGGCAATCTCTCTTGCTGAAAGAGCTCAGGATAGTCCAAGAAGGAGCTATTGATATGGTAAGCATCCGTTTCAGACTTCACCTCGCGGGCAGCCTTGGCGAGGGCCGAACTACGAATCCATTCGGCAAACAAACCAATGTTCGAGCGGCACGCTGGCGAACCATCCTCAAAGCAGTACCCGATATAGTCGTCATGCTGATTCTGCTGAGCAGTGGTCAGCAAGCGATCGATGAGTACCGGATCGCAGAAAGGAGTTTCTAGCGGGACACGCACGATCGAGCTAGAAGGGTACTCGACCGAAGCGTCAGCCAAGCGGGCCAGTGGGGTCTTTTTGCTACTAAAATAGCAGGGAATATCAAGCGGAATCAGACTACCCAATTCGCGATACTTGGGGGCATCGGGCATAACCACAACAATTCCGTCGACCAACTCAGCCTCCGAGACACGTCGAACAAGCCATTCGATCAGAGGTTTGGCGGCTAGTTTACGGCCAGCCAGTTTGCTGGGAGCAAGCCCACCGCTTTGCGGCTCTCCAGGTGCCAAGTTTAGCTGGTCATCGATCTGAACGATGGCGAGATGTTTCATCGCGTCAATCCTTTACTGCGGGAGGGAGGGCTAGGTCACGGCTCGTAACCAGAGGTAGTCCAGTTTCAGTGTATCGGCGGCCAACAAGTTTCGTCAATCTTGAGAAATGAGTCTGCGAACACCTAATGATTGACCTACACCGGCCGGGTAGGAATTAGCAACTCATAGATCCGAGGATCGTGCAAGGTATCCGCGATCATCTGAGCCCCAATAAACGAGTGTTTTTTGCTGTGATCGCCGGGAACTGCAATGGCATGCGTACCGGCATCAATCGCAGCTTTGCAGCCCGTTTCGCTGTCTTCAAACACCACAATTTGTTGCGGCGAAAGCGCAAGACGACTTGCCGCAGCAAGATAAATCTCTGGGTGCGGCTTGCCGTGCTGAACCTCATCGCCGCCAATCACAAACTGAAGATCGGGCGTAATATTAAAACGCCCCAGCAACTCAACAGCCATGTTGCGACTGGCACTGGTGCAAACGGCCAGCGGATACTTGGCTTGCAGAAGCGCCTTAAACAGCTCCGTGAATCCAGGCATCAACCCAAGGGACACTTCAAGAATGTCCGCAAAGATCTCTTCCGATTCGCGTTCCAGAATCTCGATGCTGTCGGCGAGATCATGCCAGTCAATCATCACCTGAAAAGCAACCGGCGCGGGCCGCCCCATCATGGCATCGGTCAGGTCTTGTGAAAGTGCCAAACCACGACGCCGTAGAATCTCAGCAGAAACCTTGGGGTAAAGCATCTCGGTGTTAAGTATCGTTCCATCCATGTCAAAAACGACGGCGCGAATATCTGGCATCTTACCTTCCACTAAAAACGGGGGAAAGAACAAGCAACAAAGCAGCAATTACCAAGGCTCTTACCTGTTTGTCTCATTTTTTCTGCCATTACCCAAGAGGGGCCGCGTTGCCAAACGGGGTAACTCCGTGATATAGTGAGGAACTTAATCGTTTCCACTTGGCGACCACATGGGTGGAGACGAACTTCCTGGGGATGTGGCGAAACTGGCAGACGCGCTAGATTTAGGATCTAGTTCCGCAAGGAGTGCAGGTTCGATTCCTGTCATCCCCACTTAACTTGATACTCTTATGGTTAAGTCCAGGAAAATCGTTCTCGGACATCTAACACCATTCTTTAGCTTGTTCGCTTTCCCACAACAGGGGATTACCGGCAGAAGCCGGCTCGTGGCTTACTGGGAATTTCCCCAATTAAGTGTCCAGGCTACCGCCATCTTTCTTACTCAGGACCGCAAGCCTGACTTTATTTTGAGATGCGAAGTGAAAGCCTTCTCATCACACATAAGTGGCACTTCTACAGTTAAGCTTCTCGCTTAACCTATCAAACCGCTGGTCTGATTTTCTCCTCGGTGATAAGCCCCCAAAACCTAAGTGCATTAAGCAATATTGCTTATTACTACGTTCAACTCTCAATGAGAGGACTGCCTCTATTGAGGTCTGCGCCACCAATCCAAGAGGGGCGACCAACGGAAGCCCCGGATTCGTGGCAAATCTGTCCGTTGCTATGTTGGATTACCGGCGCAGACATCAATAGACTCCGTTTGCCTTGGCAGCCATACAAAGCTCTTTACCAAAAACATAGGAGATTTGAGGCTGAAGAAATCATCAAGCAAAGATAAACCACACCCCCTAGTGACTAACGTAGAACCACCCTAACGGATATCCAGATCTTTATTACAACCAGCAACTCTTCCATCGACCAGCAACAATACACCTAATAGAGGGAATATCGAGATCCCCACATACAGACAAAACCAATCCACCCCGCAGAGCTAATCAGGATAAAAATAAAGAATTAAACCTGATATCCACGATGCGTTTCATCCAAATCGTGCCATGCAAATTATGACAATGCCAGATAAGATATCCATGCTATGGTTTAACAGTCCAACATGATGGTTTGCTTGACTCGATACGGAAGAGTGTATCTATTCTCTACGTTTTCTAGGGAATTCACTCTTTGCGGCGCATAAGAAATTCTCGGTAATCCATCGACGAATAGCCATCGCCCGCTTACACTAGAATACAAGAGTCAACAAAACATCTACCAGAATTGCCATCCCTACAAAGAAAAAGAATCTACCATGGCTAAACGCCCAACTAACAAACCTTCCAAAGCCGATGCTATCCGAAACTTCCAGAAGGAAAACCCGGGAGCCTCTCCGTCGGTTGTTGCTGACGCCCTTAAGAAGTCTGGCTACAAGGATGTGACACCCCAGTATGTCAGCACCATTAAGTCGATGGATAAGCGCAAGTCGCAAGGACCTGGTAAGTCTGGCAAGATTACCGCAGAAGATCTTATGACCGCCAAAGAGTTTGTCGAAACGCTTGGTGGTGTTGGCCGCGCCAAAGAAGCAGTGGACATGCTAAGCCGTCTTTCTGTTTAAGTGGCGAAACCAATACTGATCGATACCTGCGTTTGTTATCTGAACCAGGTCTGACATCCGGTACGAATTCTGGGGCGTCCATTGGACGCCCCAATTTTATTGGCACGATTGAGCTCTGCGCCATCAATCCCATAGGGGCGAACCACGTAAGGCCTGGATTCGTGGCCAATCGATCCCTTGCCATGTTGGATTACCGACGCAGACATCAATAAAGTCGCCAATAGATAGATAACAATGCCATCGCCCCTATCTTTTGATCAACGATTGAATTCGGGGACTAGGATCGGCTGTTAGCTCAGCCTTCAACTGCCGTAGTAGACGAGGATCCGAAGAGGTAATCAAAGCAGCTGCGGCAGCATAGCGGACACTCTCGTCTGGATCCTTGGTCATATAATACAGCCAAGTCTTACGATCTTCTCGTTGCATTAGCGGCAACTCACGAACAACCAGTAAACGCTGGGCGATCTCCGGGTGAGAAAGACGCGTGGCCAGTTCGATATCTGCCGCCGAGAAACGACGATTCTCCAACTCTTGCCGTGCATGTTGCCCTAAGCGAGGACTCTGTGCGTGCAGCTTCCAAATCACTTCCAACGTGGTCAGTGATTTATAGTCTGGCAAAGCCTCTGGCATGATCGGGCCAGGATCGATATGTCGTGGTGACGAGACCAAGGGGGGGAGCTTGAGCGGCTGACTCCCTAAACTAACCCGTTGATTCGCCGGCAAAGCCTCTGCAACGGGCGAAGCAACTTGCTCAGTGGACTGCGGCACCTCAACCATTGGTTGCTGTGACACTCGCGGCAAATTCGGCAAACCAACCTGGTTCCAAGGTAAGCCGGTATTCAAAGCAACTTGGTTGAGATTATCGTACGGCTCGATACCAGGGCGTTGGGGTTCTCTGGTAGATAAGTTATCAAGGTATTGAGCCAGTAACTCATCACTAGCAGCAGCGATCTCTTGCGATGGCGAACCAGCCGAGCGTTCGATGAGACGCTCGACGGCGACAAGATAGGCCCCCTCTTGAGTAGCCGGGCCACCAAGGTTCCAACTGGCCATACGGACGGCAGCTAGGTGGACCTCTTCGCGAACTTTATCGGAATAGTGTGGTATCTCATCGTGCAATGCCTCTGCCAGCAGCACAGCATCCTGGGCAATCTGCATGCCAGCATGTTGTTCCCAGCGATCGATCAACAGATTTAACTGCCGACTGGCCTCCAAGGAAATCACTGGTCGCTCCGATCTCATCCAGACAGCCAGTTTGCGATAGGGCGCACGCGTATGCCGTATGATGTGCGCCATACGCCGGGGAACCTCTTCCTCCGAGGCATTCAACAACACATCATCCATCCGATTGGGTAGGAGATACCATTTCGCGACGGTACTGAATCCCGCGAATGCCAACAGTAGCCCCGCTACCATCACGGCTGTTATGCGGATCGGGTATCTCGTGAATCCGGCTGATTGCTGCATCGAATTGCTCGGTGTTTAGGTGCTGGCAAGTGCATGAAGCATGCAGGAATGGCCCTGCTAGCATGCGGTTCGCCAGGGGAATCTCAGAATGATTGTGGCGATCATAGCGATTCGACCGAATTAAGGGTAAGGCCATCTAGCCATCGCGAAGCCAAGGGGGGAATGCTTGCATGCCGATTTTTAAAACTCTATCCGCACACAAACAGTTGCCCTCTTTTTTTCGACGTATCGTGCTTCATTTAGGGGTAGCGATATTGGCTTGGCATGCGTTTCCGATGAATGCAGAAGTGCAAGCAGCGGAACCAGAAGCAATGCTGGTCAGCTTCAGCCGCGAAGAAAAACAGGATGCTCTCCAGCAGATCCCGTTTAAAAATTTGCGACCGCAAGATCAAAACCGCGTTTCCGAGGTCGTCAAAGATCCCAGCATCTTTCGACGTCTGCCGGTCCAGGTTATTGATTGCGATCCAGAGCTATACGCGTTTCTGGTGACGTATCCCGAGATCGTTGTGAGCATCTGGGAGTTGATGGGCATCACCACTGTTCAAGTACAAAGAACTGGCCCGGTAAACTTTCATGCCAACGACGGAGCAGGCACCGTCAGCAAAGTCGATATTATCTATGCCGATAACGATACCAACGTCTATTTTGCCGAAGGATATTACGAAGGCCCGTTAGCCCCACGACGGATCACGGCTCAATGCGTTCTGATATTAAAGTCTGGTTTCACCACTGCAGCCAACGGCAAAGCTTATATCTCGAATCGCTTGGATGTCTTCGTCAAATTTGAAAGTCGCGGGGCAGACTTTCTCGCCCGCACTTTGCATCCCCTAATCGGTAAGACAGCGGACTACAACTTCGCCGAAACATCTTCTTTCATTAGCAAGATCTCGAAGAATGCGGAAAGCAATGTCGCTGGCATGCAAAATTTAATCTCCAAACTGAACAAGGTTGAACCAACCGTGCGAGATCAGTTTGGTAGTGTGGTGGGGCGTGTTTATCAGCGCAAAGTAATTGCTGAGAGAGGTTTGCAACAGCAACTGTCTCAGGAAGACCCCAGCGAACCACTGCCCTTAGCCGCTGCCCCTGCTCGAGAACCTGCGGCTCTTGAGAAGATGGAACCGAGCTATGCTCAGCCAATTGCGATTCATCGCCGGCAACCAGAAGCCGATAAAACCAGCCCCATGGTTTTTGCTCCGGTCCCACGCAAGCGTCATGCGGAACTCCGCCGCTAATAGCGGTGTGGCTGCATGCTCTCCGAACTTTGCGGATGACAGCGTCCTCAAGCGAAACCAAGCTTAGCATTCTACCTACGAATTCAGGG
The DNA here is from genome assembly GCF_003335505.1 of Bremerella cremea. Taxonomy (NCBI): domain Bacteria; kingdom Pseudomonadati; phylum Planctomycetota; class Planctomycetia; order Pirellulales; family Pirellulaceae; genus Bremerella; species Bremerella cremea. The sequence goes on from NZ_QPEX01000010.1 coordinate 1,431,327, forward strand.
GCCCCCGATGGTGGCCCCTTTTACATTTAGTAAAGCTGTCCTTGATGTTCCGTCAGGTTACGCGTGGCTTCTTTGATCGCTCTGATTGCCTGGCCTTTCGGATGCTTAAAAGACGAAGCCTAGGCCGTGGTTCCATTCTCGCTGAAGCGAGCTTTCGCGAGTTCTTTTAGCTCGCGCAGATCAAGCTTGCCAGTGCCCAGAATCGGAATCTTATCGACTTGGACAAAGCTATCGGTGGCGGGAATGAACAGATTCGGTAGCCCCGCTTGCTTCAGCCGCTGACAAATCTCTGCTGGGGTTAACTCCATCGGGATGTGAACGACCACAATCCGTTCCCCTTTGGTCGGATGATCTACCGCAGTGACCGCTACTTCGATTCCATCTTCTTCGCTCTCATTTGGCCCTAGAATCGACTGAATCGCCTCTTCGATGCGCACATGAGGAATCATCTCTCCGCCAATCTTCGAGAAACGGCTCACGCGTCCGGTAATCTTCAGGAAGCCATCTTCGTCAATCAACGCGACATCGCCCGTCTTGTACCAGCCGTCCTGTAGTACGTCGGCGGTTTCCTCCGGCATATCGTAATAGCCTTTCATCACATTGGGCCCGGTGATGTAAAGCATGCCAGCTTCATTGGCTCCTTTTTCCTCGCCGGTATCGAGATCGATGATTCGTGCCGCCACATTAGGAATAGGACGCCCAACGGTTCCCTCTTTACGATCAATCTGGAAATTATCAATCGAACGCGCCGGAGGAATATTTACCGCGACCAGAGGGGATAACTCGGTTGTGCCGTAACCTTCAACCGGACGGACACCAAACTTTTCTTCAAAAGCATCGCTCAGATCACCTGGCAGCTTTTCCGCCCCGGCCACAACAATCTCTAATGTGGCAAAGGCCTCTTTATCGACCCGTCGCAAGTAACTCCGCAAGAAGGTCGGCGTGACTAAAATCGCGGTCCCTTTATGCTTCTTAGTCAGATTCCCGATCACCTTCGGTTCAAGTGGGCTGAAGTGGTAGGCCAACTTCACATCAATGCCAAACAGCGTCCACAGCGTGACGGTGTATCCGAAAGAATGAAAAAACGGCAGGATCCCAATGATCACGTCATTTCGATTGAGATGGATCATCTGCTGAATCGCTTGCACGTTGGACGAAACGTTGGCGTGAGTCAGTTGAACCCCTTTAGGCACTCCAGTGGAGCCCGAAGTAAAGATCACCGTTAGCGTATCGTTCGGTCCGATCTTGTTCAGCCCATAAACGCGATCCAAGATCCAGCTAGGTGTCACAAACGCCGTGAAAGCGCAGCTGATCTTATCCCAAGTCGTTGGCTTGCTGGCCAAATCTTCCAAGTAAACGACGTTGCATTCGAGTTGCCAGTCGAATTTATCCATGAACTTGCGACTGGTCAGCACCGATTGGATACCACACTTCTTAATGCAGTAATTCATCACATCGTTGCTGGTCGTATAGTTCAAGTTGACGGCTACCCGGCGATCAAGCGCCAGAGCCCCATTCACGGCAGCACCAGCCACCGACGGAGGAAGCAGCACGCCCACATATTGTTCTTCTTTGCGGGGCTTAAGGATATGCCGATTCAGTAGCCGGCGCAGGACCAAGATCCGTGTCAGAAACACACCGCCAGAGAGGTCGACTCCGGTAGAATCCGCAACCTTCGATCCGAAAAGCCGCCCCTTACAAATACGCAGCAATGATTTCGCCGGTGGAATCACTCGATCAACACGTCGCTTAAATGCGATCGCCCCTAGCTGCTGCACAGCCTGGCGAATTTCATGAATGCCATACGGCGGGTTAATTGGCTCGCCGAAGTGAATCGAAATGGGCGTTTGCAAGCTTCGCGGCCATTTCCAGAAGAATCGTCCTTCACTAAACGTAAAAGCGCTTCCCCAAAGCTCGTCAATAAAAACCGGTACCACAGGCGCCGAAGTACCTTCGACCATCTTCAATAAGCCAGGTCGAAATCCCTGGATTTGACCACTGCGAGTAATTCCACCTTCCGCAAAGACACAAACGAGTTCTCCGTTTTCAATTGCCTCGCGTCCGGCTTGCAAAGCTCGCTGAATTCCCTTGGGGCCTTTATCGATTAAGATCGCACCGTGGTACTCGACAAACCGGCGGAACCACTCGCTCTTGAAATTTCCTCCCCAAACCAACATCCGCACCGGGCGACTACTGGTAAGCATCAGCAGCACGCCATCGAGCCACGACACATGGTTCGAGACCAACAGCGCGCCCCCTTCCGCCGGAAGGTTCTCGCGATCGTGAACGCGAATTCGGTAGAACGTCTCGCTAGCCAACCAAACCAAAAAGCGAAGCGAGTTCTGTGGGAGCAGATAAAGGATGTAGAACAAAATCGGAATCGTCACGGCGCTGCAAAGCAAAAAGATTTGCCGCGAACTCAGAATAGGCAGCCTGGTTGCCTGCAGAAAAACCTGCCCTACCAGACGTTTGTCATCCGGGTATTTTTCCACCAGCTTGCTGCGTTCCAGCGGCGTTTTGTCAGCAAATGCGTGTCGCAACTGGGTGAGCAGCAGGGAAGCAAACGCATACTTTTCCTCTTCTGCATTAGACGACAACGCTTTGGCCAGCTCTGCCGGATCTGCCGTTGTTTGCTTCTCGGCTAATTGCTGCTCGAATAGCTTTGAGGTCTCTTGAACTTTCGTTTTAAATTCAGGGCTAATCTCTAACTTGGCAATTTGACCAATGTTCTCTACATCGCCATCGTAGACCCGTTCGGTAAGCCCCCAAAAGACGATCGAGATAAACAAGATCCCGCCAAAAGTAAGAAAGTTCGTGGCTGCGAGAATGGTTCCGCGTTTCTCAGCCGGGGCCCGATGCTGTAGGAAAGACGCCAACGGAACCTCAAACAGCCCGGCCGAAAGCCCCATGAAGAACAATAACAGGCTCGCGAAAACGAAAACGAAGTTCCAGCTACCAACCTCATTCACGATATTCGAAGGCGTAAGAAACAGCAGAAAGGAACAGATGGCCAGCCCAGTCGCTCCTAATGGGAGAATCCCCATTTCGACGTGTCCTTGCGACCAATAACCGGCCAACACACAACCAACTGCTGTTCCCACCACCAGCACCGCCAGCAGAGGGCCGACGTCCGACTGGGTAGTGGTTCCGCTTTCGGAGGCAAACTGATCGATATTCAACTGAGCTAAGGCGGCCAGCGTCCAGAAAAACGCGCTTCCCACAGCCACATGGAAAATCGCGTGATTCATACGCAACACCTTCAAGTCCTTCCAGACGCTCCGGAAAGGATTCCAGGGAAACTTTAAATCTGGTTGGTTTACCGGCAGTCGCTGGATCCAAGTGCTCGTCCAGATCCCGATCGCAGCGCAACCTACCATAATCAGGCCAGCGATCCAAAGATTGGTGGTGCCTTGCTTGGTAACGTCGCTAAGCAGGTTACCGACAATGGTCCCCAACGCAGTGGCAACCACGGTCGCTAAGCCAATAATGCCGTTTGCGGACGAGATATGCTTGGTCTTTAAAATTTCAGGGATGGCCCCCAACTTGGCGGGGCCGTACATCGCACTTTGAGCCCCCAAAAGAAAGACCACACTAAACAGCCAAGGGAGATGTCCATTCCAAGCGAGGCAAAGCCCCAGCAACATGATGACGATCTCGGCGATCTTACACGCGAGAATGACCGAACGTTTGCTATATCGATCGGCAAAGAAAGCCGCATGGGGGGCAAAGAAAAGGTAAGGAGCAACCATACAGGCCGTTCCCGCCATAAGGATGGCCCCGACATCTTCTGGGTATTTTTCCTTGCCAATTCCGATGACATACCAACGAAAGATATTGTCATTCGCGGCTCCGAGAAACTGCGTTAAAACCAAGCCAATGAAGCTCATTGACGTAAGGTTTTTCCGCTCGTCGTCTTGTTCTCGGATGGTGGGCTCGTGGACGCCAGGGGCCATTCGTCTATTCCGCGCGTTGCATGCCTTGGTTGCAATTCCGTAAGACTAGCCGATTTGAGGCGTTAAACCAACGCCACAAGCCAGCTGATGGCATGATTTTGCCAACGCTTTTCTACGCGGAAATAACATGAAAATGCGGCAAATCAGGGATACTCACTTCCCTGAACCTGGGCACTTTAGGCAGCTACGGCGAAATCAATCGCCACTTAGGCAGGCAGATCGACATCAATCAGGCGACGAATGGTCTCCTGTAGATGCTCGGGAAGGAAGGGCTTCACGATAAAATCTTGAGCCCCTTTGCGGACCGCTTCGGCAACCAACGTCGTCTGGTTCAAAGCACTAACCATAACCACTTTGGCATCTGGATCGCAGGCGATAATCTCGGTGAGCCCGTGGATACCGTCATGCTCCGGCATCACAATATCCATTGTAACGATGTCAGGCTTGAGCTCTTTATACATGTCGACCGCTTCTTGCCCATTTTGAGCTTCACCCACAATCGTCCAGCCATCTTCGGTGAGCGAATCGATGACGAGCTTGCGCATCAACATAGAATCATCGCAGACCAATGCTCGCCCACGTGAAGGTGCGGATGTGTTCATGGCAAAACTTCTTTCGTGATAACCGTGTCAAAGAAAGTCGCGGATCATATCGCTCCTAGTATTCCTAGGTCACTGTTGTGACAAGCAAGGGGGGCCTCTCTCAACTTTGCGCTCTCTTTGCAGAGCATTGCTCGCGCTGATCACTCAATTTGCTTTGATCGTCCGTTTCGTTGTAATCATCACCAAGGGTGTAGAAGTCGTTCAACGAGAAATGCTCGTCGTGGCCTGTCCTATTTCACGAATTTATAGAGTGGCGGGTTGTTCTGCCGGATGAATCTCGAATCTTTAGGTTCAGCGAAACAGCGGAGCGGAATCGTGGAAATCAATCGCAACCAATACTTTATGATTGGAATCGTGCTGTTGGCACTGGGAATCCAGTTTCGCCTGATCGACTCGGTTACATTGACTTCAGAAGCAAGTCAGTTCCTCGCCAAACGTTTTGCCGCGAAAAGTGCGGAAACTTCCGATGTTCCTACCGCTTTCGTCGCCGCAGCCGAACAGGCTCAGATTTCTCCCAAGCGAACGGTCAAGCCTCCCCAGTGGCTAGGCTGGGCTTTAATCTCGATGGGGGGAGTGCTCGTTCTTCATAGTCTGGCAATGCCCAAACCGGGATAATCCCTACCAAGCTCTGGAACGGCAGAAAACACACGTTAGACCGCCAGCGTTTACGGGTTTTTGTAGGGGCGATACCTGGGATTTTCACCCCGGGTAAAGCGAGGATTCCCAGTTAGCTGGTTTGCGTCGCGTAACGCACTGTAGGGACGAAGTCGTACGTCGTCGAGGCTAGCCGCAAAAGTCCCCTGCCCTGGCACAATGAGCTTCAACACCAGGATGCCATGCGGAGAAATACCACCATCGGTCGCCGGTGAATTCCCCTGATAAGGCAAGCGAGCAACTCGTGAGTCGTAACGTGCGGTGGTTTGATTCAAAGGAATTCGCCATGCCCCGACTCGTTCAAATCGAGATCCTTGACCTTGCGGTACTCCGGAATAGCTCTCACTCTGAAAAGCATATAACTCCGCCTCTAAGTACCCTTGCGCTACCGTAGGCATCCCTTCGGCATCTTCCGCCGAAAAAGTGACTTCCAGGCCATCTACCGTAGGGTTCTGATCCCAGTTTTTATAGGTAGCCCAGGCCGACAGAGAAGCAATGGGAGCCGATTTTTGACTGTCTTCATTCTGAATGACAGCCACTTCATTTTCGTTGCTGAAAGCAGTCGAAGGGCCGATCGTTAGCAGCCCTGATGAAATCCCAGTGGGCGAACCTGCTTCGTGAACACGGTGGATCAGTGTTTTCAGTTGTTCGAACGAGGCTGGCTGCTCGTTGATCGTTAACTCGCGGATTGCCTTCCAAGCAATAGGGCGAGTCAGCTCGATCGAGCCACGCGTCGAGGTAATTCGAACCGTATCGAAATTGCTTTTTGGCGATAGAGTCCCTCGAAATGTGCGTCCACTAGCGGTGGTTAGCTCGACAATCGATTTCGTCGAAAGATCCTGAGCAAGAACCATATTCGACCCAATCGCCATCAGCCCGCTCAGGACAAACAGCAGCGCCACCACAAAGGGCGCCAAGGAATATGGGAGGATCGATTCGTGCATGGCTAATCTTACGCAAGAGGAAGAGGCAGATTACTTCCCCCTTCTATATGCAGCCGAAATGCCAACTCCATCCAGACGCCACACAAACAACATAAACCAATTTACTCAAAGGCTTTGCAACGAACACACACTAACTCGCGAATGTTTCTTTTTCACCACCTGAGAGATTTTTCGCAACATTGATGAGGGAAGAACGCATCTCCGCCAATCGCAACCTAATCTTGAGGAAACAGCACGAATAATCAAATGATGAGTGATCAGCATGAATAAATGGCTACCTTGTTTTGTCAGCCTTTTGTGCGTGGCAGCTTTTTTCTTGGCGACGGCCCCCCCTTCTCGCCCGAACGTTTCCGCTCAGGAAGCCGATACCAACATCACCGATAGGGCCCAGCAAGCCGAAGAGATGTTTCAAAAGAAGAATCGCCTTCGTGAAGGCGCGGAAGTTGTCGATGAGATCGGCAGTTTTGAATGGGTCGGAGATCGACTCAGCTTCTCCCCCGAAAATGGGGATCACACCTTCAAAATCCTAGAAAACCGCATGATGGAACGTGTCGTCCAGGCCCAGGAAAACTCGACAAGCAAACTCATCTGGGTGGTCACCGGCAACATTACCGAATACCGCGGCGGTAATTTCTTGCTGATGAAGCATGTGATTTTAGACGGAAAACGGAACGACTAGCTCGCTTTTCGAGCGTTTGCCTAATCCAACGTCTGAAGTGCAGCTAGCTAGTGAACTCTGGCAATCAATCGACAAGATCGTTATCTCCCCCGGTTCGCTGGGCTACTGACTGGTGATCGCATCTTGGGATCGATAATCTATAGGTCGTTGACACTACATAAGTGAAAATTATCATAGGGTTTAGCGTTAGAAACGATTCTGGCGCTGAAGTGGCCTGAAAGATTCTCAGAATGCTTCGTTTTTCCTTTGTATTCGTGAATCTCGCTACGTTAGAATTCTGCGAAGTCTTCAGGTAAAGGGAACCAAATCAATGTCGGATCAAAAACGCCTTAAAATCTCGGACGTGGATGGCGTCACCGTGGTTGAGTTCAAGGATCGCAAGATTCTGGACGACATCCAAATTCAAGAGATCGGGCAAGAGTTTAGCGACCTGGTCGAGGTCGACGGCAAGCGTACAATTCTATTGAACTTTTCTAACGTCGAATTCCTATCCAGTTCGGCGCTGGGTAAGCTGATTAGCCTGGATAAGCACGTGAAGCAGAAAGACGGAACGCTCAAAATGAGCAATATCCGTCCTGAAATCATGGAAGTCTTCGCGATCACTCGGCTGAACAAGCTTTTTGACATCAAAGAAGATGTTCCGGACGCTTTGGCCGCTTTTCGTGGTTAATTGCGTGGCTGCTGTTTTCGCACCCCCGGGTTTATCGCTACACTATTGCTATCACCCACCCGGTGGTGCGATGTTTTGTGGCCAGCTGATCTCCAATCAGGTGCCAGGCAAACCTGATTGCCTATTCCCGTAACACTCCTCCCATTTGTGATTGCGCTTAGTTATGGGCGACGACAATAACTGGCTCTGGTCCACCGTGGAGACAATCCCTAGCGATACGGGGGAAGGCCAACGTCTTATCAAAGAGTTGCTCACCCAGCTTGAACTAGCGGAGTGGGCCTCGCACGATTCGTTTGGCATTCACTTGGCCGCTGAAGAAGCAATCGTCAACGCGATTAAACACGGCAACAAGCAAGACCCCAACAAATCGGTCCATGTCGACATCCGCGTGGGCAAGCAAGAGGTCATGATCCATATCACGGACGAAGGCCCCGGCTTTAACCCGGAAGCCGTGCCAGACCCAACTTTGGACGAAAATCTTGACGTCCCCTCTGGCCGAGGTGTAATGCTCATCAAAGCTTACATGACGGACGTCCAATACAACGAGCAAGGAAACTCGGTTCGTATGACGAAAACCAAGTCGAATTAGATCATTCTGGGCCTTTCCTGCGAACCCGTTTTTGTCCTAGCCTGTCATTCTCGATACAAACCTACCTTCTCCCAAGCCAACTCTGAAAACTTTCGTTAGAGGTGGTCTTGAAAGGACGAAGGAAAAAAGTAAACTTAGTCACTTCTGATCCCCTGTAGCTCAGTTGGTAGAGCAGGCGGCTGTTAACCGCCTTGTCGCAGGTTCGAGTCCTGCCGGGGGAGCCTTTCTTTGCAGCGGAATACGCGCTGGAAATTGAAGCTACAAAAAAACGCCGAGAGCATTTGCTTTCGGCGTTTTTTTTGTTTTCTGGTTGCAGTGTAGCGGAGATAGTAAACGCTTTGATTCACCCGCCTTGGGCATTTACGGGGAGTCGAAGTTCTTTACTTCGATAGACCAACGGTCGTGCTGTTTGAGTTCGCTGTCTTCGCCGAGAAACATCTTCGATGCGGCTTGCTTCCCTTTAAGCTGCCAATCGAGCCACGCCAAGGCTACACGGGAGTATTCGCCACCGTGGGGCTGGCGGTACGTTCCCCCATGCCCGACGTCTAAGTTTGTCATTACGATGGGAACGTGATCGACCCGCGCGAAGTCGTCCATCGCATTGTTGTAGGCAATGTCGGACGGGCCCCCCATGATGTACAGAACCGGCCGGTGAAACTTTTTCAGATCTTCCTTTTGCAAGCTGGGCATTGCTGGGATCTGTGACGGATTAGCCAGGATGCCACTATTGCACACGATGGTGGTCGTAATCCTGGGGTCGCTCGATATTTCAATGGCCTGCAGCCCGCCGCAAGACATTCCCATCGCGGCAACCTTCGTGGTGTTTATCTTGCCTGCATACGTGCTGTCGGCCTTTTCATTTTCAGCAATAATCCAATCCAAGGCCGTTAATAGCTGTTTGGCTTGCGTTCTTTGGCGGGAGGCTTCGTTGCGATCTGTTAGTTGATCGAGCGGGCCGATCCCGAGAACAATGTAACCTTGGGAAGCGATTTCACTGAGGAAGTTTTTATGTTCCTCAGTCGTGTTCGCACAGGCTCCATTTCCCCATAGCAGAATTGGTAGTTTTGCTTCCCTACCGAACGGTGACAAATCTTGCGGGCGATAGATGGTAATGCCCGCCAAGCTTGCGTCTTCTGTAGCAATGGCTGAGAAAGGCCCTTGGCCTCCGTCTTCGATCTTGATCTGTTGGGGAGGTTCAGTGGCCTTACTCGAATCACGATTTTCCAGTTCATCGACAATCGCCACATAGGCAGGCTTAGGGTGGTTGCCGGCATCGAAAAGCAAAGGATGCTGCCCCCAACGCCACGTCCGACGATCATTCAATCCCCAGAAGGTAACTCGTTCAATCACATCTTGATGCTTCTTGAAGATGGCAAAGAGCTGGGCATAGTCGTCCGCTTGTTGCTTGAGATCCTCCAGGGAAGGAGGCGTTGCGCTACGGAAACCGCGTCGATTGAATCCGCCCCCAAACTGCCCGCCAGAAGCGCCACGTATGGTGACATCAAGCTCGGTGATGCTGACCTTCAAACCGAGAGAAGCATAGTCGGTGATCGCCTTTTCGATCTCTTTAAAAGGAACACTACCACTGCGCCAGTGACCTTGAATGCCAACCGCATGAATTGGTGCTCCATCAGCCAAAAGCCGCCGTAGCAACACCATCGAACTCTCGTGCTTGGAACCTGATTCAATGTTGTAGTCGTTGTAATAAAGGACTGCCGTAGGATCGGCTTCGTGGGCGTACTGAAACGCCAAAGTAAGGAATTCCGGACCCAACGCTTGCAGCCATTTCGAGTTTCGCAGGTTCTCGGTCTTTGCTGCCTGAGGACCGCCTCGATCGTCGATGGCCTCGTTCACCACATCCCAGCTTTGCAGTTGCCCTTTATAGCGTCCGACGAGCGTATGAATATGCTCCTTCATCCGCTGCTTAATTACTTCCTTGTCGTCCCCCTCGAAAAACCACCCAGGCGTTTGAGCATGCCAAACCAACGTATGACCGTGAATGGTCATCTGATTCTGACGAGCCCACTCCACCAAGGCGTCTGCCCGTTCGAATTGCCATTGATTTTCCTGCGGATGAAGTCGCTCTGGCTTCATGCAGTTCTCAGGTGTTATTGCGGCAAAATGCTCAGCGGCGAGCGCCAGTTCCTCTGCGGAATAACGGGCCGGGAGGTCGCCTGCCATGCCGATCAAAAAGAAATCTTTACCAGCATCCTTGAGCAAATGATCAATCTTCACTTCAACCAGGGGTGCCACTTCTGTCGTAGGCTGTCGTTTTGGCACTTGTCGTGTGGCTACGACTTCCTGGCCATTCCGATTTCCGAACATGCGGCTGAGGACGAGGTCGTTTCCTTTTAGTTTGCCGGAGTACTCAATCCGCAGTTCCCGCTGGTCAAACTGGCGAACCTCGGCGAAAGAGATCGTATCGTCAGTGATTTTCACCTCGGTAAATTCAACGTCACGTTTTTCCCCCTCGGCCTCAACGTGGGCCGTCGCTTTTGCTGCTGCGTCGCCTTCGGGCGTAAATTGCAATTGATACGTTTGCATTCCAAACGGCGTTTCAAACTGTGCGTACCAAGTACCGGCGAGCGTTGTTTTTGCTGGCGTAGGCTCTTTTGTCGGCGTTTGTTCCTGGCCAAAAACCATGGCGGTACCCAGCAACACGCAACTGGCAAAGATAATTGTTCTTAGTGACATTGGGGTGATATCCAAAAGAGCGCCGGTAAAAGTGGCAAGGACTCGTCTGAAGCGAGGTAACAGCTTATTGATCTTTCGCGGTCTTCACGTTCTGCAGCGCAAGCACCTTCTGGGCATATCGCTTACCAAACTCACGCGATCCCTCGGAGTTAAAGTGAAGTTTGTCATCGGTACTGAAACCTGCCGAAGAAATCACATGCGCGGTGGGAATTGTATCTGGCAGGTCGGCAAGAATCTCGTTGAAGCCAGCGCAGCGTCCTCCTTGATCGGCATGGACAAGTTCCCCAGCGATTAAGGGCACCTCTTCCGCGTTCAAATCGAGATCTGTAAGAATCGCGTCGTACACGGTTTTGACCTTTGCTGGCCATTGCTGATCGCCGGCATTCGACTCACCTTGGTGTAGCAGAACCCCTTTAATCACGCCGTGCTTCTGGGCTTCTTTTCCCATGTGAATCAGGTACTGATAAGGGTCTCCATCGTAGCCTTTTACGATATTCTTCATCCAATCCTGCTCGCCATCGATGTAGGCTTGGAATGCGTCTTTCTGAAACAATTCGATCTTACAACCTGGCACGTTGACTTTGATAATGCCAACACGGGCATCTTCTGGCAGTCCCTCCACCAACGTTTTTCCAAACGAATCGACCAGGCAGATACCTCGCCCTCGGGCGGAGATTGGCGGGACGGCATGATACCAGTTCCCTTTCTGCCAGCCGCGAGCCGGATTATCAAAATCGGCCATCACTAACAGACGCTCGTCCACTTCGCGGTCGGCGTCGTTCATACGGCCGCCGCTTTCCATATTCGATTGCCCCAAGCAAAGGTAGACCTGAAAGTTGGGGTCGACCTTGTCCTCCATTGCCACCGCCTGCTGCGGTGACAATGGCTTTGCATTGGAGAACGAGACCTTATCGGACGAAGCTGCCGCACGCTTGGCCGTAGCCTCTTCGTTGGCGAAGTTTCCCACCTTCCGTTGAAGCTTCATTGAATCGCCAGCAACCTTGCCGGTGTACTGAATACGAATCTGGTTGTCGCCGAAGTTTAGCACCTCGACAAACGAGACCGTATCACCTTCCCTTTGCACCTCTTGAAACTCAACGTTTCGAGTGCGACCATCCACCTCTGCTTTACCGCTTGCCGTTAACTGCCCTTCTTTTTTGTCGAACGTGAGGACATATTTTTGCAAGCCAATACGCGTCTCAAAATCAACCTGCCAAGTTCCTGAGAGCTTATCTTCGGTCTGAAATAACAGCGGAGCAAACTCTTTTAAGCTTCGCCGCCAAGTCTGCCACTCGTGCGCCGTTTCTGGTGACAGATAGTAATGGGCATCAATTCCCATCTCTTTCAACTGCTTGACGGTTTCTGCTGGATCGCCACCACGACGCGCCCGATCGCCTCCGACTTCTTTACTGCCATAGCTCACAAAAACAAGCTTCACCTGGTCTGCAAAACCTTTTGTGTTCTCCGCATCCTCTTTGCTGATGGTCGCTCCGCTGAAGAGTCCAATGTGAGAAAACTTGTCCAGGTTGCGCAACGTAATCGCCTTGGTCTCCATGCTTCCCATCGAAAGGCCCGCCATTGCCCGGTTGGGCTGATCGGTCAACGTGCGGAAATGCGTATCGATGTACGGCACCAACTCGTCTACAAGAACCGTTTCAAAGTCACTGATATCGAAATTGCGCAGCCCTCCGAAACGAATTTCATTGGTCATGCCATACGTCATCACGATAATAAACGGCCGAACTTTCTGCTCTGCGATCAGGTTATCCATGATTCGCCCGGCATGCCCTTGCACGCTCCAGCCGTATTCATTCTCTCCCCAACCATGCTGCAAGTAGAGCACAGGGTAGCGGTCTTCCGAGTTCTCGTCGTAACCAGGCGGCGTGTAAACAAACGCGCGCCGCTCCGAGTCGGTGCTCGGCGAATGAAAGAAGATCTCACGCATCTGGCCGTGGGGCACATTCTTCAATGCATAAAAATCGCGATCATGGGCCGGGATCTCAATTCCGCTTCCCCATCGCATTGCTCCGAAGTAATACTTGCTGTTGGGATCGGGGACTTCCGCGCCATCGATCTTGATCATGTAGTAATGGAAGCCCTCGTCCAGCGGGCGAGAATAACCGGTCCAAGCACCATCTTCCCCTTTAACAAACTCGGTGCTATCACGAAACGTCGTGCTGACGCTCTTGGCATCCGGGGCCACAATACGAAACTTGATTCGTCCCTCGGAGTTGACCTGCGGATAGTCGTGACCTGCCTGATTGGTTACCGCAGGTTTAAAATCGTCTTTGATCGCTTCCTGAGAGCTTTCCGAGTTTGTCGTCGCTTCTTGTGCGGGGAGCATGCCTATCGGCATGATACCGAGGGCTAACCAAAAGAAGAGTTTTCGCATGATGTGATCTTTCGCTGAGAAAAGGAGGGGACGAGAAAGAACTTCAATCGCATGAAACAAAGTGCCAAACGATTCCCGTTTGAGGTTATTTTCCCAATCGCGCGTCTGTCTGAACGGACACAATTCAAACCCGATTTACTTCAGGCAAAACACACGAATACAAATCGGATGTGGCTGACTAAAATCAACGTCCAACGTGCCGACGAAGACCGATTGATTTAGCCAGTCGTACTTGCCATGTGGGGCTTCAAATCTTGGATTTGTAAAACGCAAACCGGTCGGCGGGGCGCCTACGCCCCAGTTAGAAATGCGAATTACCACTCCGTCGTCTGTGCGGAGAAAGTAATTCGCCTCGGCAACCGTCGCTCCGTCGGCACGAGAGAGGTTCCAATCAGCTCCGCCTGGTATGATCTCTCCTTGCATCTTGGGCCCTTTGAAAGTACCGCCAGTGATCGGGATAACGCGGCGTTCTCCCTCTGGCATCTTTCCGACATGCAGCGGCTTCCCGATGTCGACGTACGAGGTATAGACCAATTCCAACTCCGGTACCGCAAACGATTTCTCCGCAGGTAAACTCCCAGATACCTGCGATGATTTGGGTTCTTTGATCCCCGAATAGGGATAGTTGCGTGCGGTTTGCCAGGCAATCTCTTGCAATGTTCGATTGAGCTTTTCGTCCCACTCTGGGCGGTTAGCACGTTTCAACAAATCGATCATCGGTAAGCCAACCGGACTCTCCTGATACAGCACCGCGTAATGCAAGTACGTGTTCAAGGCTTCCAGTGGAGGAGAGGGGTGCGCCGGATCGACGAATAGTTCGTCTTGGCTGGTCAACCCAGGGATTTCTTTGCGGTAAATTCTCGATCTTAATTCAGCAGCCGCTTGTGCCGTGGGGATAAGAAAGACAACATCCTTCCCTTTCCCATATCGCTTGTTCAGTTCTTTGATCTGGGCTTCCCCTGCTTTGATGTTAGGAACATTCATCTTGGCCAGTTGTTCTGGCGTCTTATTTCGATCAGGGACACTCCAAGCTCCCTTCGGAAATTCCTGATTGTCGATGTCACCTCCACCCCAAGAGAGCTGCACCAAAAAACGCATATCGGGATTGTGCTGCAGACCAAGCTTAACGAAGTTCTCTAATCCTTCATCCGGCAGTTGAATCGGCGACATCACAAAGACGCCGACCTGGCCTGTCTTCAAGGCTTGCTTGGCCTTGTTGTCACCGTCCGGAAGTTGCCAATGTTGCAGTGTCCGCGAGGCCCCTAGCTTCTGTAGCCCCAGCAGTTGGTGACCTTCAATGCCTCGCGCCGCTGCCAATTCGCCCAGGAGCTCTGGCACATACCACATCAAGCTATGCGAGGCATAAAACAGCTTCTCTCCCTGCGGAACAGGTGTTCCTTGAGCATCTTCCGCAACGGCAATTGAGACCGGCAGCAACAGCACACTCAGTATCAACGGGACCAGCAGATTCAAATTCGATTTCATTCAACGTTCCTGTGTATTACAAGCTTTCCCACGAATCATTTGGTCCTAAACAGCAAGTACCAGCGCGGCCAGCAACAAAACTTAACGAGCGAATCGTTCGCCCATAACACACGTCGTGACGTGGCTTGCAAGCTTGTCGAATTAGCCGAAAAATGGTTTGGGGCCGGCTCGAAAGAAGCGATTGGAAACGCTGAGGCCTACTTAAGGCCCGCTGTCAGAACATAAGGGGTACGAAAAGTTTGGGGTATTCCGCGCAGACCCCCATTCTAACCCTGACTTACCCCCACGAACCCATGAGTATTTTCTCACCCGACCAGGCATTTTTCACACACATCGTCCCTTGCGATGAGCAGTAGAGAAGCAAGAGCGAATCGCCTGCCTAATGCCTTCCCCTGGAATACACCAGCGATATCCCGAGCAAGTAATTCCTGTACCGAGAAAAAAACTCCGCTAGAATGCAAGCTGACCGCGTCCACTTATGCCTAACAAGACGCTTTGAAAAGCCTCGCCGCACTTCCCTCCTAAAACAGGCAAGCACACAACATGATTCGCTCTTTCCTAGTCTTACTGGTGCTTTTTGGCGCTACGGCAATGGTCGCGGCTGAGGAAAAGGCCCAACGGCCCAATATCCTATTTCTCTTTTCGGACGACCACGCCCTGAATGCTATTTCCGCGTATGGTGGCCCGTTGGCTGAAGTTGCTCCGACTCCGAACATCGACCGCTTAGCTCAGGAAGGTATGTTGTTCCGCAATTCCTTTTGTGCCAACTCAATTTGCGGCCCTTCGCGTGCGACGATTTTGACGGGCAAGCACAGCCACAAAAATGGATTCATGCGTAACACAGGACAAGGCATGGATCAATCGCAGTGGACGCTATCGAAGGCCTTGCAAGCCTCCGGCTACAACACGGCGATCATCGGTAAATGGCATCTGAAGACCGATCCCCTGGGCTTCGATCACTGGGAAATCCTGCCCGGGCAGGGCAACTACTACAATCCAGATTTCATTCAACAAGATGGCACAACGAAACGTTTTGAAGGGTACGTTACCGACTTAATCACCGACAAATCGATTAATTGGCTCAACGAACGGGATTCCTCGAAACCATTCTTTCTGATGTGCCAACATAAGGCTCCCCATCGCACGTTTGCTCCGCCCCTGCGTCATTTAAACGCCTTTGATGACGTCGAAATCCCCGAACCAGAAACTTTGTTCGACGACTACGCCAATCGCAGCACAACGCTTGCCAATAATGAAATGGAAATCGATCGGCACATGGACTGGGCCTATGACCTCAAGCTGCGCAAGGATGAACGAGGTAAGGTTGTCCTACCGCCCCCTGATCGCTATGGCACGCCGGAATACAACCGGATGAATGCGACCCAGAAAAAGGCCTGGGATGCCCACTTTGGCCCACAAAACCAGGCCTTTCTCGCGGACTTTCAAGCAGGCAAACTTTCTGAGCAGGATGTTGTTCGCTGGAAGTATCGTCGCTATATGCGAGACTACCTGGGCGCGGTGAGAGCCGTAGATGAAAGTGTTGGCCGCTTGCTCAAGTATCTTGACGATAACGGCCTGGCCGAGAACACGATTGTGATCTATTCCTCCGATCAAGGCTTCTACCTCGGCGAGCACGGCTGGTATGACAAACGTTGGATGTTTGAAGAGTCGTTTCAGATGCCATTAATTATTCGCTGGCCTGGCGTTACTCAGCCTAACTCCACGCCAGACGAGTTAGTGCAAAACATCGACTATGCCCCCACATTGCTGGAAGTTGCCGGCGAGAAGATTCCGCCAGAGATTCAAGGCCGCTCCTTGGTGCCGATTTTGAAAGGGGAACCAGTCGCTTGGCGCGACTCCCTTTATTACGCCTACTATGAACTTGGCGAGCACGCCGTTCCGCAGCATTTTGGGGTTCGCACTCAGCGATACAAGTTGATTCACTTTCCCCTAACGAACGAATGGAACTTGTTCGACCTACAAACCGATCCTCAAGAGATGGTCAGTATCTACGAGGACCCAGCCGCTCAGGAGATTCGAGAGAATCTCACCCAAGAGTTTCATCGACTACGAAAAGTCTACCAAGCCCCTCCCCTGCCCCAACCAGCTCAGGCAAAGTAGCTTGAGCCACTGCAGCTTAGGAGACTGCATAATAACGGACGTTTCGAAAGTTAAATGCCCCTTTCTCGCTAGGCGTGAAAGGGGCATTTACGAGTTGTTCGAATGAAGACTTCTCTTGCTTTTCAGCAAGTGGCACACTCAACTAAACGCTGTCCGCAAAGGCGACCAGATCCTTTTCAAACGCATCGAGCCGCGCTTCCATTTCTTCCTGGGCAGCGTCTAGTAGCGAAAGCTGCTCGGCCGGTACGTAGCTGAACATGTAGAACTTCACCTTCGGCTCGGTACCTGAAGGACGCACGGCTACGTAGTTGCCATCTTCTAAATCGAGAATGACCATGTTCCCCTTAGGACCATTAAGCGGAGAACTCTTGCCGTCCGGGGTAGTGATGGTATCGTTCTGGTAGTCGCGCACGGCGGTCAACTTCAAGCCACCCACCGATTGTGGCGGTGCCTCGCGGAATTTGCCCATCAGCTTCTGCATGTTGGCCATCCCTTCGCTGCCAGGCATCTTCTGATTCAAAAGACGCTCGGCATGGTAGCCATGTTGCCACCACAGCGATTCCAACTTCTCGTGCAGCGATTTCCCTTCCTGCTTGCAGTTGGCTGCTAACTCGGCCAATAACATCGCGGCGACTGCGGCGTCCTTATCGCGAGCATACTGCCCCACCAAGTAACCGTGCGATTCTTCGCAACCGAAGAGGAACTTATCTGGCCCCTCGGCATCCATCGTGCCGCCGATCCACTTGAAACCAACCTGCAGGTTACCGCACGTGCGTACGCCATAACTGTCCGCGATCCGGCGAACCATCTCGGTGGTAACCAAGGTTTTAACGACGTAATGCTCTGGAGTCAGCCCGCCACCTTTTTTCCGTTCGGAAAGAACGTGATCGGCCAACAGCACACCAATTTGATTGCCGGTAAATGTCCCCCACTCGCCGGTCACGTCCATCGTTTTCGGTGCGGCACAGCCAACCCGATCGCAGTCGGGGTCCGTCGCCAAAATCAACTCACTACCGTCGGTCTTGGCTTGCTCAATAATCGCATCAAAGACAGCCGGATTCTCGGGGTTGGAAACGTGCCCCGGCACATTGGGGAAGTCACCACTCGGTTCTTTGTGTGGGCCAAAGATCGCGACATTTTTGAAATTATCGGCGGCCAACGCAGGCATGACAGCCGAAGCGCCAACACCATGAAGGGGCGAGTACAAGATCTTCAGATTGCGTGGTCCGTCAAATTTCTGCTGCTGAACGGCGTTGATGAACGCATCGTCCGTTTCTGCCGTACAGATGACGACCTTGCCATCGGCAACCGCCGCGTCGAATTCCACACCCAGGGGAATTTCCTGCACGTTCATCACGCGATCGATGATTTGCTTGTCGTGCGGAGGCATAACCTGACCACCGGTCGACCAGTAAACCTTCACCGCGTTATCGCTGGGTGGGTTGTGACTGGCCGTCACCATGATTCCGCACGAACACTTCTTGAATCGAACAAGGAACGACAGTTCCGGCGTGCTGCGATAGTCGTCTAAGAAATAAACCTTGAATCCGTTCGACACCATAATACGGGCACACAACTCAGCGAATTCACGCGAGCGATGCCGGGTGTCGTAGGCGATCGCACACGACAAGTCTCCGCTGACCGTTTCCTTTACATACTCGGCCAAGCCTTGGGCACTCTCGCCGATCGTCCGCTCGTTGATTGCATTCGAGCCGATCGGATACATCTTTCCGCGCCGCCCGCCAGTGCCGAAAGGGATGATCGTCCAGAAAGCGTCGTCGAGTTCTTTCCATTTTTCCGAGGTGATATGCTCGGCGACCTGCTCGGCATAGCGGGCATAACGGTCTTCGGTTAGCCAGATTTCGATGTTATCAGCCGCACTGGCGGTGATTTTGCCATCAGCGGTGGCCTGCTTGACCAGTTGGAGAAGTGATTTCGTATCGATCTTACTGCCGCTCATAGTTGTCCCCATGGAAAGACTGCCGGAATTGCCCGATTTTAAGGCAATACCCTGGCTATCATCAATCAGGCAACCAGCGGTGTGTGAATTCTTTACTTTCGTGATGTGCCGATCGAAACGATTGCGGCAGAAAGCCACAATATGTTTTATAGTAGTGAAACTCGCTTGGCTTTTGCCGACGGTAGATCCCAACAACCTATTGCCGAACCCACAAGACAACGATGCCAGACCCGATCATCAGCGTTTCCGGATTACGCGGAATTTTAGGACAAAGCCTCTCGCCCGATACAATCAGCCGTTATGTAGCAGCTTTTGTCGAGCAATTGCCCGATGGCAGCATCCTTCTCTCGCGCGATGGACGCCCCAGTGGAAAAGCATTGGGCGATATTGTCCAAGGGACAATCAACCTACTCGGTCGAGACGTCATCGATGCAGGCATCGCCGCAACCCCCACGGTCGGTGTGCTGCTGCGGCAATATCGCTGCATGGGGGCGATCCAAATCTCGGCGAGTCATAACCCCCCAGAGTACAACGGGCTGAAATTAATGGGGGCCGATGGGCGAGTCGTCTCTGCCGATAAAGGGGCCCAGATCAAAGCTGCCTACGAAGAACAGCCGACCACATGGGCCCCCTGGAACGAGGTCGGTAACACCTCGCTGTGTGAGGACACCACTAGCGAACATATCCAGAAAGTTCTCGAAACGATCGATTCAGGTCTAATCCAAAAGAAAAAATACCGCGTTCTGCTCGACTCGAACGGAGGAGCCGGCAGCATCGTGGGCGTAAAGCTCTTAGAAGCCCTTGGCTGCGATGTAGAACTCTTGGGAGGAGAACCTAACGGAGAGTTCCTGCACTCCCCTGAACCAACCGCCGAGAACTTGCAGACCGTCGCTCACCGGGTCCGCGAATCACGAGTTCAAGTCGCTTTCTGCCAAGACCCAGATGCCGACCGCTTGGCGGTAATCGACGAGAATGGGCGATATATTGGCGAAGAATACACGGTGGCTCTTTGCCTGCAAAACGTGCTCTTTAAACGAAAAGGGCCCGTTGTCATCAATGGTGCGACCAGTCGCATGAACGAGGACGTGGCAGCAGAATATAAGTGCCCCATCTATCGCTCGGCGGTGGGTGAAGCGAACGTAACCCAAGAAATGATGTTTCGCGATGCGGTGTTCGGTGGCGAAGGAAATGGCGGTCCTATCGACCCCCGAGTTGGCTACATTCGCGACAGCTTCGTCGGCATGGCCAACATCCTGGAACTGATGACCAAAAAGAAAAAACCTATCAGCAAGCTGGCTGACGCCCTGCCCCGTTACGAGATCGTCAAGCACAAAGTCGAGATGGATCCTGATCAACTCGAAGAAGGCTTCGATCGCCTAAAATACCAGTACAAAGATGCCCAAGTCCAAGAAGGGGATGGCCTCCGTTTTACCTGGAAAAACCGCTGGTTGATCGCGCGTGCCAGCAATACCGAGCCTATTGTCCGCGTGATCGCCGAATCGAAATCGGCAGACGAGAGCGAAGATATGTGTATCTCGGCAACACGCACGCTGCGGGGCATTTAGCCTACCCACGCCACGCTTGGATCTTAAAGAACGTTAACCAGAATGCCATGCCGAACGAAACAACGGCATGGCACCATGCACGACAGCCAATCGTTATCTGGGGCCGATCTTGTCCATGCCCATGAAGGGCCGAAGAACTTCCGGCACTTCGATGCTGCCATCGGCCTGCTGGTAATTTTCCAGCACCGCGATTAAACCGCGGCTCAAAGCGATCGCCGTGCCGTTGAGCGTGTGGGCGAAGTGGGTTCCCTTCTCCCCCTTCACCTTGTAGCGAATATTGAGTCGGCGAGCTTGGTAGTCGGTGCAGTTCGAGGTGCTGGTCACCTCCCCGTATTCGCCAGCTTCGCCACGCCCTGGCATCCAGGCCTCTAGGTCGAACTTGCGATAGGCAGGGCCACCCAGGTCTCCGGTGGCCGTATCGACCACACGGTAAGGGATTTTCAAGCCGTCGAAGATGCGGCATTCCAATTCGCAGAACTTGTTGAGCGTCGCTTCGCTGTCTTCCGGCAGCGTGAAAGCAAACATCTCGACCTTGGTGAATTGATGCACGCGATACAGACCACGCGAAGCCCGACCGGCGGCGCCTGCTTCGGTGCGGTAACAGTGACTAATTCCGCAGAACAGTTGCGGCAAGTCTTCTGCTTCCAAGACCTTGCCGGCGTACATCCCGCCCAAAGTGATCTCAGCCGTCGCAACCAGGTTGAGGTCGGTATTCTCGATGCTATAGATCTGTGTTTCTGGCCCTCGCGGAATGAATCCGACGCCATGCAAAATTTCGGTTCGTGCCATATCAGGCGTGATCGTCGGTACGAAGCCTTCTTTCATCAACACGCTGAGCACGTACTGCTGCAGAGCCAGTTCCAAAAGGACCGCTTCGTTCTTCAAGTAGTAGAACCCAGCACCGGCAACTTGGGCTCCGGCTTCAAAGTCGATTAGGTCGAGTTTCTCGCCTAGCTCGACGTGATCGAGAACAGGAAAATCAAACTTGCGTGGCTCGGTTGTCCCGCGTTTGATTTCCAGATTGCTTTTATCGTCTTCCCCGATCGGTGCCTCAGGATGGGTTAAGTTGGGAATCAGGCGGAGGATATCCGTAATCTGTTCCTCGAACTTGTCGACCTCCGTCGATGCCGCATCCTTTAGCTCGCGCAGGCGTTTTCCTTCGGCAATGATCTGGGGGCGTTCTTCTGCCGAGGCTTTGCCGATGCTTTTGTTGATCTCGTTCGCCTGGCGGTTGAACTCTTCCGCCTCTTGGAGCTTTGCCTTGCGCGCGGTTTCGAGTGCGACGATCTGATCGACGTCGGCGGTGACGCCTCGGTCGACACAGTTCTTCTTAACGAGTTCAACGTTATCAACAACAAACTTCCGGTCGAGCATGGGTGAGGTCTTTGGGTTGAATCCTACTTGGTGATTTT
This sequence comes from Bremerella cremea, assembly GCF_003335505.1. Taxonomy (NCBI): domain Bacteria; kingdom Pseudomonadati; phylum Planctomycetota; class Planctomycetia; order Pirellulales; family Pirellulaceae; genus Bremerella; species Bremerella cremea. The sequence continues at coordinate 1,453,047 of NZ_QPEX01000010.1, forward strand.
GGCGAGTTCCGCCCACAACTGGGCGCTGGCTTCGATGCCGCGTTGAAAGTCTCCGAGATTAAACTTCTCATTGGGACTGTGGGTGTTATCGTCATCTAGCCCCCATCCCAATAGCAGCACATCGCAATCGAGTTCTTTGGCGAACTCGGAACAAATCGGGATCGAGCCCCCTTCGCGGATCAGTACCGGGGCATTGCCAAACCCTTTCTCGATCGCCACCTGGGCCGCCTGAATGTAAGGGCTGTCGGTGGAAACCACAAACCCTGGCGAGCCATGATGGGCCTTCAGTTCCATCTTGATACCAGGAGGGCAAATCTTGGTGAGATGTTCGCGCAGCGCTTCTGCGATCTTGTGAGGCTCTTGATTGGGAACGAGTCGGCAACTGAACTTGGCCGAAGCAACCCCCGGCAGAACCGTTTTGGCCCCTTCCCCTTGATAACCGCTGGTCAGGCCATTGATATCTAACGTTGGTCGAGCCCAGCGACGTTCGAGTGTAGTGTAGCCTTCTTCACCATGAACTTGATCGATTCCGAGTTGTTGTTTGAACTTCTCTTCATCAAACGGCAATTCGGCGAAATTCTCGCGTTCGTCGCCAGTCATGGGGATCACGTCATCGTAGAAGCCAGGAATATGAATCCAGCCATGTTCGTCGACCAACGAGCCCAGCATCGTACAGAGCGTATTAGCCGGATTCCGCACACTGCCCCCGAAGGTGCCACTATGCAAATCGCGATTGGGCCCCGTTAGCTTCAATTCAAAATACGCAATTCCCTTTAGCCCGTAGGTGATTGCCGGCTGTCCAGGCCCAAATTGGGAACAATCGCTGATCACCACCACATCGTTGGCGAGCAGTTCTTTGTTCGCCTCGATGAAAGGCGGGAGGCTAGCACTGCCTATTTCCTCTTCCCCCTCAATGAGAAACTTGACCTGAATCGGCAACTCGCCGACCGACTTCATCCATGCCATTGCACCGAGCACATGGGTCAACATCTGACCTTTATCGTCGGTCGCCCCGCGTGCAACAATGTTGCCGTCTCGCTCTGTAGGCTCGAAGGGGGGAGTCGTCCACAGTTCTAGCGGTTCTGGGGGCTGCACATCGTAATGTCCATAAACCAACGCCACCGGCTTCCCTGGAACAGGAGGGCTTTCGGCATAAACAATTGGATGCCCTTGCGTTGAAACGACTTGCGTCTTGAAATTGAGTTCCCGAAACCGCTCCGCAACCCATTCAGCCGCATTCTTCACATCTTCTTTATGGCGGCTGTCCGTACTGACACTGGGAATACGCAACAGTTCTTTAAGCGATTCAACGAATGCTTGGCGGTTGTCTTCTAGAAAAGTTTTCAGATCCGGCATGTCTTATCCAATTGGCATCTGGTGGCGGGTGGTTTACAACCGGAAACGCCGAAATTACCTTCCGACCGGCAAAGCCGTACAATATAATACGATACGCAGGAATTGGACATTCCACCCAGTACTTGGCGAGTCAATTCGGTCGACTTCGCCAAGCAATAGTTTCACGTGGACCTTTGAGAAAGTACCAGTGGGCGATTCAAATACGTCTGTAGCTGAACCTGGGGAAGCAACGGTCGTTTCGACCAAGACGGAACCCAAGAAAAAGCCAAAACCAAAGCGTCAGCCACGCTATCATGTCGTGCTTTGGAACGATGACGATCATACCTACGAGTATGTCATCTTGATGATGCATGAGCTGTTTGGGCACCCCGTGGAAAAAGGGTTTCAAATTGCCAAGACCGTTGATTCCGATGGCCGCGCAATCTGCTTGACCACCACCAAAGAACATGCTGAGCTTAAACGAGAACAGATCCATGCTTATGGCAAGGATGAACTGATCGCTCGTTGCCGCGGTTCGATGTCTTCCACGATCGAGCCAGAGTGCTAGAATCGGGGATTCCTGTTGCCTCCCCAATCCTTACTAAAGAGGTCGCCATCTCCTGCAGGTCGCGGCCTCACCTATTTTATCTGCCGATGAGCGATCTCAAACTGAAGACCCTCACCTTGGGGTGCAAGGTCAATCAATATGAAACCGAACTTGTTCGCGAAGGTTTGGTCCGCGGCGGATATCGAGACGCAGACACCGCAGAGGCGGCAGACGTCTGTGTGGTAAATACCTGTACGGTTACCAACGAAGGGGATTCAAAAAGCCGTCAAGCGATTCGGCGGCTGGCCAAGGATAACCCTAATTCTCGCATCGTTGTCATGGGATGCTACGCCACACGTGCCCCGGACGAATTGAAGCAGCTGCCCAATGTGTCCGAAGTCGTCACCGACAAACGGGAAATTCCTGATTTGTTGGGCCGAATGGGCGTGATTGACATTCCAGATGGCATTTCCCGTTTTGGTGATCGCCACCGGGCTTATGTCAAAGTGCAAGATGGCTGTCTCTTACGCTGTAGCTTCTGCATTATCCCATACGTTCGGCCCGAGATGTACAGCCGACCAGCAGGCGAAATCGTGGAAGAGGTCCGCCGCTTGGCAGAGAACGGCTTTCGCGAAATTGTGCTAACCGGGATTCACCTGGGGCACTATGGTGTCGATCTCAACAAAGGGAAACCGAAAACCGACTGGGTTCGCTTGGCCCAGTTGATGGAAATGCTCTCCCGTATCGAAACTGATTTCCGAATTCGACTCTCCAGCATCGAAGCGACCGAAGTTACACGAGAACTGATCGAGGTAATGGCCAAGTACCCCGACAAAATCTGCCCTCACCTGCATATCTCGATGCAAAGTGGCTCCGACTCGGTTCTTCGTCGGATGCGTCGCCGGTGGGGAAGTCAGCGTTTTGTCGATCGCTGCAAGCTACTGCAAGACACACTGGACAAACCGTCCATCTCGACCGATATCATTGTCGGTTTCCCCGGCGAGACCGAGGCCGAATTTCAAGAGACTTGCCTCGTCTCCGAGAAAGTTGGTTTCTCCAAAATTCACATCTTCCCCTTTAGCGCACGGCGAGGCACCCCCGCCGCCGAAATGCCTGACCAAATTCCAGGCGATATCAAAGCCGACCGACGAGCACGCCTGGCAGAAGTGGAAGACCGTGCCCGCGAGGCGTATTATCGCAGCTTAGTGGGCGAGAAATTAGATGTGCTGATCGAAGCAGAAGATCGGCAAAACCCACTGTTGGCCACCGGCACCTCTTGCCGCTATGCCCAAGTCTCGTGCGATCGCAGCCAAGTCGAAATCGGCCAGCGATACCAAGTTCGAATCGATCAGGCCCAATCACAGGGCCTTTTCGGATCTCTCATTTCATCGATTTAATCATTTTATTCGACACCTTTTGCCGCATGCCCGAATTGCTGGCCTACATTTGCTAGCACGCCGAAGAAAGGATTGATGTTAGCCCCCATCCCTTTCGGATAACACCACCTAAAGTTCTCTGCAAGCGGTATAAACATGACGACACAGTCATCGAAACTGGGCATTAACACGGGCATCCTTCTCGAAGCTGGTACAAACGAAGCCGAGATCCTTGTCTTCGAGGTTGCCGGGCAAACATTTGGGGTGAACGTTGCCAAAGTAAAAGAAGTCCTAGGCATCAGCAAAGTCACCAGTCTTCCAGAAGGCCATCCTTCCATTGAAGGCGTCGTAAGAATTCGCCAAGACGTTGTCACCCTGATCAACCTGACTTACTTTCTGTACGGTAACGTCGAGGAAGCTCAGGCCAAAGACAACGACTGCTTGCTGCTCCTCGAGTTCAACCAGCGGCCCCTCGCTTTCCGGGTCCATCGCGTCCATCGAATCTATCGCGTTAGTTGGAAAGCGACTCGCCCATTACCGAACACCATGGGTATGAACGCGCCAATTACCAGTGTGGTGCTGATCGACGGCAAGCTGGTTCAAATCCTCGATTTCGAGTCGATCGGTTCAGAAGTCGCCGGGATTTCCGAGCAACAGCACCTCGAAGATGCCACGATTACCAAAATTGAGGCACCTGACGTGCCGATTGTCTTCGCCGAAGACTCTCGCATGATTTCGGAAATGATCAACGACCACCTCCAAGAAGCCGGATTCAGCAACGTTCACAGTTTCATTGATGGTTGCGCAGCTTGGGAATACCTCGAGAATCTGGCCGAAAATCAAACCTGTGATACGATTCGCGACCATGTTGGTATCATCATTACCGATATCGAAATGCCACGGATGGACGGTTTCAGCCTCGCCAAACACATCCGCATGCACCCGGTATTAGGCCAATTGCCAATCTTGATCTTCTCGTCGCTGGTCTCTAAAGACAACCAGAAAAAAGGGGCTCAGGTCGGGGTCGATGCTCAGGTCTCGAAACCACGCTACGCCGAGCTTGTCGCTACGGCCCGCCAACTGCTTGGCATGACGCAGTTGCTTGAAGTGTAGCCTAGCTAGCACCGAGCCGAACCATTTGAGAGAAATCCTCGGAATTCTCTCAAGATCCACCTTGTGTCGACCGAGGGGGACTTGCTAATGTTCCCCGACATTTTCCGGCCCACTTGGCGGTCGGTGTCGATGCTCTAATTGTCTCATGAGGGGATCAAGCAAGGATGTTTGTCCGCACGAAACTACGACTTGCCGTGGCGTTTGGCCTGATTGCCACACTCGGTTCCACGTCACTAGCTGCCCCACCTTGGGCCAGCCTGATTCCATTCAGAAAGGTCGAAGCCGACGTCAACAAGACGTACGAATTGACCGAAGCCAATGGCCCTTGGATGATCATGGCCAGTAGCTTCAACGGCCCCGGTGCCGCGAACGACGCCAAGAATTTGGTTATCGAACTTCGCAAAGACTTCGGCATGGAAGCGTTCGTCTTTGAACAAAAGTACGACTTCTCCGACAGTGTGGTCGGCAAGGGTTACGATCGCTACGGTGACCCGAAAAAAATGCGCTACATGAACGACGCCAGTTTCGTCAGCTACGCCGTGATGGTGGGCAACTACGATTCGGTCGATGCCAGCGGTGTGGAAAGTACGCTTAACAAAATCAAGACGGCGCATCCCAAGGTCTTCCAAACCGGCTACAGCGTAAAGTCGGACGCTATCAAGACCATGCGTGAAAAGATTAAAGACGCGATCAACACCGAGGAAAAAAAGGAAAAAGGACCAATGGGCAATGCGTTCGTCACACGCAACCCCTTGCTTCCAGAAGAGTTTTTCCGTCCTCAGGGTCCCGATCAACTTGTGATCGGCATGAACAAAGACACCCCTTACAACTTGCTAAATTGCCCGGGTAAGTACACCGTTCGCGTGGCAACCTTCCGCGGTGCCGTCGAGTTGGACCAAAACAAGATCAAAGAAATCGAAGCCAAAAACATCGTTGGTGGCAGCCGCCTTGCCGTTGCAGCAGCAAAGGCTGAAAAACTGGCTGCTGCCCTGCGTAAGCAAGGTGTCGAAGCTTACACGTTCCACGATCGTTCTGAGAGCATCGTTACCGTTGGCAGTTTCGAGTCGGTGGGAACACCTCGCCGCGATGGCAAGATTGAAATCAACCCGCAAGTCAAACGCATCATGGATGGCTACAAGGGAAGTGCCAGCTCGCAACCCTCAGCCACTGGTTTGCCGACCTTTGAGCCCAAAATCTTGGCGGGTATTACTTTCGATGTCCAACCGGTCCCCGTCCAAGTCCCCCGCGTAAGCGTTGCCGCCGATTATGCACGCAGAACGACTCGCTAGGCGAGCAGACAACTACCCGCCAACAACAACCACAAGGTTCCACGTACTACGTGGAACCTTTTTTGTGCGCGCGAATCCCGCTACGATGACAGGCGAACCTTTTATACGCCTAACCCCTAATGATCGATCGGCGATGGACCACACGCGGCAAATTGTTTTGGGCACCTACAACCAAGAGAAGCGAACTGAACTGCAGCAACTACTTGCCCCCTTAGGCATCGAGTTGCAAACGCTCAAAGAGTACCCTGACGCGATCGAAGTGGAGGAGGATGGAATTTCTTTCACCGAAAACGCCACCAAGAAAGCGACCGAGCAGGCCGTTCATTTAGGACGATGGGTCTTAGCAGAGGACAGCGGTTTGTGCGTCGACGCCTTGAAAGGGGCACCCGGCATCTATTCGGCACGTTTCTCAGGCGAAGAGGCCACCGACGAATCGAACAACGATTTGCTGCTGGAAAAGCTTCAAGGGCTACCCGATGAAAAACGTGGGGCCCACTATGTATGCCACATCACGCTGTCGGATCCTTCCGGAAACGCCATTCTCCAGACCGAAGACAAATGTCACGGTCGAATTGCTCACGAGCGTCACGGCACGCATGGCTTTGGCTACGACCCACTGTTCTTGATCCCAGAATACCATCTCACCTTTGGCGAACTCGGTCCCGCCGTGAAAGGGCTACTCAGCCACCGGGCCAAAGCCACTCGTGAGTTTGTTGCCCAACTAAATGGGCTGCTGCGCAAGAACCCGCAGCTGTTGAGCAAGAAATAAATAAGCGGATGCCGTTGAATGAAGCGCAGACATCCGCTCGAATAAAATTAGAACGTGTTATAATCTGAACGAGATATTACTCCTTTTCGTGCCAGCAGTGCAAGTGGCAATTCCTTCGTTTCGCTGAGATTCAAAAATGAATCGATATCGTTCTCACCCGATGGCATTTTGCTGGCTATCCATCGCTATCTTCTGCCTCTTTCCTCCCCCGTTCAGCCAAGCCGAATCCCCTCAAGAGAAGCTTAAACCGATCCAAAAATGGGTCACCGATTCCTCCGCTTCATTCATCGATATTTATCGATGGTTTCATGCCAATCCCGAACTGTCGTTTCACGAAAAAGAAACGGCCAATCGCCTGGCCCAACTGCTTAAGGACGCCGGATACGAAGTCACAACTGGCATAGGTGGGCACGGCCTGGTAGCCATTCTTCGGAATGGAGCCGGCCCAACCGTCATGTTCCGAACCGACCTAGACGCCCTACCGGTAACCGAGGCGACTGAGCTTGTTTACGCTTCGCAAAAGAAGGTCACGCTAGAAGATGGCACGCCGACCGGAGTGATGCACGCCTGCGGGCACGATATTCACATGACAAACGTGGTCGGTACCGCTCAGTTCATGGCCAGCCACAAAGACTTATGGCACGGCACACTGATGATTATTGGCCAGCCTGCGGAAGAAAAAGGAGAAGGTGCCAAGGCGATGCTCGCCGACAAGCTTTTCGAGCGTTTCCCCCAACCAGACTTTGCCTTAGCACTTCATGTCGATCCGACCCTGCCTACCGGCACGATCGGGTATCGTGCTGGGTACGCGATGGCCAACGTCGATAGTGTGGATATTGTGGTCAAAGGAAAGGGAGGCCACGGAGCCTACCCACACATGACCGTCGATCCAATTGTGCAAGCCGCACAGCTAGTAATGGACCTGCAAACAATCGTCAGTCGCGAAATTGCCCCGTCCGAACCATCCGTCGTGACCGTTGGTGCCATCCATGGGGGGACCAAGCACAATGTCATCGGCGATTCATGCCATTTGCAGCTTACCGTCCGCAGTTACGGGGAAGAGGTCCGTCAAAAACTTCTGGATGCGATCAAGCGAAAAGCAAATGCAACCGCCGAAAGCTTCCGTGCTGAAATGCCAGACATTACCGTCAAAGAAGGGACTCCGAGCCTCTTCAACGATAAAAGTCTGACCAATTCAACCGTGGAAATCCTCAACGAAGTTCTCGGCGACGAGAATGTCGTTCCAGTCGATCCCTCGATGGGAGGCGAAGATTTCAGCCGCTACGGCTTGGCTGGCGTACCCATTTTTATGTTTCGCCTTGGATCGGTCGACGCCAAGCGTCTGGCCCGCTTCGAGCAACTCGGCCAGCAGCCTCCCTCGCTGCATTCCCCCCTTTACTATCCCGATGCGGAAGATTGCCTAACGACCGGTGTAACGGCCTCGGCGGCTGCCCTGCTCAACCTCTTCGAGACGAACTCGGACAATCGATGATGCCTCGACGAACGCTGCTGATTCTTGCCTTCGTTTACACAATTCTCGTTGGGCTAACGGTTTGGGGGTTATTCGAAACCCGCTCGTGGGTTGCTAAGACCTACGATACCCCCCAGGCCACCGAGAATTGGCAAGAGCTTCGCGAGGCTTTGCACGAAAAAAAGAAGGCGGAAAATCTGTCGCAACCGAGCCCCCCCAAACGAAGCGTCGAACCACCAATTAAGATCCTCTTTTCTGAGAACTTTCCAACGGTTGTGACCTGGGCAGTCGTTTTTCTGAGTATCCTATACTGGAGCGTAGGAATTATGATTGCTGGGGCGATACGAACCTCCAATCAACTTCCTGCGTCACCCAATAACGATGCGCCCCATTGATTTTGACACCTAAGTTGGCCCTGCTTGCAGGCGCCGTTGGATTGGCGACGTATGTCTCCATCGAGTCGAGAATTCGAGAGCCAGTCGCCAGAGCTATCCCTGGTTCGGCTGCCGATCCGCGACGACCACATCGCCCAAGCCGCGATTGCCGTTCTGTTGAGCGTTCTCGCCCTGCTAACGTACTCGGACACCGTTAGCGTCTGGGGTTCGCTTGCCGTGGTTCTGATGTGTCTGCTGGCAACCTGGAAGCTCTTTATCCCAGTTCGCATAGATCTCGGCCCGCGCGGAATCATTCAGACGTCGATCCTGGGCACCCGCAAAACACCATGGCGCGAGATTGTTCGCTATGAAACGCATCCCCACGGTGTGATTTTGTACCTGACCCGCGACGACTCCCCCTTGGCAGGCTTCGCCTCCATCGACCTAGCGTGTCGCAAACTGAATAGCGAACTAGAAGCGACCGTCCGTTTCTATATGGAATCTCGCAGACTAAGAACCGGTTCTTCGATTATGAGAATGGCAGACGGATCGTCACAGACACAACAACCGGTTGATTCCAAGCACTCGGCCTAGGCTTGGCCGGTCTCGAATTCTTGAAGTTAAAACAAGAACGAGGTTCTTATTCCTTCCTCGTTCCCTCTTCGGTCATTTCCCCGGGAAAGAAACAAGCTGCCGGGTGAGGCGTTCCTTCTAGCGGAGGACGACTAGTAGTACAGGTCTCTACCTTCGCAATCGGACAACGGTCGGCGAACGCACAACCACCATAGTACTGATCTGGAGAGGGGACCTCGCCCTGCAGCACAATTCGCTTCCGCTGCCGTTCGACACTCGGATCTGGCACAGGAATGGCTGATAGCAAGGCCCGCGTATAGGGATGAAGGGGGTGCTTGAACAGTTCTTGTGACTCCGACATTTCGACGATCCGCCCGAGGTACATCACACCGATACGATGCGAGATGTGGCGAACAACCGAAAGGTCGTGGGCGATAAACACATAAGCGACGCCTAGCTTCTGCTGCAAATCCATCAGCAGGTTAATCACCTGGGCCTGAATGGAAACGTCGAGGGCAGAAATTGGCTCGTCGCAGATGATGACCTTGGGGCGAGCAGCTAAGGCCCGAGCAATTCCAATACGTTGCCGCTGACCACCGGAAAACTCGTGCGGATAACGATTGACATAGCGGGGGTTCAAGCCCACGACATCCATCAGCCGCATCACTTCCAGCTTCTTATCGATACCCGATTTCAGGCCGAAAATCGACAGCGGTTCTCCGATGATATTCCCCACGGTCATACGCGGATTGAGCGAAGCATACGGATCTTGAAAGATCATCTGCAAGTCGCTGCGATACTGCCGCATGCTATCCGCAGAAAGATTATCGAGCCGATGACCATCTAAGAGGATCTCTCCTTCGGTCGGCTTTACCAGGTGCATAATCGCTCTGGCAGTGGTTGATTTGCCGCAGCCACTTTCGCCCACTAGCCCGAACGTTTCGCCTGGCTTCACATTAAACGACACTCCATCGACGGCCCGCACCAGTTCCGTTTGCGACGAAAACCAGCTTCCGCGTCGCACCGGGAAGTGGACCTTCAAGTTGCGTACTTCGAGAACGGGAGAATCTTGCTCTGGTTGCGGCATCTTGCTGTCAGTTCGTTCGACGTTAGGAAGGGGTTACCTGAGGAGTCGGCTTTTCAAGCTGCGTGACATCGCGAATGCACGCGTGCAGAGTCCCCGAATCAACCTGAACCAAGGGGGGATCAACGGCCAGACATTCATCAATTCGGTAGGGACAGCGTGGATAAAACGCACAGCCAACAATCGGCTGACTCATATCAGGCGGCTGACCATAAACTGGGGTCAGCTGAGCCCCCACATGCTCGTCGATGCGTGGAATCGAATTGAGCAGCCCCAGCGTATAAGGATGCCGCGGATCCGAGAACAGATCGTTCACCTTCGCTTGTTCCACTTTTCGCCCGGCATACATCACCAGCACGTCGGTCGCCATATTGGCGATAACGCCTAAGTCGTGCGTGATCATCACGATCGCGGTGTTGTGTTCCTCTTGAAGCTTCTGCATCAGCTCCAAGATTTGGGCCTGAATCGTCACATCCAAAGCGGTCGTCGGTTCGTCGGCAATCAAGATTTCGGGGTCGCACGACAACGCCATGGCGATCACCACCCGTTGCCGCATTCCGCCAGAAAATTCGTGCGGATAATTAAACACGCGTCTCGTGGCGCCAGGGATGCCAACCTTTTCTAGCATCTCGATCGCTCGATCTAAGGCCTCTTTGTAAGAAAGTCCCAGATGCTTGCGGGTTACTTCGGTCAGTTGTTCGTCGATGGTCAGAAACGGATTGAGCGAGGTCATCGGATCTTGAAAGATCATCGCGATTCGGTTGCCTCGAATACGAGATAACTCTCGGTCCGTCATCTTGAGCAAGTCGTATCCGCCATACATCGCCGAACCAGCGGTGATTCGCCCTGGGGGCTGAGGAATGAGCCCCAGCATGGCTAAATTGGTTACCGACTTCCCCGAGCCAGACTCGCCCACGATTCCCAACGTTTCGCCGGCACGGAGGTCGAAGTTCACCCCGCGCACGGCTTTGACGTCTCCTTCCTCAGTCCGGAATTCGACCGCCAAGTCGCGAACTTCAAGCAGCGTTCGCCCTTTGGTGGAACCACTGTTCTTGGTGGTGGCATTCATTGTATCTGCAGCCATCAATTACCTCATCGGTTCTTCATGCGCGGGTCGAGGGCATCTCGCAAACCGTCACCGAGAAAGTTCAAGGAGTAAAGCGTCGATGCCAAGGCCAGCGCCGGAAACACGACCAGCCACCAATAGATCTTCACCGGAGTAATCACACGCAAACCTTCTTCCGCCAGCACGCCCCAACTCACCGCCGGTGGTTCGACCCCCAGCCCCAAGAAGGAGAGAAACGCCTCGAATAGCATCACCGCCGGAATGGTCAGCGTCAGGTAAACAATGACGATACTCATAACGTTCGGAACAAGATGCAGAAAAACAATTCGCAAGCCACTCGCTCCAATCGTGCGTGCCGCGTCGACGAATTGTTCGTTCTTCAAGCTGATAATCTGACCACGTACCACCCGAGCCATCGTCAGCCAATAGACGGCCCCAATCACGATATATAAGATCACAATGCGACTGATCCCATAGGCTTCAAGCTGCTGCTTGACCCCTTCTTCGCTGAGAACCGTGATCAAAAATAGCACGACAAAGATAAACGGGACCGAGTACATGATGTCAACAATCCGCATCATGAAGTCGTCGACCATCCCGCCAGCGTAGCCGGCAATCGCCCCATAACTGACCCCAATGATCAACGACACCAAAGTCGCCACAATCCCCACAATCAACGAAACGCGCGCCCCGTAGAAGAGACGCGAAAGGAGATCGCGGGCCAACATATCGGTGCCACACAAACTTGGCAGACAGTAGTCGCCAAAGATGGCCAAACGAACATTCAACAACATGACATCGAAGGTTGTCAGATCGGACCAAAGTTCGCTTTTTCGGCGGGTATAATCATCCCCTGTCTTTCCAACCAGCCCCAAACTTACGGGGATCTCAACGGTTTCCCCCTTTTCGTTGGTGACTTTCGTCATCGAGGAGAACTCTGGCGGCTTGCCGGTTCGACTCCCCAGATCTTGAAGCTGAGGTGACTGAAGCGGAATTAGCGGCGTAAAGATAGCCGCCAAGCCCAGCAGCACCAAAAAGCTCAGCGCCGTCATCGAAACCCAGTCGCGGCGCAATCTTCGCCAGGCATCTTGCCATAACGAGATGCCTCGAATCGATTTGGCCTCGTTGTACATCTCCCGATACTTTTCAATCGGCGGCAACGCGGCGGCGTAAGGATCGTTCTTTTCTAAGGAATCCAACTATCTGGCCTTCTCAGAGAAACGTTATTTGTCCAATTTAACTCGCGGATCGATCAGCCCGTACGAAAGGTCGACCAACGTATTCATGGTGAAGAGCAACACGGTATACACCATCACCACGGCCAAGCTCACCTGGTGATCTTTTTGCATTACCGCTTCAATAAAGTGGCTGCCCAGCCCTGGGATGAAGAAGATTCGCTCTAGCACGAGCGAGCCTGTCAAAATCCCGGCAGTGGCTGGTCCCAAGTAAGAAACCACCGGCAAAATAGCCCCCCGAAACGCGTGCTTCATGACCACGGTCGTCGGCATCAAACCTTTGGCGTAAGCGGTGCGAATGTAATCTTGGCCGAGCACCTCTAGCATGCCGGTACGTGTTAAGCGCGAGATATAAGCCGCAAACGGAGCCGCCAAACAAAGCGAGGGAAGTACCAAATCGATGGGACGCCCCCAACCTGCTGCGGGGAACAACTTCAGCCAGAACACGAAGATGATGATCGCGAATCCGGCCAACACAAAGTTGGGAATCGCAATTCCCAGCGTCGCAACCAAACGAAACGTCACGTCGATGAACGACTGACGCTTAAGTGCGGAAACAATCCCCGTGGCAAAGCCCAATAGCATCGCAAAGCATAACGCGAGCGTTCCCAGGGAAATGGAAATCGGAAAGCCTTCCTGCAGGATTTCGTTGACTGTCTTATCTTGCAGGCGTCCACTGGGACCAAAATCAAAGTGGGCAAACCGCCACATCTCATGGAAGTAACGTTCGTGCAGCGGCTTGTCTAGGCCGTGATAGGCACGAATATTTTGCTCAACCGCAGCCGGCAACTGTCGCTCGGACAGCGTGGCCCCTTCTGGCGTGACGATCCACATCAGAAAGAAACTTACGGTGAACACAACCCACATGGTGATGCCCAACCAGACTAATCGTTTAGCTAAAAATCGGATCACTTCAAGTCCTCCCACTCGCGAATCTTCTCGCGTAGTTCCTTATCGATTTCCAGGATTTGCAGAGGGTGAAGGTCTTGTAGATTCGGATAGAAGTTCTTCACGTACGGCCGAACCATATTCAACGAAACGTTATAGTAAATCGGAAGAATCGGACGCTCTTCGTTCAAGATCTTTTCGGCGTCGTACAACATCTGGCGACGCTTATCCACATCGGGCTCTTGGATGGCGGAATGGATTAGTTCGTCGTATTCCTTGTTACTCCAACCGGTTTGGTTGTTCTCGCCGTCGGTGACGAACATATCCAGAAATGTATTGGGGTCCGGATAGTCACCAATCCATCCAGCCCGCACAACATCGTAATCCATTTCACGCATCGTCGTGAGATACACGCCCCACTCGACGTTGCGAAGCTCGACATCAATATGGAGATTACTTTTCCATTGCTGCTGAATCACTTCCGCAATCGCTCGGTGCGATTCCAAAGTGTTGTACAAAATCTGAATCTTCCGCATTCCCTTGCCATCAGGAAAGCCAGCCTCAGCCAGCAGTTGCCGAGCCCGCTCGGGATCGTAGCCTGGGGCTTCCGGCCCGGTATAGTCCGGCAATCCCGGCGGAACCAGAGAATTCGCCGGAACCTGACCAGCACGCGTCACGTGATCGACAATTTCTTGCTTATTAATCGCCAGATCCAGGGCCTGACGCACTTTCGGATTATCGAGCGGTGGTCGCTGAGTGTTGACCCGGTAGAAATAGGTCGCCAGCATCGGCTTGAGCAAAAGATCTTTCCGCAAGCCTTTGTAGCGTGGCTCTTCCTGCTTCTTATCGTCGAGTTCTTCCAGCTCTGGAATGACGGTACTAGGCACCGTGGTAGCCCAATCAAGCTGACCACTCATGAACATATTTAACTGAGTCGTATCCGATTGAATCGCCAAAACATCAATGACATCAAGCTTGACCGTGTCCGCATTGTAATAGTCAGGGTTCTTTACCAAGCGAATCCGGTCGCGAATACGACGCGTTTGGATCTTGTAAGGGCCACTTGTGACAATATTTTCTGGCTTGGTCCAATTGGGGTAGCCGTACTTTTCGATGCAAGTTCGATTAACCGCGTGCATTGGGTAAAAAGCGGCCAAATCTAGAAAATAAGGAGTGGGATAGTCGAGTTCCACAACCAGCGTCATCTCGTCCGGAGCTTTAATCCCCACTTCACTAAAATGCAGCAGAACATTATGAGCAGACTCTGAGTTGGCGTACTCGGCAACTAGCTTGTCCGGCGTTTTCTTGAGATAAAAAACCCGCTTGGTCGCACCGGCATTCCAATCTGGCTCGCCAGCCACATCAGGAACGCAATCGACGTGATAAAACTTGTAGGTTTTCTTTTCTTCCTTGCCCTCTTCCCCGTCTTTCTTCTTTTCTTCCGGCTCGATAGTTTTCTCGTCAATCTTGGTGACAATGCCGGAAACGATGGTTCCTCGGGGGAACAACTGGGCACTATTGGGGCGGTCGGTTAATTCGACTTCCACTTTGTCGCCAACATTGACTTCCATTGTCGTGTAGCGTTTCGCATTTTTGATGTACCACAGTTGATACGCATATTGCGAAGCCGATTCCGGATGCAGAAAACGCATCCACGAGAAGGTCCAATCGTAAGCGGTTACCGGCTCGCCATTGGTCCACTTGGCACCTGGCCGCATGTGAAACGTATAAATACGTTTGTCGTCTGAAAGATCGTGCGAGATCGCCATGCCTGGCATGGGCTTCATTTTGTAGGGATCTTCCGGATCGGGCAGCTTGCGGTACAGCCCCTCGAAAATGGCATCTAATATCCTTCCTTCCGGGGCCCCAGTTGCCTTCGCAGGATCAACCGATTGCGGTTCCGTTCCGTTCGAGAACGTAAAATCAGCAGGGGGCAAAGACCCCATCTGCAAGGCCAGCAACAGCGCAACCACGAAAATTAAGGGGAATAGATAAGGAAATAAACCTCTTAGCGTCAGTTTCATCCGGTGCTTTCTCGCTCGATTGGGCGGGCCGCGGAACTTTGGCGAAGTCCTATCATCGCTTGCATGACCTGATCGTATCAAATTCCGCAAGACGTGACGATATGCTGATCTCAATCAAGCCACACGCCCCAAGTGCGCAAAACAAACCCCTCTAATCAGGGAAAAAGTTGCAGTTTGCTTCGAATTGGTTGATACTCCGGAAATGAGCGAACCACTTCGCGCCTGCAATCGTACGTTGGGGGCGAGGCTCAGTTTTGGAAGAGCCTTAAGCGCTTGGGTCTCCTGAAACTTTGGATTCGCTCGGCGTCACTCGAATAACTTATCGCGTCTTCGTTGGAACTTGCCGTTCTCCGTGTAGGCCTCTCTTCGGTCCGCCAGGGGATAAGCATTCGGCCGCGTAAGCTATCTCCGAAGTGTCGAACTTATCCACTTTTAGGGCCAGTAGACTCAGCTTTTCAGGTAAGGCCCCAAGCATTACTTTCACGGAGAAGAACTGCCATGATGTTCTTGGCTACTCCAGCCAATGGGCACTCGTTGTCCAAAGGATACTATCCCGATAGCGATAGTCCTGATCCCGTTTCCGAGCCTAACGTCCCAGGCAAGGAAGTTTCCCCGTACGAACCCTTAAACGAAGATGTTGCTCGGCAACTGGTGCAAATCTTTAAACTATTAGCCGACGAGACTCGGCTGAAGATTCTTAGCTACTTAATGCAGGCAGGCGAGTTAAACGTGCGTTCGCTTTGCGATCTACTCGAGCAAAGCCAGCCAGCGGTTAGCCATCACTTAGCCTTGCTGAAAACATGCGGTTTGATCGAATCGCGGCGTGATGGGAAGAACAACTTCTATCGTGTCATGCCGGAACAATTCGGCCGTTTCGCGGAAGTATTGTTCCGCCAGGTACCAGGCCTCGAAGAGGACAAAATGGACTTTGGCGAGGCCACCATTCGCCTAGAAGTGGAACACGAATCGCCAGTTGTAGCGATCCACTAGCTCACTTCTTCACCTCAATAATCGAGGCTCGCATGAAGGCCATCCTATTCGTGTCCTAGGATGGCCTTCTTTTTTTGCCCTGCTGCAGAAGGTTACGACTTTTCTTTGACCAATTCTGCGACCAACGGCTTGATGTCTTCGTAAGTGAATGCGGTCTCTTCGGTAACGCCTTCCCCTTCGTTATCAAATCGCTTAGCCAGCTTGCCGTCTCGACCATAGACAAGCACTGCTGGGGGGGCCAATAGGTCAAGCTTCTTGAGCATGGCCTCGGAATCGTCCGCCGCAATGATATTATCGCAGGTGACGCCAAGTCCGGTCAAAATCTTCATCAGAGGGCCATCTGCCGCTTGATATTGGTCAGGTGTTTCCCCAGCAATACCACCGTAATCAAGACTTACCGTAATGCATTTCACGTCCTCGTCCGAATACGCTTTATCCAAAGCCACCAAGCCTGGCAACTCTTTGATACATGGTGGGCACTGAGTCGACCAGATATCGACCACGACCACTTTTCCCCGGTACGACTCAATTAACATTTGAATTCCGGAGTAGTCCATCACTTTCGTCGTAACTTCCTTCGTTTCGGTTGCAGGAAGTGTCACCTCGGCGGCAGGTTTTCCCGTTTCCGCCGGAGAACCACCACCGCAGCCCGCCAGCAGCACCACAAAGCCAATTGCCAACCAATGCCTATTCATCAGGGAACCACCTTCCACAGGTTAAAGCTCTCGCATTACGATACGAGATTGTTTTCGATACTTCGTTTTTATCGCAGCCAAGCGTGCTCGATCAAGTCGGCACGCCAGAACGAACATTTCGCCATGGACCCTGACTTCGAGCACTTACGTCATAAGCCCCCCACTGCGTTGGATCAACCGCGCGAGCTAATCGTGGCGTGTTGCCCGATGCGTAGCAACGTAAATCTTTCGAGAATCGTCCGCGCTGCCTCGTGCTGCGCCGTCAGCAAGGTGGTGGTGTGCGGCAATCCCAAGATCGATCCCAAGATTGCTCGCGACGGCGCCGAAAAGCTCCCCATTTCGCGTCACCGCAGTCTTGCGCCGGTCTTGAAAGATTATAAACAGCAAGGCTACACACTGGTTGGCCTCGAACAGACCACCAACTCGCACGATATTCACCATTTTTCATTTGTGCGTAAAACGGTGCTGGTTATCGGCAACGAGCGTCTAGGAATCACCGAAGATATCCTCTCGTTGCTGGATGCGGTGGTCGAGATTCCCGTTTACGGTATGCCTTACAGTTTTAACGTTGCTACGGCAACCTGTATGACCTTGTACGAATTTTGTCGCCAGTTTCCTGAAGGCTAAGAAAGTTAATAGTCGAGGCTGGCCCCTCCCTCCACCTCAATCCCCTGCCCGGTCACAAAGCTGGAATCATCGGTTGCCAGGAATAACACAACGCGGCCGATTTCCTCAATCGAGGCCATACGGCCAAAAACCTGTAGGTCGGCGATTTGCTGCAATGCCGATTCGGGATCTTCCAACGTGTTGGCCCACTGCCGCATCAAGGGCGTGTCGACATTGCTTGGCAACACAGCGTTCACACGAATGCCTTCCGGCCCCAGTTCAATCGCCAACGCCTTCGTGAAACTAAGCTGCGCCCCTTTGCTTGCCGCGTATGCTGTCGAGTGTTTCTGCCCCAGCACAGCCGTCATGGAACTCATGTTTACAATCGTCCCACGCGACTTTCTTAGATACGGCAGAGCAAACTGGCATGCGAAGAAGGTACTATCGAAATTGATTTGAAACACCTTCCGCAACAGCTCAGGCGTGGTTTCTTCTAGCGTCGTCGCTGGGGGATGAATACCGGCGTTGTTCACCAAACAATCGAGACGTCCCCATTGGTTTGCCGCTTCATCGATTGCCCCTTTTAGCTGTTCTGGATTGGCAATATCGCAAGGAATGAAAAAAGCTCGGCCCCGCCCTTGCTCGTTGATCTCTTGGCAAAGCCGTTGGGATGCTTGGGAGTCGATATCAAGAATCGCGATATTGCCCCCTTCCTTGCTTAGGATTTTGACGCAGCCAGCCCCGATCCCTTTCGCCCCTCCCGTAACAATCGCTACCTTATCTTGAAATCGCATATCCGCCACTTTCGCTGATTCTTCGGCCTGAGAAGTAATACCCTCGGCCTAGCTATCATCATTCTTAACGTTCTTATAGGTTTACAAGTGAAAACCAGGGCTCATTTCGCCAAGCCTGAAGCCAGGTATAGTTTCCTGACAAAGCCTGATTTTCTTGGTCTCTCTCACCTTCTTCCATACGATTGCTAATTGTCGCATACCCATTATCCGACTACCATGCGGGTTCAATCAAGCTTCGCTTTTCTTCCTCGCTTCATCGACGTGAGCCCAATGACCAGCCGCTTTTTGCTGATTCTGCTTTTCATCGTTCTATCTGTCGTCGGGTGTAATAACACAAAGAAAAACAGCGGCGATCTCCCCAAACTTGAAACGCCTCCTCTCTCGATTGGAGTGGTGGCCGACGAAGCCTTGGCAGAACGCATTCGCTTGGAAGTGTCTGCCCGCACAGAAGAAAAAATCACGGTCGAGACCATCCCACGAAAAGTTTTCCTCAACCAGCAACGGCAGACCAAGGACATACTGATTTACCCGCCTGCCATGATGGGTGATCTCATCCAGCGTAATTGGCTGACACCGATTCCTTCGTCAATCTTGTCGTTACAAGACCTAGCGTTAGATGACATCGTGCTGGGTGTTCGCCAAACCGAAATGCACTGGGGCGAGAAAACGTATGCGCTGCCACTCGGTAGCCCAGTGCTGATGCTGATGGTAAGAACCGACATTTTAAAACAATTGAATCTGGAAACGCCTACCACTTGGCAAGAGTATGCTGCCGTCGTCGAGGCGATCCACAACAGCGAGTTCCTCAAGTCAAACGACACCGTAGGCGCCGCCACAATTGAACCCTTTGGCGAAGCCTACCTTCCCAGCCTATTCCTGGCCCGCAGTGCCGCTTACGTGAAACACAGCGAGAACCTCTCGACCTACTTCGACTTTACCAATGGCAAGTCCCGGCTAACCTCTCCGGGCTTCGTGCGAGCCGCAGAAGAACTCGCCCAGGCGGCCCAGACAACCCCTGGAGAATTCAAAACGCTTGATCCCCAATCAGCCGCAGAGGCCTTTTTGGCTGGGAAGTCCGTGATGGCCATCGGATGGCTCAATTCCAAGACGAAAGTCCCCGAAACGTTTCCCCCAGACATTGCCTTCGCCCCCCTGCCAGGCTCAGCCGAGATCTATCAATCTCAAGGCAATCAATGGGTTCCCCGCTCAGGCAACAAACCGGTCAGCGTTCCCCTTCTCTCTACCTCCGGCATGGTCGGCTCGGTTACTTCCGCTTCCGGCCAAACTATGCACGCAGCCGATTTGCTGGTCTTACTTACCGGGCCAGAACTTTGCAGCCTGATTTCTCCGGCATCGCAGCGAACCACTTTCTACCGAACATCGTCTTTACCAATGGCCGAAGCCTGGCTTCCCAAAGGCCTGCCAGGCGGTGCCTTGCGGCAATATGCTAAAATTAGCATCGACCAACTTCAGTCGCCTAACTCGATGGTCAACATCCGAATTGCCCATCGTCAAGAGTACGAAGAGGCCCTGCGGACCGCTTTGCTGTCGCTGATCGGGCCCAATCCCCCCAACGCCGAAACAGCCTTAAAACAAGCCGGAGAAACCTGGGACACCATTTCAGAAAAACAAGGCCAAGAGAACCAAACCAACGCCTACCACAACAGCCAAGGAACCGCCAACTCCGCTTTTTAAATTCCCCTCCCATGATTTTCCTCGCCGCCAGATCTGGACGGCCCAGAAAATCCAACCTAAAATTAACCCAAATTCGGGGCTGTAGCTCAGCTGGGAGAGCGCTGCGTTCGCAATGCAGAGGTCGTGAGTTCAATCCTCATCAGCTCCACTCGATAAAACCGGGGTTTTCTGCGACTTTCAGGAAACTGAAAATGGACCCTAGGGCAGAGAAATAGAGTAGTTTTCACTCATTAACTCTGCCCTTATCTCTGCCCGTTAGCATACCGACGTAATTTCTAGGCTGGTACCCGTTTTCTGCAGATCCGCTAAAATTAGGTTCTGAATCACAAACGGGAAGGTGGGTAAGGAAGTCTTTCGCCAAACCTTACGCTTCTATCGCTCAAATGACCCTGTACTGAATTACTCTTCTGCACGGGAGTTGTTCGATGGAATGGCTAGAGCGAGATAAAGAGGCGGGATGCTGTCCCCCCAAAGATTTGATCCGTTGTGTCCAGATAGTGTCCGACCAACTTGGACTCAATCCTCCAAAATGGGTTTCTAAAAATACCCTTGCCTTCGGAGGAGAAGGCGTATGCTTCAACGTTCTCTTTCAATCCAGGCAATACGTTCTGTCTTGCCGTTCCGGCCAATCCACGAGTAGCATGCGTCTTCACGATATGAACGTCCCGTTGCTGCGGGCTTCCGTCCTGACATCCCTACCCGTAAAGCCTTGATTAGGCGTCTTCATCTTGATCTACGCCGCCATGTGATCCGTGTAAGGAACCTTGGTCTACGAGTGTGTACCATGTGCCCTTTCGGCTCTTAGCAATTGCAAGTCCAATTGTCGCTAGGATAGGCTTCAACTGGGTTGCCGTAGCCCTCAAACTACTCTTTGTATTCGCAACTTCCCCAACATCGTAGACAAATGGAATCAGTTGGTCACGCGACATTCCTTTCTCACCAGCTTGCCACAGTTTATACAGAATCGCCTTTCGACGTTTCTTATCCGAGATTTTGAAGTTCAAGGGTACGTGTTTCCCATCGATTTCTCGAGTGACCTCTCCCTCATCCTGATCCGGCGACGGAACGACCATGTTTAAGTAGTAAGCCTTGAAATCAGGACCTCTTTCCGGTCCACGCTCTGACTTATTGCGTAAGATACAACGCTGATACGCATCATCGATCTCAGCCTTAAGTTGCAAAAATAAATCCTGCGAGTCGAGATGCGCTGACATCAGTTGGTCCAAAAACCAGATCCTTAAGTGCTCCCCTTGCAGACGGACAAGATCCAGTGTGGAGAGATCTAATTTCTTGTTCTCAGGCGAACTGGCGATTTCGTCGGCTCCCCGCAGTGCCTCCATTCGATACGCTTCTAGCTGGCTTAATTCCCGCAAGGCATCCTGAGATGCAATCTCGCGGCAGGTCGGCCAGCTTCGCACTAGATTTGCGAAAATGCGGGCAATCGCAGGTCGATCCCGCGAGGTAAGACTCATTCCGGAAACTTTCTAATTCGTAAGTTCTAACGACCCCGCGTATCCTCGCCGCGATCCCGACCTGGTGTGTTCTTATCTGCTGCCGTGGGCTTGCAGGCCTCGCCAATATATGACGAGACCATGTCAATCAGTGTTAGTAAATCACGAACATCTCGCTCGAACGCCCCGTGCTCGTCGGTTACCTGTGAATTCGAGATTGTTTTTTTCCACGCGAGAGCCTTATTGATCATTAGAATCTCTAGGTTCCTCAAGCTCCGAAAGTCTTCACTTTCAATGAACTGCACAGCAAATCCGTTGATCTGATATGCCCGCCAGGATTCTTCGTCCGTTGGCTCCTCCGGTCCCGATGCTTCGAGATTGTCGGGGCGATCCTTAGGGTGAATCGATCGATAGAAAATCCAGCTCAGCGGACACTCAAGATCCTTATTGAATTCTGTTACGAATTCAACTCGCCTAGCATATCCAGGCGCTGAAGCTTGCTGCTCGAGTTCGTCTGGCGAATAAACTTCTTCCATAAGTGACACTTGCCAAGAATCCTCCTCATTGTCAACAAAATCCATACTCGGAGGATCAATCCGCAAGTCTCGTGAAGATTCGCTTTCGATACCCCTTCTCTCCCCTTCTAATATTTCGTCCTGTTGGGCGAATTCTTGTGACGGAATGTAGCGACATTCGACAATGAACTCTCCCTTTTTCTGCCCAGATGGAAGATAGATTTCGTGATTCGCTTCATCCGGGCCGACAATGGCTGCCGCACAGCCGCTCAGACTAGTGAGCAAAGTCCCAAGATCCGGCGGTTGTTTGCCCCGTATGAGAACTTCGATTTCCCCGGGAAAGCCAGAGGAAACAGAGTGAGTCGCATTGAAGTGTTTCAGGGCGATATTTAAGACGACTTTGGGCTCCTCATCCTCATTCGGAGCAATTTCCAATTCACCGCTATTCAAGACCACCATCTTGGCCTGAAAAACGATGTCCAGCGTCTCGGCGATACTACGAATATCAATCGTCATGGTTCAAACACTGTAGGCAAATTCAAGTGCGGACGCACCGAGCAAGGCCTGATCGAATGTCCCACCGACTCCGATCTCGACCGCAGTTTCCTCATAATACTGCCGTATTGAAATCAATTCGAGCGTCCGGGGGTCCAATTCCAGTGTTAGGTTTTCGGCGTATCGATTATCAAGCTCGAACCGAGTAAGACTAATCAGAAGTGTCTGAGACATGTGGTCGCGGTAAAGTTCCGAGTTTTCTTCTTCGGCTAATACCGGAATAACGCCGTTCTTCAGGGCAGCATCATCTTGCGGACTCACGATCGTTCGTCCGGAAGAAGACTTTCGGCACCGGGCCATCGTCCATCGGTGTTCGTGATAGGCTCGGAGCTGATGTTGAAAATCGGCGTGCGACAGGCGAATTTCATGGCACACGCATGCAATTCGAGGCATATCACCGTCGACAATTCTTTGATCACGAAACTTTTTCCACTGGAGACGTGATAAATCAAAGCGAACGCGTGCCCCCAGTTCCGACTCGCGACCGGGCGATCCTCCACAGAATCCTACGACCGATGTGCTTCGAAACTTATGGGCTTGAAGAATCACATTCGTTTCCCGAAAACGATTTGCCTTGGTGCGTCGTGCATAAACAAGGGAAAACGTCCCGAATTCTCGATCGCGATTTCCGAAGAAGCGATTCACGATCTCCTCTAATGCGGACCTTTGCGGTCCTATCCAACTACTTCTCCAAGGTTCTGGCAGGCGATCGTGCATCGCTTCGATGTCGCTCAGCACATTACTTCTAATCAAACTGAATCGGCGGCGGGACGCAATCAAATCACTTCTTCCAGCTTGTCTCACCAGCAGATTGCACGGGATCTTAAGCCCTCGGCCATCCTCATCGACGAGCACGGGGCCTTCCTGAAGGTGCAAAACCTTCGGCGGGATTTCTCGATACTCGCCTAGCTCATCGAAAATGCTGGTGATGCTCTGCAGCGAGTGGCTGCCGACCGAAGACCAGTTCGCCGAATGCCTCATTGATCCATCCCTTCAATTTAAACGTCGACCTTTTTTGGCCTCGCAAAAGAAACCTTGCGCGATTCCTTTCTCCCCGCCACTCAGAATCCTGTTCAGCATCTTGGACGGATGACACGTCCAGGACTTTGGGTTCATTTCGACTGTATTAACGATGTGGAGTTGATCAGTGAATCACAATCCTTTCACCCAGACGGGTCGTTTGGCCTCGGGAGAATTCGCTCCCGAAGATCTCTATGCACTCCTGTATTGCCTCGCCCTTCGCTCGGGGCTGAGCGAGGCGGACGCTCTGGATGTGGTCCAGACCGTTTATCTCCAATATTACATTTGGAAATCGAAAGGGGGAACGATCAATTCTTCGATCGCTGGCTATCTAACCAAGATGCTACGGAACGAGCTTACCAATCGTGCCCGATCTCCGCGGCTTAACATCAGTGACTTTCCAGCGGACATGGTTGCCGCTCCGGAAAGGGAACTGCTGCAAGGACCTCCTGCTGAAAAGCTCTTCGCGATCACTCGCTCGTTTCTGTTCGGACTCAATCGACTCGACCGTCGAATCGTAATCCTGCGGTTTCGAGGCAACAGCTTTCGCCAGATTTCCCGTCATCGCCGGATTGAATTCTCGGACAAAACGGTCAAGCGGCGATTCGACGAGGCCATTGGTCGTCTGGCGCTGCTCGTCAAGCAAGCTCATTAGCTCAATTCTCTAAATCCGAACGAGGTATTCCGATTTTCGTTGCGGATTTCTCAGGATCTGAGATCCGCAATGCTCGGCAAGTCCTGTCTTGCAGTTTGAACCGTTTGGTTGGCCTGGCTTAATCCGGGTCAACTCCTTCCTTTCGTTCCATTTTTTGGAGACTCTCTCATGGTATCTCTGTCTCGTTTTACTGTCCCCGTTTTGATGGCCGTGCTAGCCGTCCAGGCATGCCAGGCCCAAAGCCCTCCGTCACCGAAACCTGCTCCGCATGGTCCGCAGACCGAGGAGGAACGGGCGTGGGCGAAAGTCGTGCCAGCGCTCAAGCAGGCACATCAGAAGCGGATCGCCGCTGCAGATCTCCTCTTGAACCAGTTGCGATCTTCGGCCGCCGAACTGGCCACTAAGAGTGGTCGCGACGCGTTTACGGACGCGGCCCTTGGATTGAATTCGAAACAGCTCATGCTGACGGATTCCCAGGGCCACCAAACTTGGCTTCGACGACTGTATGTCGACCAAGTCCTACCGGTGAATCTTTTACAGCAGCAGGTGAAAGTCACCTCCGATGCCTTAACGAAGGTGCTCGCGCAGATTGACCATGACTTGGTGGTGGAGCAGATGCTTGATGTGGAAGAGATTCCTCGCAAGTTCCGCCCCGTGCCGCTCGATCTTGCTCGCTTCCATCAAGCCGTGGACCGCGAAATTGATTCCGTAATGCTGGCTGTCAAGGAATCAACCTATCGTCAACTCAAGGCTTTTGCTGCGGGTGCTGCAGGGGCGGTCATCGCGGGCAATGCTGCTAGAGAAGCTATGCGTGACGAACAAGGCAATGTCTCCTTGTTCGGGGAGTTATTTGCCATTGGGATCGGCTTCGGTGCTGACTACGCAATCGATCAGGCAGCCAATGAGGCTCTCGAAACTCGCAAACATCTCACCGACGAACTCGAAAAGAGTACAAACCGACTGCTCGTCAATTGCCTCGGCAACGGGGCCCCGACCGATGTACTGATCGACGAAATGGTCAAGTCGATCCGTCAGCAAGAAGTCGCCATGGCCGCCCTCTTTATCCGCGACCTGGGAGTGGATTTGGACTGGGCCCTTGCCTACTACGATCACGTTTCTATCGAACCTCAAAAGTAGGAGAGTCTCCATGAAAGGTTTTGTCCTCACACTAATCGTGCTGTGTTCCGTCCTGGCATCGGGCTGCCCAGTAATGGCTGGCCCTTTGTCGGGGGCCGTGAAGACTGGTGCCAAGATTCTCACGGGTAAGGCAGCCTCGGCTGCCACCAAGCAAGCGGTTCAGCAAGCTGGGAAACAGGCTACGTCCGCTCTCGCACGAAAGACCGCCGAAGCGGCCGCCCGCCAGACGGCCATTCGCTTGACACGACTGCTAGGAGACGATGCCGCACGGATCGTGCGGTCCGTCGCCGGGAAAGCTGTCACGCTGGCGGACGATGTTGTCATGGCCACCACGAAGGTCTCCGCCCGGAATGGGCGGAGACTGGAAATGTTGGTTCCTGTGCTCAAAAAGCAGGGCAAGCTGGCCGAAGTCACGACATTGGTCAACAAGAGCCCTAAGCCGGGCGAGCTCCTCGAAATGCTCTGGAAACACCGGGAGAAGATCGCCGCAGGTGCGGCGATCACTGCCCTGGTGGTTCACGGCGATGACATCGCGAAGGCAGCGGCTGAACACGTCGCTCGCCCTGTTATCGAATCGAGTATGCAACATGTGGTGGCTCCGGTCGTCGCTCGCACGAGCATCTGGGGGATGGGCCTATTTCTGTTGGCGATCCCCGTGTCACTCTCGATCGCCTTGGCGGTCTGGTGCAGGTCAAGTCAATTCGACCGCTGCGTGAAATGGTTCGAGTTAGCCTGGCGGAGGATCACTTCTTGACTCCCTCGATTTCTCAAGCAAAGTAAGGAATGAAGTCATGATTGTTAAACCCGAAAACGTGCCCGCCGCCACACCCACGTGGCGGCGGGTTTCTCTTTCTCAGATCGACTTGGTGGAGAATCGACGTCCGTTAGATGAAGAGAATCTCCGGCGCCTCGAACCTAGCATCGCAGAGAACGGGGTCTTGCAACCTGTTGGTCTCGTTGCCGTCGGTAACCGCTTTCTGCTTTGTATCGGCAATCATCGCCACGAAGTAACTAAGCGACTGGGACACACTGAGATTGATGCTCTGGTTTGGCCCGAGGGTACGCCACCCGAGCAAATGCTCGTCTTTTCCCTACACGAGAACCATCTCCGAAAGGACGAGTCTGTAGAAGATACCTTTAAGCGAGTCACGGAACTGGCTCGTTATCATCGCTGTAGCTTTACAGAAGCCGCGGTCCACGCATGCGTTACTCCGGGGACCCTGAGCAAGATCCGCAAATCAGTTGGAAAGCTTTGCCCGGAGGCGCTGAAAGTGGCCCGCGAGAACAAAATCGGTGTCGCTATCACCTACGAAGTGGCTCGCCGAGCCAAGACGGAAGACGAGCAGACAGCCTGGCTGAAGGAACATGCGGCCGGTCGGATGTCACGGGACGCGATCATCAGGATGTCGGGCGGCAAAAAGTCGAAGGCCCCCAAGCAAGTCACCTTTGAACTGAAGATGGATGAGGTCGCGTTTCAACTGACCTTCCCTCGTACGATCTCCTATGAGGAGTTGTTTGACGCCATCGCCAAACTCAAGGCGGGAATTCAAGTTCACGCCAAGCAGAACCTCCCCATCCACGTGCTTGCGGAGGTAATGGCATGAACTGGTTTGGCTTCACGTTCTGGAAAGCCCGAGATTCGCTCGACTTACTCGGCATCTCGTTGGAGGATGTGTGCTCCCATATCTTCGCGATTGGCGGCACGGGAAGCGGCAAGACATCCGTTCTAAAGATTCTCCTCCGCGACATTCTTCGTCGCGGAGGGCCGAACATCGGCTGCCTGTGGTGTTGCGTCAAACCGGACGAGGCGGCCAACGCGTGCCGTGTGATCGAACTCGCCGGAGCCCAGGATCGATTGTTGATCTTGGTGCCCGGCGAATTCACTTACAACTTCCTCTCTTTCGAATTGACTCGCCAAAATGGTTCGCCTACAACGGCCACCCAGCTCTTGCAGGATCTCAACAATCAACTCAATCAATCCAAAGGAGAACATCAAGACAGTTTCTGGGCCAACTTGTATGCCATGCTACTCACCTGCTGCATTACCATCGGTTGGCTGGCCAAACGAGAAAAGGTAACCATCGAAGATGTTCACCGCGTGATGCTCTCTCTACCGGCGGCATTCGCTCAAGTGGCTTCAGCCGACTTTCAGTCGAGTTCGTACGCTTTTCAATTGCTCCAACAGGCGGAGAATGGAATCCGAAATGCGGGGGAAATGCGGCAATACAAACAGTCCGCTTCTTTTCTGCTGTCCGAGTTCATTCAAATTGGCTCGAAGGCACGTGGGGCGGCGATCAGTGAAGGCTCGGCGGTGCTCGTGCCCTTTCTCAACTCGCCCATGTACGAAACCGTTTGTGCCGAACATTCCACGTTCTCCCCTGAGATGGCTCTGGACGGGGTCTGTGTTGTTCTCGCGGCCCCCATCATGTCGCACGGCCCTGCGGGGATGCTCCTACAAAGCATCGTGACAACCCAGTTGAGCGAGGCGGCTCTCCGCCGCTTGAATCCGCAGACGACGACGATCGTCGTGCGGGACGAACTCCAGATGCTTATCAACAATCCCGCCAAGGAAGCAATGATTCAGTCGGTCTCACGGAGCCAACGCCTGGCGTTTGTCAGTGGCTGCCAAAGTTTACCAACACTTCAGTCCGCCATGGGCGGTAACCAGGCGGAACAGGAACTTCATTCCGTGTTTGCCAACTATTCGACGAAACTGGTTCTCTCCAACCATTGTGCCAGGACCAATGACTACTTCAGTCAAAGCTGGGGGCAGCATCGGGAAGACTTCGTCAGTGTCAGCGAGACGAAGGAAGAAGAGAAGTTCGACCTGCTTAATTTCTTGATGGGAAATGATCGGTTTCTATTTTCTATCTCCGAACAGATGGCTCCTCGTTGTCCTCCTGAGAGGTTTCTATCACTTCGTCGCGGAGGGCCACACAACAAACTTCTCGTTGATTTCTTTCTCAGCCAGGCGGGTCGCACCTATGGACCGCAAGGCGATCCATTCACCTTAAAAACGTTGAGGCAAATCTAGATGACACACTTTGACAATGAACCCGTTCGTCCTGACCGGCCACCTCCGACCAAGCAGCCGGAGGAGTACCAGGAAGAAGAAATCCGCAGCATCCGCAATGGAATCGGCGGATTCCTGATCGCCGGGTTTGCGATGGGGAGAACGCTGCAAATCTTCAGCCGTACGCCTGGCTCGGCCGGTTCCATTCTGGTGGTGGCGTGGGCTTTCGCCGTGTTTGTGCAAGGCTTTTACCTGCACGGACACATGCAAAAGCACGGACGAATCGATGCCATTCCCTTTGAACTATTGATCGCCGCTCAAGTTGTATGGTGGCTCGTGGGGCTCGTTCTAACGTTCATCCATATTCTTTACCGTACTCAGGCACGGGATAGTGATCTCGGACGCGGTGTCCTGTCTCGCTACTTTCCTCGGCTTTCTACTCCGGCGGCGGGAATAGTATCGGACGTCGGTGTTGGGCTTGCCCTGGCCGGGCTACTGCGGCTCTGTGCTTCGCCCATTCAGTCCAACTGGTATCTGGTCATGGTCGGCTGGATTTTGATCTGCCACTTCGCCTTTTTTCTGCACCAATGGTACCTCAGAAAGAGAGTAGATGCCGCCAAATTACGATCGGCCGGGTGGCGAACTGAAGTGCGTGGGAGGCGTCAACTATGAGCAAACAGCAACCCAACGACCACACGAATCAGAAGCCGGAAAAGCCGAAGATCGGCCAAGGGGCAATCGCGGCCTTTGGGCGACAGGGATTCAAGGAACTCGGCAACATCATTGCCGCATTTCCGGGGCATTCCCCTCTTGTGGAAGAGCCTGGACAAATGGCCAGGGCCACGCAGCAATCCATAAGCCGTCAAACGGGGGCTAGTCAGCCCGTCCACTTTTACCAGTCGCAGCCGGAGACCCATTCGACCATGAACACGCCCGAACCGAATCAAGCTGAAGTTCAGATGGCGAACGACCAGCAGCCTAGCATCCTGGATGACCTGGTCCAGCATGCCCAGCAACAGGCGGAGTTCCAAGAACCGGAACAAGAGCAGGAGATGGGTCAGTGATGCCTGGTTCCCCCCAAAACAAACCCGAAACCCCGCTCCCATTTTCGGAGCGGGAGATTCTCCAGCGGAAGCTGGCAGTCTATCGCTATCCAAATCTGATCACGCCTGAAATGTGGCAAGCCTATCAAGCCGCGTTGGCGCGGCAGGAGACTTCAAACGATGACTCGCAAAATCTTCCACTTACTAACTTTCCTGATTTTAGGCGTGTGCTTGATCATCCTCACGATTTCTAGCATGGCAATTGCTTGGCACGGCCTCATATTACCGGCCGGTCATCCGCTTCGAGGCGACTGCTTCCTGTTGATGACGATCTTCATGTTTTTCGTTGGTTTCGGTTTCTTCTTTATCGCCGATGCTGGTAGTGGTCGAGCCTATCGCCGTCACGTTCATGAAGAAGCCAAGCGAATCATCTACCAACTGTACATTCAGTCTTATCAAGACCGGCAAAACGCCTCCACCAATAAAAGGTTCCCACCAGAAAGCTCGACATAGACGCGTAACACAAGTCGGAGCGAAGCTCCGTGTGCCTGTTTCGAGCTTTTGTTTCAAACTGGGATACGGACTGTCATCGAACTGTCACAATTCCGGACTATTGTCATGCCCATGCGGGTGACTCATTCCAAGAGTAGTGCGGACGCCAAGGCTTACTATGCGTTCAGCGACTACTATGACTCCGGTCCGAACCAGCTCAAAGGGGCCTGGTTCGGCAAAGGAGCCGCATTACTTGGACTCTCCGGCGAGGTCGACAAGAATCATTTCGATCGCCTCGTCGACAATCAGCATCCGTTTGAAGATTCTCGCCTCACGCAAAGGCAGCGTGCCGACCGTCGGGTCGGCACCGATATTACCCTCTCTGCCCCGAAATCGGTTTCGCTGCTGTGGGGTGTTACTCAGGACGATCGAATCTTGGAGGCAGTGCAGAAGGCGGCCCATGAGACGTTTTCCGATCTGGAGAAAGATGCTCTCACACGCGTGAATCACTCCCGCGGTGTTCTGACGTGGGAAAAGACTGGCAATATTGTCGGAGCCTCCTGGCTCCATACAACGGCCCGGCCTGTGGATGGCCATCCAGACTGCCAGCTCCACGTGCATGGCTTCGTCCTTAATGCCACGCATACCGGAAAACGCTGGACGGCCATTGACCTCTCAGCCGTCGTCCGTGACTCGGGCTACTACGAGGCGATCTTCCAATCTCGACTCGCGGAAAAAATGCTCGAGCTGGGATATCCGGTCGAGCGAAGTGAACGGGACTTCGAAGTTGCGGGAGTCGGTCGCGAAACGATTGAAAAGTTTTCGCGTCGGACCGGTCTCATCGAAAAGATGGCCGAAGAACATGGGATCACTTCCCCGGAAAGCAAAGGGCAACTCGGTGCCAAGACCCGGGAAAAGAAAAATCAACTGGTTCCACCGGATGAGCTTCCAAGCGTTTGGCGAAGTCGATTGAATGAGGAAGAAGCCGATCACTTTGATCGCCTGTCGCGAGGTGAGGCCATCTCGGATCAACCCGAGATGAGTGCCGCAGCGGCGGTGGACTTTGCGAAAGGACATGTCTTTGAGCGAGCTTCGGTCGTCCGCGAACGGGAACTACTGAGGCAAGCCATGCTCCATGGAATCGGCCAGGTCTCCGTTGAGCAGGTTCACAACGAGGTGGTAAGGCGAGAATGGATTCGGGAGGGCCAGGACGAGCAAGCTCTCATTTCAACGCGAGAGGTATTGACCGAGGAACAAGCCCTCCTCACTTTTGCTCGCTCGGGACGCGGTAAGCTGGCCCCACTCGCTCCGCAGCATGCGATTGCTCGGGATTGGTTAAGTGACGAACAGCAAACCGCTGTTCACGGAATCTTGAATTCGCATGACCGACTGATGATCGTCTCTGGTAAGGCGGGGGTTGGCAAGACTTCCCTCATGAAGGAGACCATTGAGGCGATCGAGAACACGGGCCGAAACGTGACCGTTCTCGCTCCGACCGCTGAAGCGGCTCATGGCGTCTTGCGAGAGAAGGAAGGATTCGACGCGGAGACTCTGGCATCCTTCCTCATGAATGAAAAGGCCCAGGCGTCGGCGGCTGGAGGTGTTGTTTGGGTTGATGAAGCCGGGCTTTTGGGAACTTCGGACATGGCCAAGTTGGCGACCATCGGTCAGAGGATTGACGCCCGCATTGTGCTCAGCGGAGATGAGCGGCAGCATAAGGCTGTCTCGCGAGGCACGCCGCTCAAGCTATTGGAAAGCGAAGCGGGCATCCAACCGTTTACAATCCATAGAATTCGTCGTCAGGAAGGTGATTACCGGGAGGCGGTCACTCTCCTTAGTCAAGGCAAGGTCGTTGAAGGTTTTGAGAAGCTGGACGATCTCGGTTTCATTAAAGAGATCGCCGATGACGATCTGCGAAACCGACAACTGGCCCAGGACTATGCCGATAGTCTGTCGCCAGACAAGTCGAGCTTGGTGATCGCTCCTTCCCATGTAGAGCGAGAACAGGTGACAGCCGCCATTCGCCAGGAACTCAAGGCTCGAGGGACGATTCATGGTCCTGAACATGAGATGACGGTACTTCAATCGAAACGGCTAACCGAAGCTCAGCGAAGCGACTCGCTTTCCTTTGCCCCGGGGGATGTCGTGGAGTTCGTTACCAAAGGTAAAGGGGGCTACAAGGCCGGGGATCGCTTACGTGTGGCCGAAGTTCACGACGGTCGGGTCTGGGCGGAGGGACAAAGTGGAAAAGTTGCGGTTCCGATTGAGTCTCCCAAGTCGTTTGATGTGTATCGGGAACGTGTGGAACACTTTGCGGCCGGGGATCGGGTTCGTGTGACTAAGAACCGTCGACCCTCGAAAGATTCCAGCGAGAAGCGGCTCAATAATGGTTCGCTGTTTGAACTGACCGGTTTTACGAAGTCGGGGGACTTGAAGCTCAGCAATGGTCAGACCATTCCCGCTTCGTGGGGGCATATCGAGCATGGCGTGACCGTGACGTCCTATGCCAGCCAAGGGAAAACGGTCCATCGGGTGTTCCTGGCTCAGAGCAGTCTCTCCCTACCCGCCAGTTCAGCCGAACAGGCCTATGTGAGTGCTTCGAGGGGACGGGGCCAGCTAACGGTCTATACCGACGACAAGCAGACGCTGCGGTCTGCGATTGGGCGGGAACGGATCGTGAAGAATGCGAGTGAACTTCGGCCTACAATCGTGACTCAAAATCGTTGGTCGGAGCGGGCAACTTCGATTCGACGCTTCGCCGAGAATTTCGCTCACCAACAGACGGAAAAATTGCGACAGTGGCTGGCCCATGAGCACGTAGAAATGGCGAGGTAATTATGGCGAATCATGAATCATCCGGGGTGTTGGACCGCTTGGGGCTAAGGCCCGAGGCTTCTGAGCAGGAGATCGAGAACTATCAGGACGATGCTCCCTACCAAGCCTTTGGTCTACATCGGCAACCGTGGGGCGGTCCTCCCCTATTGAACTTCGTGCTCAAGACAGGGCAGCAGCGGGGGCTGCCTTATAGCCAGATTGTTGATTCGAGCTTGGAGCCCGGAGACGTCATCCGCTTGGAATTTTATGGCAAGCGGGTCACCGTTCACGGTCGGAGGCTGGGTGAGGCCTATGCTAAGCTACTGAGTTTTCGGGTGGTTTATTTTGCGGAAGCGGATCACGCCACGACCCGGCTGGTGCCGGAGAATGAGCCGGTGATTACCGAGATTCGGATTGAGGATAATGCTCCTGGTCTGCTCTCGGCGGAGCCAGGCTAAGCCTGGTTTCGATTGACTTTTTGGGGAAAGCGTGACATTCTCAAGATAGGAAGAAATCGATTGGAAAGGTCCGATATGACGCTTGATGTCCCTAGTGAATATGAAGCCGTGATTCAGCAGGCGGTGGCCAATGGGGCCTTTGGGAGCCCGGAAGAGGCCTTGCGGCATGCTTTGAAGCTGTTGGCGATCGAGCAGTCGGAATCGCAGCGGGCCAAGCCCAAGTCGGCTCCTGAGCATGAGCAGTGGGGCAAACAGTTTCGGGCCTGGGCGGATGGCCATCAGCCGGTGGGGCATTTTGTCGATGACAGCCGCGAGAGCATCTACTAGTGGATAAACTCGCGTGAAGATCTTAGTCGATACGAGCATTCTGGTTCGCTCTTCGCAGGTCGACTCTCCCGTTTTTTCTTTGGTGCGGGACTCGGTGGCTAGACTGCCTCGATTGGGATTTGAGGGATGTCTCGTCCCGCAAGTCTTCTATGAATACTGGGTCGTGGCGACGCGGCCAGCGGCTCAGAATGGGCTGGGTTTGGACGCCGAGCAGGCGACCTTTGAAATGGCTCAGCTAGCCAGTCTATTTCAGCTCCTGAAGGATGAGCGGGCCATCTTTGAGAAGTGGCAGGAGCTAGTTACCCAGTATCAAGTGATTGGGAAGCAGGCCCATGATACTCGGTTAGTAGCGGGCATGCTGCGGCAT
Organism: Bremerella cremea; assembly: GCF_003335505.1. Lineage (NCBI taxonomy): Bacteria > Pseudomonadati > Planctomycetota > Planctomycetia > Pirellulales > Pirellulaceae > Bremerella > Bremerella cremea. The sequence continues at coordinate 1,486,818 of NZ_QPEX01000010.1, forward strand.
GGGATTTCTCATGTGCTGACGCTCAATCCTAAGGATTTTCAGCGGTATGCCGAGATCACCATCGTGACGCCGCAGAAAGTGTTGGAAGTGACAGACGATATCGTAGCGAACTAGATGACATTATTGCTTGCTTTGAGGATCACGGCGGTGTCTTGCTAGCAACTCCCGAAACGCTGACTGCTACAATTGCCTCCTAACTCACCGCACTCCAACGTGGCATCGTGAACAACGAAAACGTCGGATTTGCTGGCTTTCGCGAAGTAAAGCTTCCGATAGGGCTATTATGATCGCAACGCCATTGTGGGGGGGCAAAATGCTCAGGTTCAGCTTACTTCTTCTTGTTCTCACGACATTGAGCGGCTGCCTTCACGTGCCGCTCCAGAAAAATTTTCTGGATCAGTCGACCACCGTTTCAGAGATAGAGCACCAGCAAGTCATCGACAACCTTGCTAAGTTTTCGGTCAATCCGGCCGCATTGCCACACTTTTCGATCCCTGATACCGGGACTACACAAATGGCTGCGCAAGCCAGCGGGGGTATGACCTTCAGTTACACTCGAGCCCTGTTTAACGGTTGGGGATTTAATTTAGGGGGAAACACGACTGAGCAGGAGAACTGGGTAATAAAACCTGTCAATGATCCTGGCCGATTGCAGCGAATGCGATGCGCTTACCAACTTGCCGTTGGTGCGAGAGGAGAAGTGGATTACGACTCGGACTGCGTTGCGTGTATCGATCAACTTGCGTTGCGTGTATCGATCAACTTAAGAAAGTTGGTCTGATTAAGGTGCCTCCGCCGGAGCCAATGGATGCGATTGCGGCAGTTCCCCAAAGCGGGGAACCTTCGCCAGCGACCAGCGACAGCGAACAATCACGGGAACAGAAAGAGGCGGAGTTGCTCCTTCAATCGCTGAATTGCAATTTTCCGAGGGGATGGTTTTATAGCGGCCGCAAGTGTGACGTCCCGAAATGTGCCTGTTACGTAGGTCGCTACTGCGACACATACGTGTGGGTCATGCCCGAAAACCTGGATGATTTCACGCGGTTTACTTTGACCATCCTAACCCTGGCCACGACTGATCCTGCGGGGCCGAATGCGGTCGTTGAACGGACTCTCGATGCTGCTGGCCAAACGACGGGTTACAAGGTCACAACCAAAGAAACTGTTCATTTTCGGAAGCTAGAGGCGGATTCAAAATCGTCAGGACAATCGTTCATGAAAATGTTCGGCGGAGTCACTCCCCAAGAAGGTGTCGAATTCTTGGGGGGACCTATCACGGAGCCGATTCGCACGGCACCATCTGACGAATCTACGTTACAAGGGCTGATCCAGCTAAAATGAGCCTTGGAATTGTGGCCGATTGCTAAGTGGGCTTTCGGGCAGTCGGGGCAACGCTGTCCCCTAGCCATCCGAGGCGGCTGATCGTGAACTATTGTAAGTCCCGGCATTAAACGTCCTTTCCGAGGAGAAGATTCCGCAGTCCGTCGTTCTTTAGAGGACGCCGTTCAAAACGTAGTAGATCGAATTACAATGGCACGGAATCAGCCGCTATTCCATGAAACTCGCGAATAACGATGGCGTTGCGAACACTTGGTTTTATAGATGAATTCGCGGGCCCAAAAATATGGGATTTCTCTTCCCATATTTTTTTGCCTACTCACGTCGCCGGGGAAGAATTTACTTGCTTACCCTCTTCGGCGGCGGATAAAAATGACAAATTCAAGCAAGGCTGCGAGGGCAAGAATACAGTAAGGAAATGTGTGAGGTTCGTTATGCTGACCGCAATTCACGGCAAGCCATGAATACCCAATCAGACAAGACGCTCCCGCAATACCTTGTAAAACCAGGAGGAATTGGTAAGACATAACGCTAAGCCTTAAAAAAAGAGGGGGAACTTTAGGACGCCCGTTTACGTCCCTCACTTTCTAAGGCCACTTACCTGCACGTCATTTTGGTTAAGCTTCCATATTTTCCGAAAACATTTTACGGATCGCCTGTGGTAGGCGGGTTCACGGAACACGCATGGGAAAGACTAAGAATCATCGATTGACACGGCAGAAGAGGACTGGTAGGAACACGTCAAGTCAACAATCGCAAGTGACCAAGGAAGGGACCGCGATGAATCACGACGACTTACCAGATTCTCAGAGCGGAGAGCAAGTATTCCAGCGGATGCTGCAAGATACTGGCCAACAAGAACTCGCTGGCGATCGGATGCGGCCTGATCTGGCACTGATTGAATCTCAGCTCAAAGGGGAGCTTTCCAACGAAGAAGAGGAAAAACTCCACAAGCTTTACATCTCTTCCCCAGTTTGGCGTTCGGCGCTCGCAATCGTTGAGAAGCGACTCGGACTGCCCCAAGATCGCGGCGTATCCCGCTAATCTGAGAAGTATCCATTTTCTTCGAGGAACTTCAGCACGAGCGAGATGCCCTCGGCAAGTAGATCGTAGAACTTCGACTGTGACAGCCCATACTTTTGCATCAACGCTTGACGGATGCCCACTGATTGATCTGAGAGCGGATTGTGGTAGTACTCGTGCGTCAGTTTGGTTGCCATAGACTGCGAGAAAGCTTCTTTTAAGATCTCATCGGGGATCTCGCGAGCGATAGAGTGGCGATCCGCAACTGGATGTGCAATAGGTTGACTTTGACTTGATCGAAGATCCCTCCTGCGGTGATTATTAACGAAGTTTTGCAGTTCTGACCAAGTAAAACGGTCCTGCCCCGACTCAAATGCGTCAAGCCAAGCGTTAGCAACCGCGTCTTCCCACATGCCATCTACAAATTCCCGCCGCATCGACCCTGCTACTTGCTCAATGGCATCGAGCAACAAAAGCAATGACTGATCGCTTCCCGTTCCGTCGGTTTCCCAGGCGACACTTGTCCACTCTCTTTTTTGCATGGCAAGCTTTCAAAGGCAGGGGCGTTTGGCAGAAAAGACCCAGCTAATACCGGGCGAGGGGGAGAGGCGGGTTGCTTCCATGCTTGCCGAGGAGCATCCTTGCCTTAATAGAGTAGTAGTTAATAGCAGGTTTTGTCTATAGAAATTTTGAGATGGCGATCGCGTATGGCATGCATGTTTTACTGCTTCTTAATTCTATATGGAACGGGATTCGCAAACTTATGCCCCTAAGCTTTGCAAATATCCCAGTTTGACTCTTGTTCAGAGCCATAAACCTGCCATGTACACCCCGGCATACGCCTGAGGGTATGCCTCTAAAACGGAAGAGATCTTACCTAAACGGTCTTAGGTCCCGTACTTTTATTGAAAAAATCGACGCAAGCATCGGACTTAGTTAAAACTTGATTTTCGACCTTCGAAAATCAGCCTCATTCATGTGGAAGCCTATGAGCCAGATTGGGCAACGGGACCAATGTTAGCGTTTCGTAAGTTCAACTTAAGCTGACAATTGCGAGGGTCGGCCTTCGGCCTCAAGGAGTCGCCCTATCGGGCGGCTCTTTTTCTTTCAGGGGACACCCCCAGGCTGTCAAGGCTCGGGGCCGCGCTCGCTGTGGGGTTTCCTCCCCGATCTTCCGCGCTCGTTGTCACTCGCTTGTGTAGACCGGGTGCCCCTCCCCGTCGCTCGGCCTGTGACAGCCTGTCCCCGTTCTTGTTTTGGCCTTCGTCCCCCCTGCCCAAAAGCAAGTGCTTTTTGGCACGGGGTTCTTTTCATTTCTTGGACGGAGGTTTTTGTGATGGGTCAGACGGTTAAAAAGGGTGATGTTTATTCGCGGGTTACCGATAAGATTGTTGCCGATTTGGAGGCAGGGGTGCGGCCCTGGTTCAAGCCTTGGAACGCGGAGCATGCAGCGGGACGCGTGTCGCGGCCGCTGCGGCACAATGGGGAGCACTATTCGGGCATCAACGTGTTGGTGCTCTGGATGGCAGCGGAGGCATTTGGGTTTCACTGCCCTTATTGGATGACGTTTCGGCAGGCTAAGGAGTTGGGCGGGTTCGTCCGCAAGGGGGAAAAAGGTTCGCCGGTCGTGTATGCCAATACGCTCAAGAAGACCGAGACCGATGAGGATGGACAGGAGGTGGAAGCGGAGATTCCGTACTTGAAGGAGTACACCGTTTTTAATGCGTGCCAGGTGGAGGGATTGCCGGAGCATTTTTATGCGTTGGCGGAGCAGCCAACGGAAACGCTGGAGCGGATTGAGCGAGCCGACAAATTCTTTGCGGCGACGGGGGCGGAGATTCGGACTGGGGGCAATCAGGCTTATTATGCGATTGGGGACGACTATATTCGCATGCCGCCGTTTGAGTGTTTTCGGGATGCCGAGTCACATGCGGCAACGTTGGCCCATGAGCTCACCCACTGGACGCGGCATTCTTCGCGGTTGGATCGAGATTTGGGGCGGAAGAAGTGGGGAGATGAAGGGTATGCGATGGAGGAGCTTGTGGCCGAGTTGGGTTCGGCGTTTTTGTGTGCGGATCTGGCGATTACGCCGGAGGTGCGGGGAGGTCATGCCGACTATATCGGTAGTTGGCTGAAAGTGCTTAAGGAGGATAAGCGGGCGATTTTTTCGGCTGCGTCTTATGCGAGCAAGGCGGTGGAGTTTTTGCATGGGCGGCAGCCAGCCCCGGAAGAATAAGGTGCCTCGCAAAATTCGCCAGGCCGCTCATCAGCGGCCTGGCGTCTTTCCTTTCACTTTTTTCATTCTTTAGCCAAGGGTAAAGCTCTTTGAATGACGCCCCTTGGCGAAGGATCTCTTGATCTATCGAATCACGGAATCTCACACCCTGATGCTTGGGGGCATGCAATCACCTAGTTGACTTTGTCCGTCGCCAAGTCTATCAATTAATGACTGACTTGATTTACTGCTAGATCAGAGGCGTTTTTTATGCTTTATGACAGATCACGCGAAATCGAGAGCCGACTTGACGACATTTTGCACCTGATTCGGGCTGGCGGCTATTCGACGCCTAAGCTAGCGGAAGCATTGGAGGTATCAGTGCCTACAGTTTCGCGGTCCGTCAAGGTCCTCAAAAATAGAGGATATGCGATTAAGGCCCAGCGGCGAGGAACTGAATGGCATTATGTGCTGGCCAATGAAGCCGAAAACGTCGACATATCACATGAATGAGGTTTGCTCGGACACAGAAAGAGTCGAATGATGGCGAGAGCTTGAATTTATGAATGCTGACATCCTAAAACGTGTGGTTCGAGCAATCGCCGAGGGCTCCCAGGGCGACCTGGATTCGCTTGCGCGCACGATCGTGGAATCCGAGCGAAGAATCGGCCATACCCGACTCGCCAATCAGCTGGAAAACATCTTGTCACGGTCTCGCAGCAAACGGCATCCGGATGCTTCTTCCCGGGAATTGAGCGAACTTCCCACCAGTCGCCGACACGGTGAGTCGCTCCTGACTCTCATGCCAAGAGAATCCCTAGAGCACCACATGGTGCTGCCTCGGGAGATCGAGGTACGCTTCGCCCGAATCGAACAGGAGTTTGCTGCCCGGGAAAGATTGGGGGCTTACGGGCTAAAACCGAGAAAAACGGTTTTGCTTTACGGTCCCCCTGGCTGCGGCAAATCGCTAGGGGCAAAGCGATTAGCTTGGAATGTTGGATTACCACTCTTGAAGGTTCGGTTCGACGCCCTGATTTCATCGTTCTTTGGAGAATCTGCCAGCAATCTGCGATCAGTATTCGATGCCGCGCGGGAACGACCTTGTGTACTATTGCTCGATGAGTGTGACTTTATCGCTCGGTCGCGGGCAAATTCGAAAGATATCGGAGAAGTCAATCGGATCGTCAACTCGCTTCTCACCTTGATGGAAGAATACGATGCCCCAGGACTACTGGTTGCAACAACCAATATCGAAGAGTCCCTAGATGCTGCCCTATTCCGGCGATTTGACGATGTCTTTCTTGTTCCAACTCCTGGCCCGGAGCAGATAGAAGAACTCTTGAAGACTCGCTTATCTTCTGTCGCAACCGCGAAAGACATTCGCTGGCACAATCTCATTCATTCGCTAGAAGGAGCCTCTGCCGCGATGGTCTGCAAGACGGCCGAAGAAGCAGCGAAGTCTGCCGTTCTTGCCGGCAAGAAGATTGTTACCAGTGAGTATCTCGAAAACGCCATCGCCGACCAAAAGAGGTCTGAGTTTCTGAAGGAAGGTTAAGCGGAATGCCCGGTAGCCACGACTTTGAGTATCTCACTCTCATTCGGCGGGAAGAAGGTCCTGCTCGCTATGGTCAGCCCAGATTTCGGGAAAGCGATCAAACCCGTGCAAATCGGGACGATCGCCCAAAACACTCCGCCCATCTGGGGAGCCAGGTTTCTGCGGTTACGTCTTTCTGGAATGGCGAACGGCAAAAGCGAGAATACAACAATCTACCGCCCGTCGGTGAAGGTATTCCGCTGCTGCTTCAAATCGACGAATCCTACGACGTAGATTCCCTCCGACACTATTTTCAGTTTGAAGTAGTCTCGGAACAGGACGACGGCTTTGTCATTGTGGCATCTGAAGATCGATCGCTTGCTTTTTTTCAGCAGAAACTTAGTGATTTCGTCGGCAGTATTACCGGATCGGCAGGGATCGCCAAAATTCATGAACTAGAGACTGACTTCACGCAAGAAGACCGTCTCAAGAGAATTCTGTCAGATACGCTCTTCGCTGAACTGCCCAAGTTAGACGGGGATGCCCCGTACATTGTCGATATCAGTATCTCTTGTCAGGGCAACATCGAGTTGCCCAAAAAGCCCAAGCGAGGCCGCATGTTAGACAAGACATGGGCCAAGAAAGAGGCAGAGTGGTCGGAAGCACGGGCAAGGGCTTATGAGCACTGGGATGAGCTCAAAGATGAACGAATGGAAACCATCCAGGAGTTTATCACGTTCTACAAGGGTGAGATTCTCGGCGACGCCGCCCCAAACTCAGACGCTCCGCCAGACTATTTTGAGCTTCGTCTTCGCCTGCCTGCCCGGGGACTTAAGGATCTCTTGCTTAACCATCCCTATATCTTCGAAGTGGTCGAACCGGAAGATATTGAATTACCCCAAGGCCATACACGACAGCTCGAAGATATTGCCGCCCAGCTTACTCTCAATCCCCCAGCCGCCGATGCCCCGCGGGTCTGTGTAATTGATAGCGGTATTCAAGAAGAACACATTCTGCTTTCACAGGCAATCGAGAAGGACGCTTCCTATTGTTTTCTACCTGGCATTTCACCCGCTGACGTGGCGGATTACGTAGTCAACGGAGGACATGGCACGAGAGTGGCCGGTGCGGTGCTTTACGGCAACATGATTCCGGACCGCGGGTCCATTGACCTTGAAACATGGATTCAAAATGCGAGGGTTCTCGACGACCATTGTCGTATGCCGGTCGCCCTATTGCCTCCCGCCCTCATCCGCGAAGTGGTAAAACATTTTCACGAAGGTCCAAGCCAAACCCGGATCTTCAATCATTCGATCAATGCCGATATGCCGTGCCGCCGCCGGCATATGTCTGCCTGGGCTGCTGAAATCGACCGGCTTTCTAACGAGTATGACATTTTGGTTATTCAAAGTATCGGCAATCTTGCGATGACCAGTCCTGCTCCCAAGCTCGGAGTCTTCGAGCTTGTCAATGGTGGCAAAGACTATCCTGACTATTTCACAGAAGCTTGTTCTCGCTTAGCCAATCCTTCCCAGAGCTTCCAAGCTTTGACTGTCGGATCAGTCGGTCATGGTGCCTATGAAAATGGCGGTTGGAGAAGCTTCAGTGCTCGTAAAGGTGATCCCTCCGCGTTTAGCCGTGCGGGTCTTGGAATTTGGAATTCGATCAAGCCGGAGGTGGTTGAGTTTGGTGGCGATTTCCTCCGCACAGCGGGTGCATCACCGAGCGTCTCGGCTCCATCTCATGCGAAAGACTGTTATCCTTCGCTTGTCCGTTCGACGCTAGGTGGTGGCCCAGCGTTTGATCGCGATGACATCGGAACATCCTTTTCGGCACCAATGGTCACGCGAATCGCTTCGCGACTTGCAGCGATACTACCTGAGGCCTCATGCCTACTTTATCGGGCATTGATTGTGCAATCGGCCCGTTGGCCGGATTGGGCCGGGGCACTTCGTGCGGAAGAGAAAGCCGCATTGATTTCACGCATCGGCTATGGCGTTCCAAACATTGAGGTTGCCACAACAAATAACGACTTCAGGACGACCTTTATCACCAATCAAGAACAGGAAATCAAACAGGGCGAATGCCATATTTACCAAGTGCCTATCCCTGCGTCCGTCCGGGCGGCAGGATCTGATTACTCAATTCGCGTCGATGTGACACTGTCGTATGCAGCTGAACCCCGCCGAACCCGCATGGGACATCGTGGTTACCTTTCTACGTGGCTCGACTGGCTGAGCAACCGTCGTGAAGAATCACTTGACTCCTTCATTTCCAGAGCCGTCAAAGATGATGAGGATGCAATTCGCGAGGGAGTGAGTTTTCCGTGGATGATCCATGCCCGTTCATCCGATGGCCAAGTCCCCAATGTGAGACGAAATATCGGTACACTCCAGAAAGATTGGGCAATTATCCGGTCGAATCAACTACCGCAAGATTTTTGTATTGCCGTCCGCGGGCACAAGGGATGGAGTACCGACCCCGATAATATCGCCAATTACACACTAGCCGTCACCTTCGATATCACGGGGAAAGAAATCGCCATTTATGATCCTTTTCGCGTTGCCGTTGAAGAGTTGGAAGCAGAGCTGGGTATCGGCGAAGCCGAGGCGGAGGTCTTCATCTAGGAAGACTTTCGGTGCATGCATACCTTTAACAGCTTGTAGGTCAAATTTTTTCTTCCTTGTCTTTTACAACAATCGATAGGGCTATAAGTCGGTTACGGAACCAATCGCTGTAGAAACATAGAAATGCTAGGATCGCTAAATCCACGAGACTAAGAAGGACTTTAAATCCGATAGCTGCGACGCTAACCCTGAGTATCTGCTGCGAAACCAGCGAAAGAATACCCCACGTGAATACAAACCAAGTCCAGGCTTGCTCGCCGCGTTTTACGGTGACGGTTGCATCAGATGGTTTCAATTCCCGAAATAGTGCGTAGATGAAGGCGGCAACCAAAATGACATGATAGATCGTCAGCCAGATCTCATCTCGAAAAATGCATGTTAACATCCAGTAAATTCCTAATTCCTGTCGTTTAAATTGCTCTAGTACCCCTGTCCTCAGCGAACAGGGACGATCAATGTGACTGCTTATCTTTAGGCAGATAGATGTTGCCTCGACGCTTCACCAGGGCAACTGACTCACTTCCTATATTAAAACGAGGAATTGAACGCATGTGCATCTACTGGGAGATGCACAGACTTGTTGGGCGTCCTCAAGCATTGGTGATCTCATATGTAATCATTTTGTTCAAGATTAAATGGCACAACTTTTCGCCTGCCTCCAACCTATTTAGATTCTGCTTTCTGTGATAGCCAGTTGAATTCGCTTGCCTGGCACTCTCACTCGTGGCATTGTCACTCCAGATAACAGATTTTATCAGCAGCGTAACGCTCGGATGAAGTCAACCAGGAAGGAGCCGACTTATGACCACCCTACTCGCCCCGGATGATATTGCAGCACCCTCAGACTTCTTACCTCCGATTTTGTCCGGCCAGCAGACGATCGAAGTTCAAAGGAAGGTTGAGCGGTTCTACCTTTCTCTGGACGAAATGCTTGAGCGGTGGATTGCCAGACGGCAAAGCTGCCATACCCAGCGGGCCTACCGGCAGGACATCGAGTCCCTTTTGAAGTTCTTGGGTATTCGCTGGCCAGAAGACAGCCTTCAACTACTCCGACTTTCGGTCGCCGATGTTCAGGCATGGCGAGATCAGCTCATTGCCGAGGGAAAAGCTCCTAAGACATTGAATCGGCGGGTTTCGTCGGTTTCCAGCTTCTTTAAGTATCTTCAGGGAGCGGCGGCGGAGTTGAGGCTGCCGATTACTGTGCCGAATCCAGCTCATGCTCAGTTTATTTCGAGGGCTTCAACCGATCCGGTCCACGAAACGAAACATCTTTCAGCCACGCGTGCCCGGCAACTAATGGGACTGCCAGCGGGACAGTCGCTCGTGGACTATCGTGATCGAGCGATTTTGAAATGGTATGTCTATAGTGGCGTCCGGCTGAGTACGGCGTGTCGGTTGAACGTAGACGATTTTCATATCGATGGAGAAGAAGCGACGGTCCGCATTGTTGAAAAGGGAGATAAGCGTCGCACAATTGGTCTTCACTTCGCTGCGGCAGAAGCACTCTCAGAATACTTGAAAGAAGCCGGGATTGAGGACGGTCCGATCTTCCGGCCCCGGAAGGGTCCTAATACAGACAAGCTTTCGGACGATCGCCTGTCCGAAAGCGGGATGCAACATATCGTACGGAGCTACCTGAAGAGACTCCCCAGTGGTCTAGCAAAATCGGGTGACGGCATCTCGCGGTGCGTTTACAGTACTCACAGCCTCCGTGCGACAACGGCAACGTTGCTACTTGAATCTGGCGTCGATATCCGAAAAGTACAGGAACTTCTGGGGCACAGGCACATCACCACGACAGAGATTTATGACAAGCGTAGGCGTTCCACCTCGGAAAGTGCCAGCCACGACATGCCGGTCTGACTCCGCCGTGGGTCAGGTCTTGATTCCTGATCGCATCAAAATCCTACGAAATAGTCTCGATCAGCCACAGGGCACCGTCGAGATCCAGGTAGTCTCTGGCTAAGCCTTGGACAAGCAACGTATCATCAACCAGGTAGTCGAATTTGTTGATGTGCTTGAACGGCAACTCCTCCGCCAACTGAATGGCATTTGGAGTTGACTTGGCATAAGCAGAGAATTTTTCGGTCGCTTCGGTTTGGGAACATGCCAACTCCAAAGCTACATGATGATCCACGGGGCGTAGCTTTAATACTTCCGCAATTAGCATTAATGCTCGTTGAGTTCTCGTGCCAGTCCAAGTGAACCAAAGAATCTTATTGGGTGACAACGCCACTATTGAGCCTTTCGCGATGTCACTGAATGCCGCAGCATTTCTGGCGTTTTGAAGTAATCGACTGGCGGTGGAATCGAGGTAGGACACTGGCGAGGACGCCAACAGTACCTCTCGCATTTTTTGACGAACCCTTTCGTGGATATCGCCACCATTGGGCAGAAACCTTGGGGGAGCTTTGCCTGGCGACGAACGTACGAGAATCACCTTCTGCTCATCGTCAATGGCTACAACCTGCCACCGACGCCCCGCAAGGAGAAGGTGGTCGTTCACTTGTGGAAGTGACTCAACTGGCAATCTGCCAATTGTTTCGCTTCCGGCAATTACGTTGAATTCGATGGGGGCTTGGAAAGCACTGTAGAACGAGTAGTGCCCCACGACTTTTTCGCCATCGGGAGCTAGAATGAGATCGCCCTGCGACATCTGCTCTATTATTTGGCGTTTTCCGAGTCCGCGTAGGAGCTCGCTAAAGACATTCGGCGGCATTGATCTGAAGCCGCCACGCCGACAAAGGCGTTCAAAGATTACGCCGGCCTGACATCCGCCGGTTTCCGCCAACGTACTGAGAATCTGTTGCGTGAGTGTGCTAAGGTCCCAAGACACCAGTCGTGGTGGTTCAACCCATCGAGGCCTACTTAGCAGCAATTCGGACAAAGCGATAGCTTGAAGCAAATCAAGATGAAGACGGTCCGTTAGTTCGGATTGTTCATCAACATCTTCCTCCCGTATGTAGAGTCGCATTCGTTGAGGCTCGCCTTTCTTCCGACCGCTTCGCCCCAGGCGTTGAACCAGAGAATTCACCGAATATGGCGGATCGACTTGACCGACGGATCGTACGTTTCCGATATCGATACCTAATTCCAGAGTCGATGAACAGACGGTAGTCCTCGGACGCTCCTTCTGCATCTCCTGTTCAGTGTACTCGCGAATCTCTTTGCTTAGCGAGCCGTGATGCACAAGAAATTCCTCAGGTAGGTTCTTGGCTCGACATTGTGAATTGAGCTCATCGGCGAACCATTCAACATCCGACTTTCTATTCGCGAAAATCAGATTCTTGTGACCTGAAAAGTGTCGAAACATGTCCTGCGGCATGGCACCGGTCGACTTGTACGATTCGTCAGCTGAGCAGGAAGTGTGAGCATCAGGCTTGGAGATCGTGTAGGCGTGAATCTTGTAGAGTAACTGCTTTCCTTCGTCCTTCGCCGAGATGAGTGATACTTCGCGATCCCTATCAGGTCGCATCCATTCGGCGTAGTCTGAGAAAGCGTTGCCCAAAGTCGCGGAAAGCCCAACTATTCGAAAGTCGTGCTCCACATATCGCCGCAATCGGAAGAGGAGACTCCTTAAATGTGTCCCTCGAACATTTCCAATCAGGGCGTGAATTTCATCGATGACGACATACTTGAGTCCGCGAAACACGGAAGGTAGTCGCGTGTTTCGATTGATCATTAGCGACTCAATCGATTCAGGCGTAATTAAGAGCACACCGGACGGTTTCTCCATCAGCCGATTCTTTTTGCCTGCATCGACATCACCGTGCCAACGGTGAACATCGATCTCGGCACGCTGACATAGATCTTCCAATCTTCCAAATTGGTCATTGATGAGTGCCTTGAGGGGGCCAACATACATCGCCTGAACCGATGGTGTGGGATTCTCATGAACCTCCGAGAGAATCGGCAGGAATGCCGCTTCCGTTTTTCCCGCAGCTGTGGCCGCCGAGATGAGGACATCAGCGTTACTTTTCAGTATCGCGTGAATGGCCTCTTCCTGGATAGGGCGTAGGCTCGGCCATTTCATGTCCCACAATTTCTGTTGGATCGGACGTGCCAACAGACTGAACGCGTGGTGGCGGCTCACAGCTTAAACCCGCTCATCTCGTCATCGCCGTGGAACTCCACTTCGTCGTCAATTGAGTAGTCTGGAGAATCATCCAGTTGAGGATAGGAAAAGTCCCCCAAGTGATCTTGCCATGTTTTCGCTGGGTACTGTTCGACCATATTGATAAGACCGACAAACCCCTTGGCAATATCGCGCGGGCGTTGGAAGTATTCGGCGCCCATTTGTGATTGAGAACCTTTCAGGTACTGAACCAGTGCTTCGTCGGGAACGCACTGTTTTCCGGGATCACCGCCACTATGGACGTTACGGATATTTACTAAAAGAACAAAGCAATCTTCCGGCTTGAGTTGCTCTAGCTTAATAACAGGGGATGCGAAGTCTTGCTGCCCTTCGCTCGCAAATCGATTCGGAGCCAACCGCGTTGCCAATGCCTCGTAGCTGTACAATCCCCGCCGAGGATCTTCCATGCATTCATCCGTGCCCGCAAACAGAAACGCCAAGCCTTCCACTCGCCCCTGAAGGCAATCGTTGATAATCCTAAGAATGGCTTCGTAATTCCGATTCCTTGCAGAGGTATTGGAAAGTCGATGTGACAGCACAACTAGCTCGTCAATGTTTACCATCAGTCCGGCGTAGCCGACGATGCGTACGAAGGAGGCAAACAGTTTCAAATAGTCGTAGAAACCGGCGTCATCAATGATAGATCTAACGCCGAGTTCTTCTCGAGCCTCCGTTTTTGTGCGGTATTCGGCCCGCAACCAACGAAGAGCAGCCCCTTGCAGCACCTCGTTGTGAGCCAAATACCCTTCGTAATACTTCGTCATTACCGTAACGAAGTCGAAGCCGCTCACCAAGTCTTGCAAGGGACGAAGTCTCTTGCCAAATTCTTTCTTGACATCCTCATCGGTTCCTCCCCCTGAGCGAATTTCATGGTCCACTTCGCCGATCCAACGCTCCACAACATTGGCCAGGGCGTTTCCATCTGGCCGTGACCGCGTTGATAGGTTTCGCATTAGCTCACTGAAGAGCGATTGAGCTTGTCCCCCTGTACCATACAGACGCCGTTCCGTCGTGATGTCCGCTTGGGCAACGACGAATTTTCGTTGCTGAGCAACGCTGCGAATAAGATTAAGAAAGAACGTTTTGCCGCTACCATACCTTCCGACAACAAACCGAACTGATGCAGCACCTTCTTCGACAAGTTTCAAATCGCTAATCAGAGCATCAACTTCGCGAAGGCGACCGACCTGGATATGTTGGAGGCCAATTGCTGGCACTACCCCAGCACCTAAAGACTGAAGAATAGCATTTCGTTCACGAGCGGGTATCTTCTTCACGTTAGTTGATCTCCTCCAACAGGTCCTGTCGTATCTGAATTGGGTCGCCTTCCTCAATGATCCAATCGCCAAAACGATCGGTCGACCATTCATTGATGGCTTCGATTGCACCTGCCAGCATCAAGTTATGGGACGACGCCAACTGCCTCAAATCGCCTTCCTGCCATTCATCCTTGGCGAGAGCGGCTATCAGAAACGGTCGATAACGAGCGTCAATATCAATCACTTCACTGCTATTTACAGACGCCTCGACGGCGGGCGATTCGTCACGCGTTTCCGGGGCCGGTTCAGGCACTGGGTATTGGTCTTCATCCTCATCCACTTCAGACATTGCTTCTTCTAGAATCCCAGCAACGGCACGCGTTTCTGAAAGGATTCGCGAGATTTCATTGTGATCGAGCCGTAGCTCGTTGTCTGAACTAACTGGTTGAGTAGCGGTAGTTGCCTTAGATGCCTCATGTTTTGCAATTAGATCGTCCAAGTCCTTCGTGTCGAGTTCCAGTAGCCTATACGCTTTACGAAGTGCCTTGACTTCGTCGTTCGTGATCACTTCATCCGCGGCAGCGATCCCGACGAGGTACTCGCCGACGACCAAGCGATGTTCACGCGAAAGTCGCTTTGCCAAAGTCTTCCCAATTTTGTTGTCACCGGCCTGGGAGTGGAGCAGCAAGTATTGCAGGCATTCGAGTCGCTTCGAATCGAACTCCGAAAGGTTGAATTGACCTTCCAGATGGCTGGAGATGAACTGCAACTCCACATCGTCAACCGTACCGTCAGCTTCGGCAATGGTCGCTCCTAGACGCAAAAGTGCAGAAGCTGCCATATACTTGGCGGTATCCGACGTATCATTCTCACGAAAGAACAGGATGACTTTTTCGTCCCAGCGATAATTGGTCCCTGTCATCCGGGTATCTGGCTCCAGGGCTAACCCCATAGTGTCCGCCGTCTGAAGGATCTTAAGACACTGAGCCTTTGTCAAACGCTCCCGTTCGGGAATTCCCTTCACTTTAGCGAGCACTCCCACAGGAACGAGCGGGCGATACTCCTCGTCGACGTGTTCCTCCCAGGCTTGCATCCAAGCATCCATTTCGGGATGGTCGCCTTGACGCAACTCTGGTGGCAAGGCCTCGTAAGCTTCGGACGTAACTTCGCCACCGGCATTCTTTGCTGCCCGGCTAAAGGCTTTCAAGTGATCAATCGATTCGTTCCAAATCTCAATCAACACGCGGAACTGCGAAGATATCGCCAGTACGTCTGGCATTCTGGGCAATTCAACATGGTCGGAAGCACCATATCCCCGCATGAGTGAAGAACTAGCTGGCTGATACGCCACCCGTTTCTCGCGTTTGCTTGCATTGAGCGTAATGCCTTCGCCGTACTTTTCCCGGTAGCGTGTGTCGAAAAGTGAGCGGAATTCTTCGCGATGCCGGCGAACGATTACACTGGATGCTGAGCGTCCATCGTTCTCACAAACATGAAACGCCGCGTCGGCCGGAAGCGGCTTCTGAGCATTGAAGAGGATTGTTAAATAACGCTCAACGAGTTCGTCATTCCAGCGTGGCGTTGCACGAATCGCTTCGTTCAAGAGGGCGTCCGAGATGACTTCCGACTTACTGGCCAAGAGAAGTGATAACCAAAGCAACCCACATGCATACCTTCGAAACGAATTTGAGTATCCGTAGATCGGCAATAGCCGCATTACCTCTTTGGCTACGACTATTCGATCGGCTTGATCAACTAATACACGTCGTTCGAGGCCATAGAAATAGATGAAAACGAAGCCGAGTTCGACGCTGGGGTCGGATTTACCTGTAGCCAGCCAATCCAAGTACACAGACCGTTGGGCGGGGGTACAGTCGTAGTAACTGGGCCAATAAGGAAGCGAGCCTCGCACGAGAGATCCAGCACGAGCAACAATCAGCGTTGTATCAACTAGTGAGGCATCAAACTCCCCATGTTTGGCGATATCCGAAACGTATATCAACGGATCGCGAATAACACCGCGGCCAAAATTGACCTCCGTTCCAATCCCCAGAAAATTGCACCCCGATTTAAGATTATTGGGATTGGGGCGCGACTGCGAACCTTTTTTGGAGATCGAGTCCAGCCAGGAGTTTCGTCCTAGCGTCTGTGGCTTTTCTGGCCGCGATCTCGGCCGGGGCAGCGGAGTTTCCGATCGGCGGCTATTGTCGGGGATAACTTCCACTAATTCATCGTCAGCTCGTCCTGATCGAGCCGTTTGGCGGTTTCGTGGGCTTTTTGTGCGGTTCGTAGGCGGCGAGGTAATTTGGTCTTGTGGTTTGACATCGGACACCGCCACGACAAGTTCGTCTAACTCATCGTTGGATTTCTGAATTGAATGAACGATTGTTTCAATGAAACGGAGAATCGATTTCCATTTCCAGATTGATACCTCAGTCGCCAATGCTGCGATCAACCAAAAAAGTGCTATGCCAAAGCCTTGCCACAGAGCCAAACCCAAGAAGGCCGCGACATGGAGAGCCCCGACACCGGCCAATACTGCAATTACGGTGCTGTTATCGTCGGGCTCACCCAGTTTCGGTTCGGGAGCGGTGAAAATCTCGTTGCAATACGAACATCGGATCTGTTTTCCGACGAACCTGGGCTCAAATTCGAGTTCCGTTCCACAATTGGGACACGGCGAGATTGACATAATACGGCCTCAACGGAAAGCTCGGATTGAGAAGACATAAAGGTGGGTTGATGCCATTCTAATGGGTGGAAAAGGAATTTTGTAGCGAGCAGGCGTTCCACGATGTGGCGAATCCGGCGGAAAGCACAGAAGCCACCTCTACCTTCGCAACGCGCCCCCCCAGAAAGCCGTTTACACTTGGCATTTGTGCTGCTATCTCTTTCGACTGACGGAGCGTTAGACCTCCAAGAACATGCGATTTTGGCTTCGTATTCAGCTAAAAGCCTCCCAGTCTGTTGGGAGGGCGGCGGAATACAACACCGCGTGCGGGAATACGCCGCGAGCCGGTTTTTGGCTGTCTAAACCTCCCGGCACCTGCCGGCAGCTCCGTCAATGCTTGATGGAGGCGAAAATGACGGATCTAAAAGAGGTGACCGAATTTGATCGGCAGGTCGGTTTACGGCTGCTTGAGATTCGTGAGCGTCGCGGAATCTCCGAGGAAAAAATCGCTATGCTGCTGTATCCGGACGTGACGGTCCACGATCTTCGCGACTACGAACGGGGTCTAAAGTCCATTTCCCTTTCGCTGCTGCCTCGTCTCGCGGAAGCCTTGGGAGTTCCCCTATTCGTTTTCTTTCCCGAGGTTCCGGTTGTGAGCCCGGCTGATTGGTGCCTTCTCCACGATTATCGACGACTCGATGAAACAAGCAGAACGGGCATCCGTCGTTGGATTGCTTTTCTTTTGGCCGACATTTCGCCAGTGGACTGATCTC